>NZ_JBRKJK010000001.1:0-416234 GCF_052983295.1 Porticoccus sp. GXU_MW_L64 | reverse complement strand
ATCCTTGCCTGCGCGCAGGGCAGCAAGGGCTTCATTGACGTCGAAGTTGATTTCTTTGGACATAAGTCATCTCCTGATTTTTCAGTGTAAGGAAATGACACAGATTTATGAACACTACCTTTCAGTAAATATTTATCCTTCATACGTGCTCGCATCGTTACAGTTGATTCCAGTTGCTGTCTTTTGGCTGTATATTTTCATTGTATGCTCCATTGCGTAAACAGCAGTGCCATAAATAAAGAAAACCCCAAAACCTCTACCACCTAAATTCAAGGAGGAAACACCATGCCAGCCAAAACCCTCGTTCGTTATTTCCTGACCCTCTTTTTCCTGTTTGTTGTTCAGCCGCTATTTGCCGAAACTACAGCCATTGAAGCTTACGGACTGCTGCCCAAGTACCGGTCGTTGTCCATTTCGCCGAACGGTGAGCGCTACGCCTTTATTCGCCGGGAGGGGGTAAAGGACTATATGGTGGTTGCCGATGCACAAACCGCCAAGCCCCAGGCAGCGGTGGATGTCAGTCATTTCAAGGCCCGCGATGTGGCTTTTATTTCCGATGACTATGTGCTGATTTACGGTTCTATTACCAGCCGCGCCAATGCGGTGGGTGCGCCTTTGGAAATCACTGGTGTGCTGGCCTACAACCTGGCATCGGGCAAGATAAAAACATTGCTTCGGGGTACTCGCAATCTGTACCCAATACAAATCGGGCTGGGTTTGATTGTGGGTTTCGACGCAAAAAAAGAACAGGTGTTTATGCCGGCTCACGACGAAGATCTTCGTTACAACTTGTACCGGGTCAGCCTGAAAACCGGCCGCGGGCAGGTTTATGCCAAAGGCTCGAAGTCCACCAGAAACTGGTTTTTGGATCATCAAGGTCAGGTATTAGCGAGAGAGGAATATTCCGAGAAAAACCGCGAATACCGCATTTTGTCGAAGCTGTCCGGGGAGTGGAAAAGCGTATACAGCAAAACCGATACAGCTCCGCTGGTTGGCCCCCAGGCTGTGTCCGCCGATGGCAAAAAGTTGATTTCTTTGGGGCAGAATCAACACAAAGAGCTATTCAGTATCAGTTTGGAAGACGGCTCGCTGACCGGGCCGTTGACGGATGTGGCTGGGGTGGATATTGAAGCGGTGCACACAGATATTAACCGGAGTTTTCTTGGGGTTGAATACAGCGGATTTGTTACCCGTTACGACTTTGAAGACAAAAAGCACTTGGCCTTGTTCGAGCGCCTGAATAGCACCTTCCCCAATGGCGATGTCCGTTATGTGTCGGCAACTGACGATTGGAAAAAAATCATTATCAAAGTCAGCGGCGGTGGCCACGCCGGGAATTTTTTTCTGTTTGATACAGAGTCGGTAAAACTGTCGAAACTGCTGTCGGAATATCCGGCAGTGGTTGGTGTTGGCGAACAAAAAGCAATTCGCTACAAGGCGCGGGACGGCCTGGATATTACCGCGGTGGTGACTTACCCGACTGATGAAACAAAGCGCAAAAATCTGCCGCTGATTGCGCTGCCCCACGGCGGCCCGGCGGCCTACGACCGTTTTGGGTTTGACTGGTTGGCGCAGTATCTTGCCAGTAAAGGCTACCTGGTGTTGCAACCGAACTTTCGTGGCTCCACCGGTTTTGGCTTGGATTTTCGTGAGGCGGGCAATGGCGAATGGGGCCGTAAGATGCAGGACGATGTCAGCGATGGCGTGCAGACCCTGGTGCAGAGTGGTCAGGCTGACCCGCAACGAGTGTGCATTATGGGCGGCTCTTATGGGGGGTATTCGGCACTGGCCGGTGGCGCCTTTTCAGCGGATTTGTACCGCTGTGTGGTGGCCATCAATGGTGTAACCGATATTCCCACGATGCTGGGCGACGCCAGGTTGCGCCTCGGCACCAGTCATTGGGTCATCGACTACTGGAACCGGCTGACCGGTGGCGAGCAGAAGGGGCACGACTGGTTGAAAGATATATCCCCAAGCCACTTTGCCGACCGCTTTCAGGCGCCGGTGCTGTTGATTCACGGCAAAGACGATTCGGTGGTGCCCTTTGGCCAGAGCCAGCGTATGCTCAAACGGCTGAAGAAGGCGAAAAAACCGGTGGAGCTTGTGACTCTGAAGGGGGAGGACCACTGGCTGTCCACCAGTGCGACCCGGCTGAAAACATTGCAAGCCATTGATCGTTTTTTGCAGCAGCACAACCCGCCTTGAGTGACCAAAGCCCGGCGATCTTCACCAATACTGCAGAGGGCTTTGCAAGTGTGGTGGCAACTGGATGGAGATTGCTTCGCTGCGCTCGTAATGACAGTAAATCCCTCACGTCATTGCGAGGCCGCAGGCCGCGGCAATCTCGACCAGTGTGGCAGAGGGCTTTGCAAGTGTGGTGGCAACTGGATGGAGATTGCTTCGCTGCGCTCGCAATGACAGTAAATCCCTCACGTCATTGCGAGGCCGCAGGCCGCGGCAATCTCGACCAGTGTGGCAGAGGGCTTTGCAAGTGTGGTAGCAACTGGACGGAGATTGCTTCGCTTTGCTCGCAATGACGGCTCGGGGTTTACCCCAGCAATACCTCATAGACGAACTTGCTGCCCCAGTAGGCCAGGGCAGTGGCGATAAAGCCGATCAGTGTCCAGCGGATAGCGGTGTTGCCGCGCCAGCCTTTTACATGGCGGCCCCACAGCAGCACCGCGTAGATTGCCCAGGCCGCCAGCGAGAACACGGTTTTGTGCCCCAGATTTTGGGCAAACAAATCTTCAAATACCAGAAATCCGGACAGCAGCGCCAGGCTCAGCAAAATCACCCCGGCCCAGAGCACTTCAAACAGCAGCGCTTCCATGGTTTCCAGTGGCGGCAGGGCGCGAACCCAGCCTTTCAGGTGCTTGTGGCGCAATTGCCAGTTCTGGTAAGCCAGCAACATGGCCTGGAAAGCGGCGATGGTCAGCAGGCTGTAGGCCAGTATGGAGCTGAGAATATGCACAGTTGTGCCAGTACCGGGCTGGCTCTGTGTGCTGCCGGCACTGCTCACCAGGGCAATGGCCAGTACCGGGATGGTAATGGGCAGTAAAAACAGAAACAGGTTGTGTGAGGGTTTACGCAGGCTGCTGAGCAACACAATCAGGTTCACCACAAAAAAGATGGCGGCACTGACCCGCCACAGGCTTAAATCCAGGCCGTTGGCGCTGGCCAACAACTGCCAGGCGGTAAAGCCATGGGTGGCGATTGCCAGGGCACACATGGCCAGCAGCCATCCCTTGTGCAGCGGTGAACTGCTGTTACTGTGGCTGGCGGCGCGCACTTTTTGCGCCTGGTAAAAAAAGGCAAAAATGTAAAGGGCAATGGCCCCATAGCCAGCGTACAAAGTGCTCATGGTTGTGCGGTATCTCATCCTTATATATAGCAAGGCGAGTGTCGCACAGTTGCCTTGCAGATGCGAGGGGTTATCAATAAGTGCGCATTGCGCGCTGTTGCGGGTTGCGAGTTGCGGGAAACCCCGTCATTGCGAGGAGTCCGCAGGGCGACGCGGCAATCTCCTTGGTCCGGAGTGCCTGGCATGAGATCGCCGCGTCGCTTTGCTCCTCGCGATGACGACATGATCTTCCCAGCCCGCAGCTACCGCGTAGCGGTGCATCACGCTATACTCCCCGCCCTTGAATTCAATACAGCAGTGATCCCTCAATGGCCATGTTTGAAAATCTCAGCGAACGCCTGTCGCAAACTCTTAAAAAAGTCACCGGCAAAGCCCAGCTCAGTGAAGACAACATTAAAGACACCCTGCGCGAAGTGCGTATGGCGTTGCTGGAAGCGGACGTTGCCCTGCCAGTGGTGAAGCAGTTTGTTGAACAGGTAAAGCAGAGCGCTGTGGGCGCAAAGGTGAGCAGCAGCCTTAACCCCGGCCAGCAGTTCCTGAAAATTGTCCAGCGCGAGCTGGAAATCACCATGGGAGAGAGCAACGAATCCCTCAATCTGGCGGTGCAACCACCGGCGGTGATTCTGATGGCGGGCTTGCAGGGGGCCGGTAAAACCACCTCGGTGGCGAAGTTGGCCAAGCACCTCAGCGAGCGGGAAAAGAAAAAAGTGATGGTGGTCAGTGCGGACGTTTATCGTCCGGCGGCCATCAAACAACTGGAAACCCTGGCGGGTGAAGTGGGTGTGGGTTACCAACCCAGCTCGGCGGATCAAAAACCCCAGGCCATCGCCAAAGCCGCTCTTAAAGCCGCCAAAGAACAGCACGCGGATGTGCTGATTGTGGATACCGCAGGTCGTTTGCACATCGACCAGGAGCTGATGGGGGAAATTCAGGACTTGCACAAAGTGCTGAACCCGGTGGAAACCCTGTTTGTGATCGACGCCATGATCGGTCAGGACGCGGTGAACACCGCCAAAGCCTTTAACGATGCCCTGGCGCTGACCGGTGTGATCCTCACCAAAGTGGATGGCGATGCCCGAGGCGGTGCCGCGCTGTCGGTGCGCCAGGTGACCGGCAAGCCGATCAAATTCCTCGGTGTGGGCGAGAAAACCGATGCCCTGGAACCGTTCCACCCGGATCGGATTGCCTCGCGCATTCTCGGCATGGGGGATGTGCTCAGCCTGATCGAAGAAGTCGAGCAGAAGGTCGATCGCCAGAAAGCCGAGAAACTGGTTAAAAAGGTACAGAAGGGCAAGCGCTTTGACCTGGAAGATCTGCGCGACCAGTTACAACAAATGCAGAACATGGGCGGTCTGGGCAGCATGTTGGAAAAACTGCCGGGCATGGGCAATATGTCGCAGATGATGGAGCAGGCCAATGCCGGCAAACAGTTCGGCAAAATGGAAGCACTGATCAACTCCATGACCCCGGCGGAACGCCGCAACCCGGATATTCTTAACGGCTCCCGCAAGCGCCGCATTACCCTGGGCTCCGGCACCACCATTCAAGACCTGAACCGCCTGATCAAGCAACACAAGCAAATGGCCAAAATGATGAAGAAAATGAAAGGCGGTGGCATGGCCAAGATGATGCGCGGCCTGGGCGGTATGCCCGGTATGGGCAATATGCCTGGTGGAATGCCGCCAATGGGCGGTTTGAGTGGCGGCGATTTGCCACCCATGGGCGGAATGCCGGGTGGGTTGCCGTTTAAGAAAAAATAAAGCTGCGAGTGGCGGGCTACGGGTCGCGAGCAGGTTGCTAGAACGCCATCATCCTGAGCGAAGTGAAGGATCTCAACCACGAGATTGACTCGCACCATCCTTGGTGCTTGACTCTCCGAGCCGTCTTCGACGCCCAATTGACTTTCCTGTCAATTTGTCTTCACTGCGTTCAGAATGACAATTACGCTCGATCTGCTCGTTTCCCGCAACCCGCAACCCGCAACCCGCAACCCGAAGCCTTCCTTTATCCCTCACAAATACGTATAATGCCGCGCCTTTCGGAGATAGACGGCTCGGATTTATTTGGCCCGGGTTTTGTTTTTGTTGGTCTATCTCGTTAATTTATAAGGGGTTTTTGCCCCGTTTTGTACAGGATAACAGTTACATGGTAACCATTCGTTTGGCTCGTGGCGGCTCTAAAAAGCGCCCGTTCTACCACCTGACCGTCGCCGACAGTCGCAACGCCCGCAACAGCCGTTTTATCGAGCGCGTTGGCTTTTTCAACCCCACCGCTCGCGGTAATGAAGAACGCCTGCGTGTTGATCTGGAACGCATTAACCACTGGGTTAGCCAGGGCGCCAAGCCCTCTGACCGTGTTGCCCAGCTGATTAAAGACGCTGGCCAACAGGCCCAGGCATAAGATACCAAGGCGTTTACGCGCCTGAAGGGGAACAATGCGCCCGGCATCAAACGACAGTAAGCGGATGGTTGCTGGCCGAATTGTTTCTATCCACGGGGTGAAAGGCTGGGTAAAGGTAAACTCCTTTACAGAGCCCCGTGAAAATCTCTTTACATACGGCCCCTGGTGGTTAAAAACCCCCGGGGGCTGGAGAGAAATCGAGTTCGACGAGTTTCGCAAGCAGGGCAAAGGCCTGATTGCGCATATTGCCGGCCTTGATGATCGGGATGAAGCGCGCAGTTACTGCCAGCAGAACGTTGCGGTTAACAAAGACGTATTACCCGAACTGTCTGGCGGCGAGTTTTACTGGCACCAGTTGGAAGGGTTAACGGCAATCAGCGTACACAACGGTGAGCGCAAAAACCTCGGTGTGGTAAAGCAGCTGTTGGAAACCGGTGCCAACGATGTGTTGGTGATAAAAGGCAACGGTGACAGCCTGGATCGCAAAGAGCGGTTGATTCCTTATGCAGATCAGTTCGTGCTCAATGTTGATCGCGAAACCGGTGAAATTGAAGTTGCCTGGGACCCGGATTTTTAATGGTAGGGTGGATTAGCGAAGCGTAATCCACCAGATACCCTGGCAAGTGACGGTGAGGCAGTAGTGAAGATAGCTCTGGTAACACTGTTTCCCGAAATGTTCGCCGCCATTACCGACTACGGTATTTCCGGCAGGGCGGTAAGCAACGGGTTGCTGGAGGTAAAAACCTTCAATCCCCGCCAGTTTACCGACGACAAGCACCAGACCGTGGATGATCGCCCCTACGGTGGCGGCCCCGGCATGGTGATGTTGATAGAACCACTGCGCCAGGCCATTGATGCGGCGCGGCAGTGGCAAGGGGACGGCAGCAAGGTTATTTATCTGTCTCCCCAGGGCAGGGTGCTCAACCAGCAGGGTGTCAATACCCTGGTGAAAGAGAGCAAGCTGATATTGGTGGCCGGTCGTTACGAAGGTATTGACGAGCGCCTGATCCAACAGGAAGTGGATGAGGAGTGGTCCATTGGTGACTACGTGCTCAGCGGTGGTGAATTGCCCGCCATGGTGCTGATGGATGCGGTTATCCGCCACCTGCCGGGGGTACTGGGACACCAGGATTCGGCGCTGGAAGACTCCTTTGCCGAGGGTTTGCTGGATTGCCCCCACTACACGCGCCCGGTAATGGATGGCCAATACCAGGCTGCGGTGCCGGATGTATTGTTGTCCGGCAACCATGAAAAGATTCGACAATGGCGGCTGCGTCAGTCCCTTGAAAGGACACTGACCCGGCGGCCAGAGTTGTTAAAAGACCTGCCGCTCAGCGATGAGCAACAGGCAATATTGGCGGAGATCGAGGCTCAACAGGCCGATTGACATCTTCGCAAGCTGGCGAATGAAGCGCTTTGCCGTCAGGCAGGGAACTTCCTCTTTAGCGCAGCGCTACTCAAAAAGAGTGACATTTATATCCATTAACAAATGAGGAGCGAACCATGAGTGGTAAGAACCCGATTATTGCCGAGCTCGAAAAAGAGCAAATGACCAAAGAAATTCCCGCTTTTGCCCCGGGCGACACTGTTGTTGTTCAGGTGAAAGTAAAAGAAGGTAACCGCGAGCGTCTGCAGGCGTTCGAAGGTGTGGTACTGGGTAAACGCAACCGCGGCCTGAACTCCGCTTTTACCGTGCGCAAAATCTCCAGCGGCATCGGTGTAGAGCGTACCTTCCAGACCTACAGCCCGCTGGTAGACAGCATCAAAGTCAAGCGCCGCGGTGACGTGCGCCAGGCCAAACTGTACTACCTGCGCGAGCGCTCCGGTCGTTCTGCACGTATTAAAGAGAAGCTGGATAACAAATAAGTTTTCCGCTTTTTTGTGTACGTAAACGGGGTGGCTTTTTAGTCACCCCTTTTTCATTGCTTAACAGCTTCGATCTGCGCGCAGATCCAGCGTAACCGTCATCCTTCGCTACGCTCAGGATGACGGTTTGCCCGCTCGCTGCCCGTAGCCAGAAGCCAGCAGCTTTAAACCACCAACCCATAAGCCACTTCATCGGTCCAGCGCCCGCCCAGCTTGTAATGGGATGTAAAGTGACCCTCTTTTTCCAGCCCCAGCTTTTCCATCAATCGCACTGACGGGGTATTGTCCGGGTCCGCGTAGGCCACCAGTTTGTGAACTGGCCAATCCCGCTTGATCAACTCAATAAAGGTTGCCATGGCTTCATGGCCGTAACCGCGGCCGTGGTGGTGGCGGCTGAATTTGTAGCCGATTTCGATAATTTCGCTTTCCTTGTCCCGGTAGCGAAAACCGATATCGCCAATCAAGGTGCTATTGCCTTTGAGGGTGACGGCAGCACCCATCCAGATATTTTCCTCTCCCTTCCAGGGGGCCATATAGCCATTGAAGTGCTGGCGAATTTCATCCACGGTGCCCACTTCGTGGATAAAGGCCATGACTTGGGCATCCTGGGCGTAAGCCAGATAGTCACCGAAATCACTCTCCACCATGGGGCGAATAATCAGGCGGTCAGTTTCCAGGGGCTGTTTCATTTTCAACTCGCTTCCATTACTGAGTGCCGTGTAAAGTAGCACCCATGTCGATAGATAACCAACAGCTTATTGATCGCTACCTGGATGCGGTGTGGATGGAGCGGGGGCTCAGTGAGCACAGCCTGGCCGCTTATCGCCGCGATCTCATGCAGTTTGCCGCCTGGTTACAGAGCCCGTTGTTGCATGCCCAGAGAGGTCAGCTTGAGGGTTACCTGGCCCATCGCCAACAGCAGGGTTTGTCGGTCCGCTCCATGGCGCGAATGCTGTCCTGTTTGCGGGGTTTTTATCGCTATCAGGTGCGCGAGAACCATTTGCAGCAGGACCCCACCAACAATATTGATAACCCTCGCTTGGGGCGTTCGCTGCCAAAAACTCTGACGGAAGAAGATGTAGAGCGACTGCTGAATGCCCCGGATCTGGATCAGGCCATCGGCCTGCGCGACCGCACCATGTTGGAGGTGTTGTACGCCTGCGGCCTGCGGGTGTCGGAGCTGGTGAGCTTGACCATCCCGCAAGTGAACTTGCGCCAGGGCGTAGTGCGGGTATTTGGCAAGGGCAGCAAAGAGCGCCTGGTGCCGTTGGGAATAGAAGCCCAGGACTGGCTGGAGCGCTACCTGCGCCACGGCCGCTCGGATTTGCTCAATGGCCGCCAGAGCGATGTGCTGTTCCCCAGCACTCGCGGCCAGCAAATGACCCGTCAGACCTTCTGGCATCGTATCAAACAATGTGCGACAACAGCGGGAATCAGCAAGCCGCTGTCGCCCCACACCCTGCGCCACGCTTTTGCCAGCCACCTGCTTAACCACGGCGCTGATTTGCGGGTGGTGCAGTTGTTGTTAGGGCACAGCGATTTATCCACCACCCAGATATACACCCATATCGCCAATGCACGAATGCAGGAGTTGCATGCGAGGCATCATCCGAGGGGATAGAGGTTTCCACCCAGCTCCGGGTTTGTGCCCCGCGCACGGTTTACATCAGTTATATAAGGTAATCTTGCCGGAAACAGATGCGTTCTTCTACACCCCCTAACATTTGCTTTATTAACATGGATATACCTATGAAGTTTGTTCGCTTATTGACTGTGTTGCTGTTTTCACTGACTGCATTCTTTGTTTATGGACAAGTTGCTCATGCAGAAGTGACTGAGCAGGAAGAAGCCAAAATCATTGCCGGCCTTAAGAAATGGCGCCCGGACCTGAACTTTACCAACATCATTGCCACACCCATCGACGGCTTGTACCACGTGCAGGTGGTGGGTGGGCCCAGCATTTACACCTCCGCAGATGGCAGCTATTTTATTCAGGGTGATCTGCACAAAACCCGCCCCGGCGGTATTGAAAAGTGGCTGGACAGCGTATACGCGCCCATTCGCAAGCAGCTGATTCAGGCGGCCAGGCTGGAAGATATGGTGGTCTACAAGCCCCAGGGTGATGTCAAGGCGGTGGTGCATATTTTTACTGATATCGATTGTGGCTATTGCCGCAAAATGCACCAGGAAATTCCCGCTCTCAATGCCATGGGCGTGGAAGTGCGCTACCTGGCCTTTCCCCGCGCTGGGATGGATTCCGAGTCAGAGCACAAAATCACCTCCGTGTGGTGCGCGGAAGATCGCCTGGCTGCGATGGATCGCTCCAAGGCCGGTTATGACTTGCCGCGCCTGGATTGCGATACTCCGGCCATTGCCAACCATATGGAACTGGTGGCCAAACTGGGGCTGACCGGTACCCCGGCTATGGTGCTGAACGATGGCACTTTGATTCCCGGTTACCTTCCAGCTGCTCGTTTGGGGCAAGTGTTGGGGCTGTAAGCGCTATAGCCCACGATTGTCATCCTTCGCTGCGCTCAGGATGACGGTAATACCAAATATTCCATTCTTTTAAACAAATACTGCCAATACGTAATTGACAGCATATGCCCCTGTGGTAAGGTCTTTGCCCGTTTTTACCGCTGCCTCAGGAGGCACCTTGAAATCGCTCAATATTGGTATCTGTGGGCTGGGAACCGTGGGTTCCGGCACCTTCAATGTATTGCGTCGCAATGTAGAAGACATTAAAGCCCGCGCGGGTATTCCCGTAGACATCATTCAGGTGGGCGCGCGCCGGGACCGCGACGACTGCGATACCTCTGGTGTGCAGGTTAGCCGGGATATTTTCGATGTGGTGAATAATCCCGATGTGCACGTTGTTGTCGAGATGATAGGTGGCACCACCACCGCCCTTGATCTGGTGAACCAGGCGATTGCCAATGGCAAGCACGTAGTGACGGCCAACAAAGCGTTGATTGCCATGCACGGCAACGACATTTTTGCCGCCGCTGACCAGCAGGGTGTTGCGGTGTTGTACGAAGCCGCCGTAGCCGGTGGTATTCCCATTATTCAGACCATGCGCCAGGGCCTGGTGGCCAACCGCATTGAATGGCTGGCGGGCATTATCAATGGCACCGGCAATTTTATTTTGACGGAAATGTTCGACAAAGGCGTCGACTTTGCCACTGTATTGCAACAGGCTCAGGAGTTGGGCTACGCCGAAGCGGACCCTACCTTTGATGTGGAAGGCATCGACGCCGCCCACAAACTCACCATTCTGGCGTCGCTGGCGTTTGGTATTCCTCTGCAATTCGACAAAGTGTTCACCGAAGGCATCAGCAAAATTGAACCCCAGGACGTCACCTACGCCCGGGAACTGGGTTACCGCATCAAGCACCTGGGTATCGCCCGTAAAAGCGCCTCTGGCGTGGAACTGCGTGTGCACCCGGCATTGGTGCCGGAGCGTCAGATTCTTGCCAACGTCAATGGCGTTATGAACGCGGTTGCCGTGTACGGCGATGCGGTTGGCCCAACCCTGTACTACGGTGCCGGTGCCGGTGCCGAACCCACTGCTTCGGCAGTGATTTCTGACATTGTTGACCTGGCGCGCACGGTCGACACCGGTGGCGAAGGCATTCATGGGCGCGGTGGTCACCTGGGTTATAACGCCTTGCACCCAAACCAACCGGAAGTGCTGGCCATCGAAGATGCGGTTTGTGGCAGTTACCTGCGCTTGACCGTGAAGGATCAGCCGGGTGTGTTGGCAAACATTACTGCGGTGATGGCCGAATACGATCTGGATATCGAATCCCTGGTGCAAAAAGAGTCTGAAATCAGGGACGGCCAGGTGCCGGTACTGATGCTGGTTGCAGAAGCCCGCGAAGGGGTGATGCTGAAAGCCATCGAAAAAATTGAGGCGTTACCGGAAGTGGCCGGTGCTGTGCAGCGCATTCGAGTGGAGTTATTGCAGTGAATTACATCAGCACCCGCGGTCAGGCTGCGGCATTGAGTTTTGAAGACGCGGTACTCACCGGCCTGGCCACCGATGGCGGACTGTACGTGCCAGAAACCATCCCCCAGTTCAGCAAAGAGCAAATTGCTTCCTGGGCCGGGCTGCCCTACAACGAGTTGGCTTTTGAAGTTATCAAGCCGTTTGTGGATGGCGAGATTGGCGATGTCGAGTTGAAGGACATTATTGACCGCTCTTACCAGACCTTCCGCCACGGTGCCATCGCACCTCTGGTGCAGCTGCAAAACAACCTGTGGGTGATGGAGCTGTTCCACGGCCCCACACTGGCGTTCAAGGATTTTGCCCTGCAATTTCTCGGCAATCTGTTCGATCACCTGCTGGAAAAACGCGGTCAGAAAGTGGTGGTGATGGGAGCGACGTCCGGTGATACCGGTTCTGCCGCTATCGAAGGCTGCAAGCACTGCAACAATATCGATATTTTTATATTGCACCCTCATAACAGAGTGTCGGATGTGCAGCGCCGCCAGATGACTTCGGTGCTGGAAAACAACGTCCACAATATTGCACTGGAAGGCAACTTCGACGATTGCCAGAATATGGTGAAAGCCAGTTTTGCCGATCAGTCCTTCCTTCCGGAAGGCCGCCAACTGGCAGCGGTGAATTCCATTAACTGGGCACGCATCATGGCCCAGATTGTTTATTATTTTCACGCGGCCCTGTCGCTGGGTGGCCCCCATCGCGCGGTTTCCTTTAGCGTGCCCACCGGCAACTTTGGCGATATTTTTGCCGGTTATATCGCCAAACAAATGGGTCTGCCCATCGAGCAACTGGTGATTGCCACCAACGCCAATGATGTGTTGCACCGCTGTATCAGCAACAACGACTTCAGTAAGCAGCCACTGGTACACAGTCTGTCGCCGAGCATGGATATCATGATTTCCAGCAACTTCGAACGCCTGCTGTTTGACCTGTACAACCGCGATGGCAGTGCCATTCGCCAGCTGATGGCGGATTTCAATAAAGGCCAGGCGTCACTGGATGAAACCGCTCTGGCAAAAGCGCGACAGCTGTTTTCCAGCTACCGTTGCGACGACCAGCGCATGGTGGAAGTGATCGCCGCCGAATACGACAACAGCGATTATTTGCTGGACCCCCACACCGCCACCGGAGTAGACGCCGCCCGCGCCTGTCGCAGCAACAGCAATGTACCCATGGTCTGCCTGTCCACCGCCCACCCCGCCAAATTCCCGGAAGCGGTACGCAAAGCCGGCTACCCCCAAGACCCGCCGCTGCCCCACCATATGGCGGATTTGTTTGAGCGCGAAGAACGATACAGCGTACAACCCAATAACCTGGCCACTATTCAGGAGTTTGTAGCCAAGCGACTCTAAACTGTCTACAGAGCCCCGTAGGGCGGATTAGCGCAGCGTAATCCGCCAACTCATCTCAATACAATAATGCTATTGTCATCAAGTGTTGGCCGTAACAGGTGGATTACGCCTTCGGCTAATCCATCCTACCTGCTATTTACGACTGTTTTTGACAGTTCCAGATTTTTTGTCCGTGCTGTTCTTCCCAATACCTTTCTTACCTATATCATAGTCGCGCAGTTTATTGGCAATGGCGGTATGGGAAATACCCAGCCGTTGTGCCAGTTTGCGTGAGGAGGGATAGGCAGGGTAGAGGCGCTGCAACAGCTCCGACTCAAAGCCTTTGATGGCGGCGTCCAGGGTGGTGACATGTTCCCGATTCACCAGGCCCCACTCCTCGGTGTAACCGGGCAGTTGAAAGTTCTCCGGTTCGATCACCACTCCCTGAGCCACCGATGCCGCTTGTTGCACGGCGCTTTGCAACTGGCGCACATTGCCGGGCCAGGAATAGCCTTCCAGAACGGTGCGCGATAAATCGGACAGATGCAGCCGACTGCGGCTGGCGGCGTTGTACTGGCGCAGGAAGTGACGCGCCAGGGGCATGATGTCTTCGTGGCGCTCTCGCAGGGGCGGGATGTCTAGGGTCAAAGCGCTGAGGCGGTAGAGCAAGTCGTCGCGAAATTCCCCTTGCTCGCAGGCTGTGTACAGGTCTTGCTGGGTGGAGCAGATCACTCTGGCTTTACTGTGTAACTCCTGCTCGCTGCCCACCCTGCGATAACTGCCGTCTTGCAGCAGGCGCAGAAATTTGGCCTGCAGGCTTTGTGGCAGCTCGGCGACTTCCTGCATAAATACGGTGCCGCCGTCGGCTACCTCAAACACCCCTTTGTGGATACTGCCATCGGCGTTTTGTTGGCCAAACAGCTCGCTTTCGGCGGCGTCTTGCGGCAGGCCGGCACAGTTAATGGTAAGGAAAGGTTGTTCGTTGCGCAGGCTGTTTTGGTGACAGGCTCTGGCCAGCAGTTCCTTGCCGGTGCCGGTTTCTCCGGTGATCAGCAGTGGTGCGTCAAATTCGGCGATGCGCTTGGCCTGGCGCAGCAGGCGTTTCATGCGTGGGCTCTTGGCCTGAATAAATTCAAAATGGCCGCTGTGCTTGTTCCAGGCGGCTATTTGTCGACCCAGCTGGGCGGCATCCTTAAACACCACCACGCCACCGGCAAAGGTATTGTCGGTGCTCAGGGTAATGGGGTTGATGTTGGCCAGGTAGGGGTAGCCGGCGAACTCCAGCTGGCAATTGACTTCGCCGGGGCTGTTGAGCCACTGGGCCAGGTTAAAGCCCTTTAGCCACTGTTTCAGGTGTTTGCCTCTGGCTTCTTCCATATCCAGTTTTAGCAGGCTTAAGGCAGCGCCGTTGGCAACACTGATATCCCCTTGCTGGTCGATGGAAATAACCGGGTCTGGCAGGGTGTGCAGCAGGGTATGAATCTCACTCTGTTCGCGTTCCAGCGGCATATAGGGCACGCGCACCACATCCGTGACGTCGCCAATGCGCCGGATTTCCGGCATCAGCTTTTGCAGTGTGTCGAAATCCAGGTTTTGGAAGCGCAGGAATATCTGGCCACCTTTGCTGACTTCGATGCCGCGCAGGTCGATATGATGGCGGGACAGGGTATCGAGTATTTCCAAGGCAATGCCGGGGCGGTTTTTACAGCTGACCAGTAGACGCATAGAGTCTCATCAGTGGGGGGCTTTGCCGGAATTGTAACGATTGCTTTACGGCAGAGCCAGCTCATCTGTGCGTGCCGCCAGAATAAAATCGTTGCGATGGAGGCCGCCTATGGAGTGCGTCCACCAGTTGACGGTGACTTTCCCCCATTCCACTAACAGAGCGGGGTGGTGATTGACGGCCTCCGCCAATTCACCAACCTGATTGGCAAAGTTCATGGCGTTGGCAAAATTGCGGAATGTGAATGCGCGCTGTAACTGGTTAATGCCGTTGATATTCAACACTTGCCAGTCTGGAAGTTGAGCCAGTAGCGCAGGTACTTCCAGGTCGCTCACTTGTGGGGAGCTGGCTCGACAGGGTTTGCAGGTTTCTTGTGCCAGTCTCATATCTTTTACAGGCACCCCTCCGGCTTGGGTAGCCCGGCAATTTTGCTGGCAATTTTTGCCGGGTTGGGTGGGAATAGCCTGGTCAGGTAAATGCTTTTTCCCTTGTCTGGCCCCAGGTGTTGAGCCACATACTTGACCAGCGGGCGCATGGGGGGGGAGATGTCAAACTGCTGCTGAAACTGGCGCAACAGGTGGAGGACTTCCCAGTGTTGTTGTGTAAGTTGAATGCTTTCCGCCTCCGCCAGGGCGATGGCTATGTCTTCCGACCAATCCTCAAGGTTGATCAAAAAACCCTCTTTGTCGGTAGCGAATGACATCAGTACCAGCTCTGCACGGCATTGGCATCGCAGGCCAATTGCACAAAATCCGGGTAGTCCACCAAGGTAACCTGTGGCGGTACTTTGTTGCTCAGTCCGCGAGCCTGTATGTCGCCTCTCAGGGCAAATACCTTATTGCTGGGCAGTTCTGTCAGTACCCCGTAAACACCGTCTTCCAACAATAGCAGCAGGTCATCGCAGGCCAGGTTGCGGCGGCAGCTTTGGTAGGCTTGATGGTCAAAGGGGGATTTGTTGACGGTGTGCAGAATCATCAAAAGCTCACAATATGGCGGCAGCTGGCCATTAATGTTTTTACGGCGTTGCTGTCCAGCACTTCAAAGCCCCGGTCGATATTGTCCGCAGGCAGATTGCGGGCGTTCAGGGAGTGCGCATCCACATAGCGCTGCTCGATGTCGTATATGGGCAGCGCCGCCGCCATCGCGCCGTTGTTTTTCTGGCCAATATGCGCCGGTTGTTGATCGTTAACCAGTTGGAAAACCCCATCGTCCATAAACAGCACCGACACGCTTTGCCCCAGTGAAGCGGCGGCGAGCGCCGCTTCCAGCCCCTCGCGAGCCAGGCTGGAACCGTAGGGTGCGGTGCGCAGGACAAATAAAAGCCCGTTACTCATGTTAGCGCCCAAAGGTAATGAGCCTGTCGGATTGCAAGGCGGCGTCTGCCAGCTCTCCCAAGCCCTGCAGTTTGAAATCCGGTTCGTCCAGATTGCCACTGTTGTAATCGTAGCGTTCGGCTTCTTCGCTATCGACAACACCGCGCCGCAGGGCAGAAGCGATGCACACAGTGAGGTGCACATTGTACTGTTGCTTGAGGGCTTTCCAGCCTTGGCGAATAGTTTTCTCCCCCTGAGGTGGCGTCAGCAGTTGCGAGCCGCTGTGAACGCCATCGTGGTAGAAAAATACCCGATAAATCTGGTGCCCGCTGGCAAGCGCGGCATTGGCAAAGTTCAGCGCAGATGTGGCAGCCTGGTGGCTGCCGGGTGCGCCTAATACGATCAGGGAGAATTTCATAAGGAGGGGGGAATGAAAAAAGCCCGGCGAACCGGGCTTTTTTGATCAGTCGTCCGCAAAGCCAATCAAATGCAGCAAACTGGTAAACAGGTTGTGTATGTCCAGATACAGGGCAACGGTTGCCATAATGTAGTTGCGCTCACCGCCATTCACAATGCGACTGGTGTCGTAAAGAATAAAGCCGGAAAACAGCAGCACACAAACCGCATTGATGGCCAGGAATGCGCCGGTCAGTTGAATGCCGAAAAAACCGGCGACAATCAGTGCCAGCATCGACAGCAACACAACAATCAGGCCGGTAAACAAAAAGCCCCGCATAAAGCTGAAGTCTTTTTTGGTGTTAATCACATAGGCGGACAGAATCAAAAACACCGCTGCGGTGCCACCCAGTGCCTGCATGATGATTTGCGAGCCGTTGGGCATGGCCAGGTAGTGATTGAGAATCGGCCCAAGGGAGAATCCCAGCAGACCGGTAAACAGGAATACCACCGGCAGGCCCGCTGCAGAGTTGGCCGTGCGAGGCAGTACGAACCAAACCATAACAATGGCAGCAATGCTGGCTCCCAGCGCCAGCCCACGGCTGACTTCCATGGTTGTGGAAAACCAGGCGGCGGCGGCACTGACAAGCAGTGTCATAGACAGCAGCAGGTAGGTGTTTTTCAGAACCTTGTTAATCTCACCCGCAGATTCAATACCGCGAGGTGCTGTAGTTGCAGTGGCTTTACTTGAAACAGAAATGTGTTGTTCCGCCATCTCGGACTCCATAAGGTAAATATCAGGCTTAATCATACAAACCCAAAGCGTTAAATCAAG
The DNA here is from genome assembly GCF_052983295.1 of Porticoccus sp. GXU_MW_L64. Taxonomy (NCBI): domain Bacteria; kingdom Pseudomonadati; phylum Pseudomonadota; class Gammaproteobacteria; order Cellvibrionales; family Porticoccaceae; genus Porticoccus; species Porticoccus sp. GXU_MW_L64. The sequence continues at coordinate 399,003 of NZ_JBRKJK010000001.1, read as the reverse complement.
AGAAATTAACGTTCATTTACCCGTAAAAAACCCTTGTCAGTGCAGGGATATATGAGGAAAACGTAGACAAGACGGTTTTCGTAAACCTGGCGAGGAGCAGTATCTATGGGGATGGCAGTTGATCGCACCGAATTTACGGGCAGCGACTGTAAAAATTTCAGTAAGAAGCTGAATCGCAACCTCACCGCGCTGAAACATTTACTGGGACTGCCGGTGGAGTATTCACAATAAAAAGCCGAGCTCTGGATTTCTCTAGAAGCTCGGCTGACTGTATGGCGGTGGGGCAGTCAGCAGCTAGCTAGTCTCTGGGATATATCAGGGTATATTTCCCTGCAAATGGTCGATTTACAGGGAAGATTTTCAATTTTCAGCCTTTTCTGTACTTGATATGCATCCGCCTACAGTGTAAAAACAGCTAATAATCTGATTATTTTCTGATTTGAGGCGTTTATGTTCCAAAGTACAGATATTCACACTGTTACAGAATTCAGCCGCAAACCAGCCGAGCACATTAAGCGGCTGGCCGAGAGCAAGCGGCCTGAAATCCTCACGGTTAATGGTAAAGCTGCTGTGGTTGTTCAAGATGTAGAAACGTATGAACGGATGGCTGCCTTGGCGGATTATGCCGAGAGTATTCAAAACATACGTCAGGCACTCTCTGAGCCCGGCAGGCCTTTGAGTGAATTCACCAGAGAGTTTGAAGCCAAGTATGGGATTAAGCGTTGAAGAAATATCGAGTAGAAATTAAGCCAACGGCAGAAAATGACATCATTATTCGATACCGACAAATTGCCGTGGACTCACCGCAAAATGCACATAACTGGTATTTCCATATTATTGAGGCAATTGAAAAGCTGGATATATTGGCCGAGCGATGTCCTATAGCTCCAGAAGATGCTGATATCCAGCTCGGTATTCGCCATTTAATCATTGGCAAATATCGAGCCCTTTACCGCATTGTTAATGATACCGTCGAAGTGCTTCACGTTCGCCACTCAAGTATGGAAAGAAAGCTCTGAGCAAAGTGCTCAACATGGAACAGTAGTTGATGAGCACATTCAATAAATAAACTGACGAGCTCAAGCGAATCAACCGGTAAATATTTGGTTTTAGATTGCTTGTTTAAAGTAAATCCAACCCGAGTTCGCAGCTGCCTGAATGGTCTAAAAATTTGTCTCAGTTTCTTCTGTCTGAAATTTTTTGTCTGGCAATAAAAAATCCGAGTTACATCAGCTGGTTATGGCCAAATCCAACCTCAAAATCGCAGTTTGAGAATAACGCGGTAAGTTCGCAGAAATGACGCCTCTAAGGTCAGTTTTGAGGCTTGTTGGAGAGGGTGAAGTGGTCGTAAGTTTTTGATAATTAAAAATAAAAAATCCGAGCTCTGGATTTCTCTAGAAGCTCGGCTGACTGCGTGGCGGTGCTGGCAGTCAGCAGCTAGCTAGTCTCAGATCCATAACAGGGTATATTTCCCTGTAAATGGCCCATTTACAGGGAAACTCTTCAGTTTTTGGCCTTTTCTAACCATAAATCCTCTTTTAGGGCGCTGATGGCGGGCTTTTCGAAAGAATTACCGTATTCTATAACAGGGAATATCACTTCCCTGTTCATGGGTTTCAGAGAGTGTTTTCAGTGAATACAAGTCTCAGTGAACGAGCTATTCTACAAGTTGCTTGAGACTTGCAGTAGACGCAGCTACAGTTTGCTTTAAACGGACTCGTGGGTCGTGTGAAACGGCGATGAGGAATTAAAAATTTCAATAGGGAGTAGTGCTGTGCTAAAGACACTTTTGGGGTTTGGTGGTCATAAGGACCACTCCAGCGTCGCTAACTGTTTTCAGCTATTGGACGGCTTTCAAAAAGGGCTGGCCAAGCGCATCGCAAACTATGTTGTCACTGGAGAGGATGTTGAGGTTCTAGAAGTGCTGAAGAACCTTACGCCAGATCAGTTTTACCATGCTGGTATATCCCTTGGGCCTAATTATATTTCTTACCATTCCAACCGAAACCAGAAAAAAGCTGAACTCGTAGCTAAACACTTTAAAGCTTTTGGCAACAACAAGTTGATAGCTGATTTTGACGTGGCCCGTCGCTTAGGTGCTGTACTCTCGTTTTCAAAACGACCCCAGTCTAATCCTGTTCCTACTAAGGCAATATTGCCAGCCTGGTTGGAGGGTTTGGTTGGCTCGTTGGACAATATTTGGAGTCCTAGCTACAGAAGCGTCAAGATACCGGAATTTATTGGTGGCCAATGGCTGATAGAGGTGGCAGAGCATAACGATGTGTCTACTGATGTCTGGTTGCGGGTCACACTCGAGAGGGCGGACTCTTGGGGAAGTGCTGACACCTTACTGAATCAATTTGTAAAACGACTGGACCCCATTACGCTGCTATCCCGGCCAGATGTGGTGGGTGCACTGGGGTCATTACACTTCAGTGGCCGTGTGACTCTGGCTCAGGCGCTGAATAGTTGTAACAACTTGGATCCAGTGCTTCCCGTGGTGGTGTCGCTGGTAGCAGATAAGAGCAAACAGGTGCGGGAGAAAGCTAAGCTACTGCTGGCCAAGGTGTCTGAAGATAAATTGTTGGCACATATTAAAGAATGTTTTGGCGGCTTGTCGGTTGCCCAACGCAAGGAGCTAGCACAGTGGTTGTCGGTGTTTCTTGAGGACAAAGCAGAGGCATTCCTACTTCGCCTACGCGATACTGAAAGTAGTAAGTCGGTGATTCAGGCCATCGATGATGCATTGGCCAACAAATTGGCGGCTGGCACTGAGTCGGTCGAGTTGAAAATCCCTGGGTTTGAGTCGTTGTCAGTGGATAACGAGTTGCCGAAAGAGTGGTTCGATTTACTTAAGAAGCAGTTAGCGAATCAAGTGCAGCAAGCCTACGAAAAGCTTGAAAGAGCCCGGAAGGAAAAGGAAATACAGGGACATACCCGATATCTGCAAAGTGAGTATAAGCGGCTACAGTCCATCAGTGGGCGGAGTATTGCCGATGCTTTGCAGTTTCTGTCAATTGGTAAAGGTCAAATTAGCAGGGACGTACAGAACCTGATACTCCAGTCGGGGTTGTTAGATAAACCTGAATTTAAAATCGGTTACATTGTCCGCTATATCAAAGCACAAAGAGATCACGGCTGGAGCTTTTCTCATGGTGCTTTTCCTCGTTGGTTACGCAGTCATGGAAATGAAATAACGGATTTACGTCAAGTAGCAGAGCTGATGCATCAAAATAAGATGGATGATAAGGCATTGGCTGACTGGATATTGACCACTCGCTGGGAAAGCGATTTTCGCCTGGTAGAAACTGGTGACATTACAATCTGGCCTTTTTTTGCTGAGAACCCCCAGTATCTGGATGAAGCATTTGGTTTAGTGGAAAGTAAGAGCCAGCAGTATCGACATTATGAGCTGGGCTATGGAATGCTGGTGCTGCGTCAGTTTCCCCAAATACCAGAAAAGTACCTACAACTGATTTATCAATACGCTTTGTCACCTGCCAAAACCTATGGCCCACTGGCCCGAGAAACACTCACTGAGTACGGTTTAGTAGAAGAGCGTGTGATTGCTGCTTTGGCCTCGTCCAAACAAGATGAACGAATCGTTGCGGCAAACTGGCTGGGAGAGTTGAAGTCGCAGGCAGCCGTCGAGCCTTTGGTGAAAGCGGCTCGTAAGGAAAAGCGCGAAACCCCAAAAGCGGCGATGTTAAGCGCACTGCACACCTTGGGGCAGTGTATTGAGGAATATTTGTCATCCCAGGTGCTAACGGATGAAGCGCTGGCGGGATTGAAAAAAGCAATGCCAAAGGGGCTCGCATGGTTCCCTTTTGACGGAATACCGCCACTTCATTGGAATGATGGTTCTCTGGTTGATCGGGCTGTGGCCAAGTGGTGGATTGTATTGGCCTGCAAGCTGAAGCAACCCGAAGGTAATCCGCTGTTCGATCTGTACCTGGCGCAGATCAAGCCGCAAGATCGTGAGGCACTGGGTAGCTTTATTCTGCAGGTGTTTATGGCGCGAGATGTGGTTAACCCCACCGATGATGAAGCCACCGAATACGCTCGCGCCAATCAACAACAGTTGTTCGATAACTGGCAGCAATGGGTACGGTATGACTGGGGCAAAGAGTATCGCGATAAAACCCTTGAAGATGCCTATCAGATTTTATTCCGGGGCCGCAAAGCGGAGTATCTGGGTTCTGCTATAAGCGAAAAGGGTGTTTTAGCGCTGGTAGGGTATGCGGGAGCCGCTGATGCGGTGCAATCCATCAGAGGCTACATGAAGGACCATTACACTCGCCGCCACCAGATAGAGGCCATGCTTAGCGCCGTTGCTCGCAGTGACGATCCGGTAGTTATTCAGTTATTGCTGTCGGTTGCCCGCCGCCACCGCACCAAGTCGGTTCAGGAAAAGGCGAAACTGCTTGTGGATGCAGTCGCTGAACGTAATCACTGGACCAAAGACGAGTTGGCCGATCGCACTATTCCCACGGCCGGATTGGAAGCAAATGGCGAGCAGGTTATTGAATTTGGCTCTCGAATGTTGACCGCCAGTCTCGACCCTGCTTTTAAACTGATACTGAAAAATGAGCAGGGAAAAACTCTTAAAGCTTTGCCAGCGCCGCGCCAAGACGATGACGCGGACTTGGTGAAACTAGCTAAAAAAGAGTTCTCCAGCAGCAAAAAGGAGCTCAAACAAGTTGTTGACTTGCAGGGAGCCAGGTTCTACGAGGCTATGGCCACCAAACGTTGCTGGCACTTTCCTGAATGGAGACGCTATCTGCTGGAGCACCCGGTTATGCGATTGATGATTCAGCGGCTGATCTGGCAGATCGAGGACGAACGTGAGTCGTACTGTGTCGCTATCACTCCCGAGCTGGAACTGATTGATCTGGAAGATGAAGAGCGTTCTCCCAGTGAGGGTGCCAAGATTCGAGTAGCTCACAGTAGTCTGGTGACTGAAGAAGAGGGGGTCGCCTGGCAGAAATATCTGAAAGCAGAGAAGGTCAAACCGCTATTCGAGCAATTTGGCCGCCCAGAGCATATTCTCAAGGAAGCTACACTAGAAGGTAAATTGCTTGATTATCATAAAGGTTGGCTAACCGATACCTTTACTTTGCGCAGTGTTCTCACCAAACGTGGTTACCAGCGAGGTCAAGCTGAAGACGGCGGTTATTTTACACACTACTACAAAGATTACTCGGCCGTGGATTTGCGAGTGATTGTGGAATTCAGTGGTAATGTAGTGCCTGAAGAAAATGTTGAAGCGGTACTGTTCAGTGTTGGCTTTACAGATGGCACTAATTACGGTTGGTTGTCGGATGATGATTATCTGCAGATAAACAAAGTAACTCCCAGTCTGCTGATTGAGGCAATGCTGGACTATGAGGCAGTGGCGGCTGTTGCGGCCTACGATCCCGAGTGGGAAAAGAAGACACCATGGTAAAAGGGGAATAGGAATGTCTGTTGTGATCAAGCAGTCGGCAGAGCTGTTGTACAAAGATGAGTTGGACAGGCTTCGGCAGGAAGATAGTGGTGATTGTCCTCCAGGCTGGCAATTGTCGGGTCAAGCCGTGTGCTCATTTATTTTGGGTGACAAAAAGTTAGGAATCACCCAGAAGTTTTATGGAGACGACGCTCTAGTAGAGCGAGCCGTTGTCACTTTGATGGGACACCAGAGCCTGCTGCTGGTGGGTGAGCCTGGTACCGCCAAATCACTTTTATCTGAGCTGCTAGGAGCTGCAATCAGCGGAGATTCCCAGAAAATTATTCAGGGCACAGCAGGCACGACTGAAGATCACATTAAGTATTCATGGAACTATGCCTTGCTTTTGGCGCAGGGGCCCAATGAGCAGTCCTTAATTCCTGGTGCAATCTACAATGCCATGTCCGAAGGGGCGATTGCCCGCTTTGAGGAGGTGACTCGATGCCCGCAAGAGGTGCAGGATGCTTTAATTTCTCTGATGTCAGAGAAGCAAATATATGTACCTGAACTTAGCAGGGCACAGAGTGCCAAGCCAGGTTTCAATATTATTGCCACCGCCAACTTGCACGATAAGGGCGTTAATGAAATGTCCAACGCATTGCGCCGCCGTTTCAATTTTGAAACGGTGCGACCCATCCGTGACCCTGAATTGGAAAAAACGCTGATCCGATCTCAACTTGCTAAGCGATTCGAAGGGGCTGCTCCGTCTGGCGAACTGGATGATGCCCTGCTGGATATTTTGGTCGCGGTCTTTAACGACCTGCGCGGTGATAAACAAGCAGCGGTCAAGTCGCTAGATGCGGTACTGTCTACTGCTGAAGCGGTGAACGTGGCCTACGCTTGTTGTTTACAGCACCACTATATGGGTGGCGAGCTCGACTCTGGTCATATTGCCCAACAACTGCAAGGTGTGGTCATTAAGGATAAAGAAGAAGAGCGCAAAAAGCTGGCTCACTACCTAGATGTGTTTGTGCGTGAACGAGCCAGAAAAGACGCTAAATGGAAAGCGTTTTTCCAATCAGGTAAATCTTTGTGGATGAACTGACCAGGCAGTTGGTCGCCAGTCGGGAGAAGCTACTGAATCCCGACGATATCAGCTGGGTTCCCATACGTCACCACAGTCCGGCGTGCGCCTTTTATCTGCAGCAACTGCTCGACCGGTATCAACCCGACAAAGTGTTTATTGAAGGTTCTGTGGATTTTAACCGGCAGGCAGCAGCACTTTGTGACCAGAAAACAGTTCCACCAGTAGCGCTCTATGGTGGCGATGGTTTCTACCCGCTCTGTGATACCAGCCCGGAATGGGTGGCGCTGCGTTGGGCTGGTCAGCAAGATAAGCCCTTTCGATTTATCGACCTTCCTCTTAATCACCCTGGCTGGAACCGGGAGCGAGAAGGCGAAGCTCGAGGAGGGTTTTTGCATGAATCCTATCTGCAACACAGTGAGTATGTCACCAGGTTAGCCAGCGAGCTTGGCTGCAGGCATGGCGATGAGTTATGGGAGCGTTGCTTCGAAAATAATGAGTTCGGCGATGCCGAACAGTTTTTTGAAACAGTATTTGATTACTGCACGCTGGCTCGGATGACCTATTCGGCAGAAGGGGTGGATGCTTCAGGTGACGCTACCCGAGAAGCTTTTATGGCGTCGGAAATTAAGCGCCAGTTAGCTCCCGGTGAGCGATGTGTAGTGGTTACTGGTGGTTTTCACAGCTATGGCCTAATGCAGCTCAGCACAGAATGTGATCGCCAGTCGGAAGAGGCGTGTGAAGAAGCACAATACAAGGATAGTTGGCTGATTCGATACAGTGAAGATCGGCTCAGAGCCGGTAATGGATACAGTGCCGGGATGCCTTCCCCGGGTTTTTATTCCAAGAGCCTAAAAGCGCGGGCTCAGCAAAAAGCCGAAGGTATTGAGTACCATTTCTTGTTGGATGTTCTTGCTTCGCTCAGTGAAGAAGAACCTTTAAAGAGCGCATTAAATACCGCATCTAAACAAGCCATTACACATCAGGTGATTGGTTTAGCCAGACTGAGATCTCACTGCCGGGTGGGGTATTTCGACTTGATGGATGGCTTGCAAAGTGTCCTGGTTAAAGGGGAGCTTCATGCACACAACCCACTGATCGCGAGAATTGAAGAGCGATTGGCCGGCAATCTGTTAGGCAGTGTCAGTGACGATCAACCACCATTGCCGCTGGTTGCAGACCTGCACCGGCGATTGAGGCAATTGAAGTTCAAGTTGGATTCTACTAACAAGAAAACCACCAAAATTTCTCTGTACGGGGCACCGGAGTTGTCGACGCGGCGCGCGCTGTTGTATCAGACTCAATTTTTGGAATTGGGATTTGCCGAAAAGGGCAGTGGGCCCAATTGGCGGGATGGAATCAATCTGAATAGGCAGCACGAGGAGTGGCAATATGCTTGGACTCCCTGGGTGGAAGCGCAACTGGTGGACTTAAGTCAGCAAGCTCCTACGTGGGATAAGCTCTTGCAGCAGCGTATTTCACAGCGATTGGATGAAGTAACCACTGAAGATCTGGCATCGCACCAGAGGTTGTTTACCCAGTTGTTGCTCATGAACAGCCTGCAGGATGCAAAGGGTGTCTGGGTGTTATTGGACAGCGCTGTAGCGGACTGTACTGATTGTGAACAGTTATCCCAATTGTTGACCTTGTTGCTCAGGCAACGCCAGGTGAATGCAACGCTATTTGAGACCTACGCTGAGCCGTTGAGGAAGCTTTCGCTTGCTACCTGGGAACAGTTGATGTTTGCCTTGCCAACAATCAATAAGTTGGAGTTGGAGGCCGGCTTGCGTGTGTTGCTGAGTATTCAGGAGCTGACTCGTGAGTTTGAGGGGCTATTTGCGGAGAGCTGGCTCATCCGATGGCAACAACGGCTGCAATGGTTAATTCGCTTTGGCGACCTGTCGTCCGGACTATTGTTTGCTTGCAAAGCGATATTGGCGGAGCACAGGGAAGCGAGCAAAGAGCAAGTAGTTGAAGAGCTGATGCAGCTTTTGGAGATTGACCAGGAATCTGCGTTCGATGCACTTTCTACTGTGATTAAGGTGTACCCTCAGTGGCTCAAGGATAGTGGTCAGGGAAGTGTATTGGCTATGCTGAACCAACTAATTGAGACCTGGCCCGAAGAGCGATTCCTGAAGGGTCTACCGGATCTTCGGTTTCTGTTTAGCCACCTGGACCCGGGACATGTTGAACAGATCAGTTCACAGCTTTGCGCGATCAATGGTTGGGCAACTACGCCAACACTATTCCATGAGGAGATAGACGGTCGGCAAGTCATGCAGGCGCAAAAGTTGTGGGGTGAATTGCTGGAGGAGCTGAGAAGTAGGGGGCTGGACCATTGGCTGGAGAGCTAGAGAGCCGCTGGCGCCTTGTACTGGGGCGCTTCGCTAATAAGAATCTTTCCGATGAGTCGTTGAGCAAAACACAGCGTGCTCAGGATAAAGTGCTTGAGCAATTGTACAAAAAGCGGTTGGAAGGCCGAGGCATGAACGCCTCTGGCACACTGGACGATACCCAGCTCCAGGTAGTGGATTGGTTGAGTAAAACGGATCGCTTGTTCCCCACAAAAGTGAGAGAGAAAATCCAGGCTCACGCGGTGGAGGAGTTTGGCATCAAGGAAGTGTTAAAAAATAAACAAGCCTTACAGCAGTTGGAGCCCAGCCTTGCACTGTTAAAACAGTTGCTCTCTATCCGGACTGAGTTGTCACCGGAACTGCTTCAGGAAGTGCGCCGCATTATCCGCCAAGTGGTTGATGAACTATACGCCAAGCTGAAACCGGTATTCGATCGGAAAATCAGTGGTCGGCTAAATCGCCACCAAAGCTCACCGCTGCCGGTAATGGCCAACCTTGATTGGAAAAAGACCATTCGTCATAACTTAAAGCATTACGACCTGGAGCGTCGCATGCTTATGATTCAACGGGTATTTTTCAGTGCTAGGAATCAGAGGCATATTCCCTGGCGGGTGGTGTTATGCATTGACCAGAGTGGGTCAATGATGGACTCCATTATCTATAGCGCAATCATTGCGGGTATTTTGGCGAAGTTGCCTTCTGTGGATTTTAAGTTGGTTCTGTTTGATACCAGTGTGGTGGACCTTTCGGATCAGGCAGATGACCCTGTTGAAGTGTTGTTGGCGACCCAGATGGGAGGCGGTACCCACATCAAGAAAGCTTGGCAGTATTGTGAATCGTTGGCTGAACAGCCATCCAGAACCATTGTGGCGACTGTCAGTGATTTCGAAGAGGGAGCATCGCCAGCAGAGTTGATTGGCCAGGGAAAGAGCATGATTGAGTCTGGCATAAAGATGTTAGGGATAACGGCCCTGACGGCGGACTCTGAGCCTTTTTACAACACTACCATGACTGCCCGGCTGTCTGCGGTAGGTATGAGTGTGGCATCGCTAAGTCCGGATACGTTTGCCGACTGGCTGGCTAAGGAGATGGAAATCTGATGATTAACTCTTCGCAGCTGGAAATGATTGCCAGTGCTGGAGCATTGCGTAGGGCCCGGAAGTCCCTCGATAAGGCGCCACTGACTTGGCTTGAAATCGATGATGCAAGTCGAAAGTTTGAGTTTGATGGTCACCAGGGAGTGATTTTTCTGGAGCACATTGAAACCAGCCAGTGTAGCTGCCCGGCGACTGGTGTCTGCAAACACATCGTTGCAGCGGCATTGGTACATCTCGATGACGAACCATCGGTTTCGTATGCGCCACCGGTGTTCGAGCTGCCGGAGCTGATACGTGAGTCTGGCAAGTTGGCTGGCCGATACGTATGGAAGCAGTGGAACAGTCGCTGGGAAAAACTATTTGACTCGCAGCAGTCTCCGGACCCTGTGCCTACAGAACAACTGATTCCCAAAGATCTGGACTTTGAACGCAGAGAGGATCATTGCCAGCTAGCCTGGGAAGAGTATAGAGCCGTGATAGGGGATGGAAATGGTATAGCAGCAGTTGTTCTGGAGCAGGGAGGGAATCAATACAAACTGTTGGCGGCTCTTTTGTATATGGCCTGTATGAGGCAAGAAATACACTGGCCGGACTGGTTGCGTCAGGAAGATATTACGAAACAACAATCAGAGGAAGAAAAGCTCAACAGTTGCCAAGCGGATTTAAAGTGGGAAGTGGTCAAACTCTGTGGCCACGGCAGCCGCAATATACGCAGCGATAATTTAATTGAGTTGCTCGCTATGGTGCCGAGACTCAAAACGGCTGGGGCCAAGTCTATGGCTAATAGCGTGTTGGCGTTAGCAGAGCAAGTTGAGAGGCGAGAAAGCGACAAGGGACTGGACCCGTCGACAAGAATTTTCAAGCAACTCGTTGAGTTGTACGCACAATGTGAGTCAACACATATGGTGGATAAGGCTCGTGATAGTGAAGTTGTGGATCTCCACTTACTGTGTCTTGGTGGAATATCCTGGCTATCTGAAAACGGCGCCTTGGGGTTGACCATGTTGTTTTTATCAGCGGATGGCAACTTACATAAAGCCAGCGTATCTAGAAGTCAGCCCGGTGGTGGTTTTTCGGTGAATAATACGTGGCAAAACACCGCTTTGTGGCAGGGTGCTCCGTTAAATCAGCTCATGCCAGGTAAGCAAATATTGCTGAAGCATGCCTCAGTTAACCAGTGGGGCTCGTTAAGCCTAAGTCAGAAAACAATATGTGAACCCATAGAGAATAAAGAGTTTGGTTTGGTTGCTATTGATGATTGGCAACAGCTGAAGAACATTGATGAATACGGGTATGCGTTATTGTCTGTAAAGCGCTGGTTGGCTTGCGATTTTCTGGAGTCTTCCCAGCAACTGGTGATGCAACTTGAAGATCAGAAGGGGCAGTTGCTCTTGGTGAAGCAACGATATTCAGCTGAATTCAAGGACCGAATTGCCAACCTGCAAACGGTGTGGGAGCAGCAACCAGATTATCTGGTGGTCAGGCATATTCGCGAAAGCAGCGAGCATATATTTGAACCTGTCATTATTCACCACAAAAGGTGGGTTTCTCTCGATTTTGAGGAAGCACCTAAGCATCGTCGATCTTTGCTCAACCGGTTCCTCGCCAGAATGGCTGCTAAAGGTGATTCACCGGCAGAGATCGGCGATGACTTGTCAGCGCTCTTTGAACACACTGTGAAGGTTTTGAGCGAGTATCCGGCTATTGCGAAAGAAGAACTACAGGGTATTGCTGAGCGGCTGAAGGCACTTGGTTTAAACGCTATGAGTGAAATCACAAACGATGTGAACTTTACCTCGGAGCAATGCTTACGCCTTGCTTACATGGCAAGTTCATTGTCGCGCCTTAATGCGAAGTGGCCGATTATAGTAGAGTCTCCTTGCAACGATCATGAATCGTAAAATAGCGTCAAAATACCTTTAATCTCTGTTAATGATGTGTCACTAAAAACAGAAGGCCGCCGTGTATTCATTAAGCACTTGAGATTATTAACTTGGTGTTCCTTAGGGGGAATAAACCAATAGCCTTTATTGTGTTTGTGTAACCACAGAGTTAACTCTTTCTCCAAACAGTTATCCTCTGTGTCAGGGGGTCTGTTGTCAGACACTAATATGGCGATAAGCCCTTCCCAACGATCACACCGTTCGATCAATTTACGGACAGTCTTGGCTTGGTAGTTGTCAGGTGCCTCTTCCAAGCTTTGCTTAAGGCGGTTTAGGTCGAGTGAGTCAGTACCAATTAATCCCTGTTTTGCAGCTTTCACCTCAGCAGGAATGCCATGAGTTAATTTTTGGTACAAAAGATCTTGATATCCTTCAACCTTAAATCTGCTGGCCGCAATCAAAGTGGCGTGCCGTATTTTGGGGCTGGCATGGTTAAGGTACGGTTGCAATAGTGGCCAGTCGGAGACACTACCTGTTTCGCCGAGACCTAGAACAGCTGGTAGAAGTTTAGGTGAGTCTTGAGCTAAATGATTTTTGTATAGGGAGTGGCCATTATCTGCACCCTGTTTCTTCAGGTAAAAGCGAGCACACTCTCTAACTCCGCGGCTCGTATCGAGTAAGCAATCGCGCAGTACACCGGTGCTTTGCGCCAGATATTGTTCTGCCAGTAAGTAAATAGATCGCTTACGGACAACATTTAACGGGTCTGACAGTTTATGGCATAGATGCTTGAACAGCTCATCTCCGCTCAATACCTCTGGTGCCAAGCTCAACCCCTTGATTCTGATAATTGGATTCCGACTTTCATTTGCTGCTACCAAAAGCGGCTGTTTGTCTGACAGTAGCCTGTCGCAAATGCCATAAGCCACTCGGGCCTCACGATGGTTGCCACTACTTACACAAAACAACAATTTGGGTTGTGCTTCGGGCGTAGCCAAATGGCTCTCTATGTGTTTGATCAGTTCATGGTGGTCAGTTCTGGATTGATGTTTTAGCTGATCCAGTAGTAGTAAGTATTTGAGTATCTGGTCTATCGACAGTACATCCAGTTGTTCTGACAGCGAGGTGTAGGCAACTAGCCGAATCTTGTTTACCCAGTCATTGGCGCGAACGAACAGCAGTGGAATTGCGTCATTAGGTGAGAGGGCAACCAGCTGTTTCAGCGCCTTTTCGCGAACACGGCCATTGAAATGGCATGACAGTAGAGTGAGAGCCGTTAATTGCTCTTGTCCACTCCAGTTAAATTCGTTGAGTTGTGAAGGTGCGAAGTTGTACCAGGGCTGTAATTTGGGGGATGAATAGCCATAGAAGCGCCGCCGCAAAGCTTCATCCAGCCAGCTCCACTCATGTGGGGGAAGCTTGGCCAATAGCGCCGTGGCTTTTCGCAAAACCGCTTGCTGTAGTTCAACATCTTGGGCCACTATTAGCGGTGCTATATCTGGTAGAGCTGCATAAGACGCCAGGTTGTTTAACAAGGCTACCCGATCTGTTGTTTTCGGCTTTCGAGTAAACAGTGAGGTAATGGTAGTTGGATTATCTTGATATAGCCTGTTTATAGCTGTTTTTTCATTTGATGTTAGCTGTCTATTCATGATCCGTATTGCTGTGAGTGACTTCCATTTGATCTGAGTGTTCGTTTAGCAGAGATAACGCCAGATCTCTTATCTCTTGATGCATGTGAAGCCGATTTAACCAGCCTGAGTTAATGCCTGCAACACCATAATAAGCCCCTGCAATCTGCCCGCATATGGCTGCAGTGGTGTCTGCGTCATTCCCGAGATTGGCTGCAGTCAGAATAGCCTCGTCAAAGCTCTGTGTATGCGCAAAACACCATAGCGCTGCTACAAGGCTTTCAACTACATACCCGGACCCTTTGATTTCATCAATAGCCTTGCTCAGGTAGGCGCCATCCGCTATTTCTTGAATCTTCTTTGTTTCTGGCTGATAGATGCTGCAAGAGAGTATTTCAAAACTGGGTAACGTAGTAAATGTGCCCAGCGATAAAATCGATCAGCCAGTCTTAAAGACTCTTTCTGGGTTACTCAGCAATAGTGGGCATCAGCTGTTAAATATGGCTGATCAGCTCAAATTGGAGGCTACGGAGCGGCAACGATTACTTACAGCTGGCCAAAAAGCGGCTGAAGTCCTTAAGGGATTAGATGTCAGTGTTCAGATTGAGCTGCTCCAGACTTTTAACGTTCGAGTGGAGGTGTCCTCATCTGAGATACGGGTTTCACTAAATCAATATGCTCTCATTAGTCACCTGCACAGTGGGCCTGATTCAAAGGAGCGAGAGCTGGCTGACATTAACTTCTCAATTCCAACCAAACTCAAAAGGGCTGGTATAGAAGAAAAACTGATCATTCCCTTTGACACTGAAGAGACTAACTCTCCAGATCCAACATTGGGCAAAGCTGTACTCAAGGCCTTTCAGTGGCTCCACCAGCTACTGACTGGACAGGTCAAATCCATTGAAGAGATAGCGGCTAAGGAAGGTCTCTGCTCGAGTTACATTGGTCACCGACTTCAGCTTGCGTTTCTATCGCCTCAGGAAGTCACTGCGCTTGTAGAGGGCAGGGCGATCAACATATCTTTGAAGTCATTAAAGGATAAGCAAAAGCTGCCACTCTCCTGGCAAGATCGCTAGCTCAATCCTCCCGTCATTCATCTACCCGAATACAGTTAGTCCATATCAAGTCAGCTCGAATTGGGCTACACGTTTTGCTGTTGCTCAGCTAGAGCAGAATGGCAAATCCAACCTCGAAATCGCGAACTGAGAATATGCGAAGATTTTGGCGGAATTGGCGCCTCAGAGGTCAGTGTTGGGGCTTTTTTGGGTGGGTATAACAGGGGTAAATTTTTGATAATTAAAATAAAAAAGCCGAGCTCTGGATTTCTCTAGAAGCTCGGCTGACTGCGTGGCGGTGGGGCAGGGATTCGAACCCTGGGAGGTATTACCCTCAACGGTTTTCAAGGGCGTCCCGCTACTCATTTGTACACAGCTAAATGCGCTGCAAACCAACTAGCTCCGATACTATCAACGGTCTGCGGTGAGAGTCAAAGAAATAATTTGAGTGAGTATGAGCCCACCTGTGGTACAAAACTGTGACAACTGCTATTTTTTGCTTATCAAGCGCTCAAAAGCGGTAGTCGAACAGCCCGCAGCTAAGAATATGGAGTTTCTTTATGGGAGATTGGATACTGATTTTCGGTGGGGCACTCATGGGCATATTTGCCTGGGAGCTTTACAAGCATGACCGAAAGCAAGAGAGGCGCAGGAAGGAGGATAATGGTCGCACCCTAGATTGGGATGACGACTAGCAAAGCTTGCTAGCCGCTTTGCTCGCGCCCGCTGCCGGTAAAGTCTTTGACTCTGACACCTGGCTTTCGCTCTCTTGGCGGAACAGCCTCACCATGCCGATATTTTACGATCCTTACTAATAGCCCCGGCTCTTTAATGCGGGCTTTCTTCTCAAGTGACCTGACTCTAGCTTTCATATTCTTTTCTCCAAATCATCAAGGCGCTTCTCAAGCTCTCTGGTTGAGCTCATGTCATGGAGGATCTTCAAGATGTAGGCGAACTTGCTGGCGTCTACGACTTCGATCTCACCGTTTCTGGCCTCTCTGAACACTCGCTCAAGATTGTGCTGAATGCCCTCAATTGTTTTAAGTGATGGCAAACGCTTCTTTGTACCCATAGTAAATCTCGATAACTCAGTAAATTAGGGGGCAGGGCAACGATTTGGTATGGGGAAAGCGACCGCTAAGGGCCGCTTTTCTCTGGCTATTCATCATTGTGAACTATCTTGGGGTTGACCACTTGAACACCCCCAGGGCGCAGCCTTCGCATTTCCCGCTCAACATACTTGCGGTAGTTCAGGTCACTACTCATTCGCCTGTTTCCGTACTCATCCTGTGCGAATTGCAGTCGCTTCAGGTAATCATCGTCAGACGTTGGCACTCCATCGATGTTCTGCTGTATTTGATTTAACTGAGATTCAACACTCATTACTTGGCCTCCAATGATTCAAACTCTGCGTCAATCTGCCGCCAGATGTTATTCAAGCTTTCCGCCAGGCTTCTCTGGCCACCAAATAGGTAATCGATAATAAATATTTCCACCCATCGGCCTTCGGTTAACTGGTTGCGGCGAGCCATTGGGTAGGATTTGTGACCCAGGTGCATGAGGAAGTTATCGAGATCAATTTTAGCTTCTGGCTGCCCTTGCTGGAGGCGTATTCTGGCCTCGGTGATTTCGACTCGCTTATTTTTTGCCTTTGCCTGGTAGCTGGTCATTAAACTATGAAACTCGTGGAGCTTCTGTTTAACCTCAAAAGGTGATGCGCCGAACGCCTCTAGCTGCAACTCAATTTCTTTCAGCTGCTCCTGGAGCTTGGGGCTTGGATCAATGGATGCTTGGGCCTCTATGCGAGATCTTTCCTGAATCAAGGCTCTTTCTTCGCCCCTTGCTCGTCGTGTCTCGATATCCTGCCACTGTTCTTTTTTGTTGCTGGCTTGCGATGCCTTACTGGCTAACTCTTTGGCCTCTGCCTTAAGCGCCTGTAATTGCTGAATATCAGCTGATGATAGTTTCATGTTGGTGCTCCTCATGGTTTAAGTATTGTTTTCTGTTGCACTGCGTTTGGTTGCCAGTAGTGCTTTTGACTTGAGCTTGCTGGCTGAGTAGCTCATACCCTGAATGTGAGCATTTTTGCTGCGCTCTTTGGTCAGGTATGAGCACCTGTAAACAGCTTTCTCAATAGCCTCTTTGTCGCCTCGCTTAATGTTCAAGTATGGGTTTGGCGGAATTTTCACCAATCCCAGATCCAGGCAGTCCTGCCAGCGATACCGGATCTTCGATATGACATAGTGCGATTGCTGAACCTTGTGGCCATCAAGCATCAGGGCCACATGCCAATGGATGCCTTTGGCCCTGCTTCTCTCAACGACCCAGAAGTGGCCAACATTTGTCATTCGGTAATGCCCCCTTAGCCATTGCTTAAGCCAACGCAGCAGACTTTCAACATCTCTGTTACTCACCTCTGAATCTTTGTGAGAATTTAGATCAACCCTAAGTAACAGCACTTTGCTGTGGTGCTCTAGGCTACGATTGAATTGTTCGATAAATCTGTCTAACAACATTGGTATGCACCGGTACTCATCATCAGCATTGATTGGATAGGATTTGCCTCCGTATTCGTGCAACTCCGATCGCTTTCTCTTAAATCTCGCTTCGCTCATTGGAACTGCTTTGCAGTGACTCCGTTTATGTGAACTTTAAATAACCTACCTTCGCAATCTTGCCGCTCAACCCTTAGCCCTTGGCATTAAAGGGGCGCAGCGCCAATTGCTTGGATTTTTTCGGTGTAAGATCTTTGTTCACATTTCTGCGCAGTTTTCTGTCAGAACTTTTTGCCTTTGCTTGTAAATTACTGGGTTAAATTCCCCATACCAGCGATGGAGCTGGGATGGCCTACCGTGCCTATTGATATGCCTACACGCTGGCAGATAGTTGAAAATTTCAATTCCAAACTTGATGCACTTTGGCCTCAGGTCTTTAACAACTTGCGGTACATTGATGGCCCCTGCACCCGCAGCTATTTCGTGGGTCAAATTAAATGGATTCGATAGGATGTATGCCAAAACGGATTTTTCTTGCTCTGACTCACCCAGGCTTTTTAGGCATTTCTCTAGTATTGGCTGTGGCACCAGCTTAAAATTACTCATATCGCGGCTACCCCTAATAGCAGTGATTTCTGAGTGGTCTGACTTGTGGCGAGTCAGGCCACTTTTCATGTGACGGTTTAAAAAGGCGTTGATCTTCCCTTTATTCACTGGCGCTCCGCTGCTTGTGTACACAGTTGAGGCACAGCGACTCGATAACTTGGGGTTAAGCTGATCGCCTTTGAGGCTCTGCCAGATATTCAGCAAGACCATCAATGTGGATCAAAAGAGTCTTTCCCATTCGGGAAGTAAACTTAGAAAAGCCGTTGTGCTCTCGATTTCTTAAAAGCCAGCGGAGTTGGTTTTCGGATGCGAGGTCAGGGTAGGTTTGAACAATGTGGTCAACTTTCTTCCACTTGCTCAGATCCTTGT
Source organism: Porticoccus sp. GXU_MW_L64 (assembly GCF_052983295.1). Lineage (NCBI taxonomy): Bacteria > Pseudomonadati > Pseudomonadota > Gammaproteobacteria > Cellvibrionales > Porticoccaceae > Porticoccus > Porticoccus sp. GXU_MW_L64. The sequence continues at coordinate 381,004 of NZ_JBRKJK010000001.1, read as the reverse complement.
AATCTATGGGGGAACTCATTTGTAAATCTCCTAAATCGTAGAGGTTCGGAACGTTCAGGTGATAATTTATGAGTTGATTAGAGCTAGATGTAGGGGGCGGACTGGACGACGGCCACCCCCTAATTGTGAGATTTTGAGTATGTGTTGATTCGTGTGGTGATGTCGGTTGTAGAAAATTCTACTTGCTTTAGCGCCTTGCCGTAGAGAATGGCAAGTCGGTGAAACGGGGAGTAGGTGTGGCACTTCTTGGGGACTTTCTTGCCCTGCATTTCCCACCAGGCAATGAGCTCTCCCAGCCAATCAGAATCGCAGGGCGAGGGTGCTTGCGGGAAACTGTCAGACAGTTTGTTAGCCTGCCTGACAACCTCTCGTAGCTGATTCATTTCCTCGTCAGTAATACGCCGTAGATGAGGCGGATAATTTTGATTTGTTGCTTTATTGGCGATGAGTAATTTTGTTGCCGACAACCTCAGATCTGCCACTGCTTCCGGAATGATAGAACCAAGCTGTCCATCTGCCTGACTTTGCCTCCGTTTACCCAATAGAGCGCCAGCGATAAGCAAACCTATTGCCGATTCCCAAGGTACTTTTTGTGTTTCAAACTCATTCAAGAGCTCCTCGCTGGATCGCAGATTGACTGGGATTCCGCTCCGATGAAGCTCTAGCAGTAATAGTTCGGCGTCTTCTCTAATGTGTTGCATTTATCCAAAAAGCTCCTGTACTGCAGCTTTAGCTTGATCCTGCTCAAGGTGGGCATATCTCTGTGTTGTGGCGATTGTTGTGTGCCCTAGAACTTCTTTCACTGTCGCCAGCCTTTCCCCGTTGTTCAGCAGTAGGGACGCCGTAGAGTGCCTGATGGTATGGAATCTAACGTGCTCATTAGGGTTGTCAGGATTCCACATCCCGCAGTCTATTCTGGCCCGCTTCCAGATTTCGTGAATTCTGGTTCTTGGCTGTAATGGATTGCGACCAGGGAATACAGGCAACCTGGAAAAGTTGATGGGGATGGCTGCCCCTTTGTCTTGTTGGCTAAACTCCTGTAGTAAATCGTATGCCTCGCCAATAATGGTCAATGTGCGCGGCTTTTTGGTTTTAGTTTCTCTAGTCAGGTAGATTGCACCGTTCTTGAAGTCCACCTGCCCCCAGCGCAGGCTCAGTAGTTCTCCTAAGCGCGCTCCCGTGCAAAGTGCAACACATACTAGAAGCCACATCCTGTCCCAGTGCTGGGCCACACAGGCCGTTCTAAGCGCGGGGATTTCATCAAGGGAGAGCCACCTTTCAAGGGTGTTGTTTTCCTTTCGGTTTTTGATGTCTCTGCATGGGTTTCGATCGAGCCAATCTTGGTCAACCGCATAGCTAAAAACGGCACTCAACTCTGTTTTGTACCGGTTGACTGTAGCAGGTGTGGGCAGCTTCTTGGTTTGCTTGCTTACAGTGGAGGCAATTCGATCTAGGTGATCTTTTATGACTCGCTTGTGTAGATCCTTGAGTTTTAAGGCTCCAATGGCTTCGTTCCAGTATGCGAGCCTGCCTATGGTGGGAATCGACCCCGAATGCGCTCTAATCGCGTCTGAGACGGTTTTGTCGCCACAGCCTAGGGTTGGGTCGTATTTGAGGGCTGTTAGCTCTCCCTCAGTTTTTTTAGCCCATTCCTGGGCTGCCTTTTTGGTGGGGAATGTCGCTGTGCGCTGACGAAAACCTTGCTTGCGGATGATTGCGCAATAAGAGACGCCTTTCTTGCCTTCGCGTTTACGGATGGTAGCCATTAGAACTGTCCTCAAAACTAATCAAATAATTTGAGGCAAATGACAGAACTGGCACGGTGGTGTGCCAAAAGTGTGACAAATGCCTCGCCTTGTTGGTTTGAACGTTCCGAACAGAACTAAGCATTTTTTTGTGTAGCCCTTGTAGTACAAGGGGTAAGTGGCGGTGGGGCAGGGATTCGAACCCTGGGAGGTATTACCCTCAACGGTTTTCAAGACCGCCGCTTTCGACCACTCAGCCACCCCACCGTAAGGTGCGCAATTATAGCGGGTAAAACGAAAGGCACAAGCTCAATTGCGCACGTGCTTGTGCCTTTTTTGTCAGCTCGCCGGGCTGTCCTGGCGCTTGGCGCGGGGGTCGTTGGCCGGGCGGGTGAATTCGCTGGTTTGGACCTGAACTGGCGCCGGTTTGCTGGTGTCCAGTGCCTGGGCGCTGGACTGGCTGGCAGTGATGTTGGTGACTTCTACCTTGGCAATTTTGCGCGGGTTTTTACGCGGGTCATTGCTGGGGCGGGTCAGTTCTTCAGTGGCTGCGGCTTCCACTTGCGGTTGCTCTGCTTCGGCTTGCAGTTGCTGGTCGCTGTCGGTGGTTTGTTCGGCTTCTGCGACTGTTTCCTCGGCACTTTCCTCTACACTCACCTCGGCGGCCACAGCTGCTGCTGGTGCAGATTTTTCTGTAGCTGGTTCCGCAGCTACTGGATCTGGCTCTGCTTGAGCAGGCTCGCTGAAAAGGTCGCTTTGGGTTTCCACCGGCTTTTGAACGGCTACTTCTGCCACATCCGCTTCTGGCTCGTTTTCTACAGCAGTTACAGGTGTTTGCGCTGTTGCTTCCTCGGCTGGCTGTTGTTCAGCGGTCGTTTCGGAAACCTGCTCAACAGGCATTTGTTCAGCAGGAGTTGATTCAGCTGCAGGCAGTTCTACTGGAGCTTGATCGGCAGGTGCAACCTCCACGACAGCTTCTTCAACCGGTGCTTCGGGAGCGGCTGTTTCGACAACGGGTGTTTCAGCTGCAGGAGTTGGTTTAGCTTCTACAGCAGCTTCAGGTTGTACGGACGGTGCTTTTTCGGTGGTGGCATCAGCGCTTGGTGCAGCGGTCATTGCCAGCAGCTCCGGGGACACGTCGCGGCGCTCGCGCTTGCGGCGCGGATTGCGGCGTTCACCGTTGGGGCGGCGTTTTGGCCCTTTATTCTGGCTCTGGCTGTTATCAGCCTGTTGAGTGTCAGCGGTGTTTTGTTGTTCTGGCTTGCTGACCTGTTGTTGGCTGCGCTTGTTTTGGCCTTGAGTGCGCTGTTCGTTCTGACGGCGGTTGTCGCGGTTCTGATTGCGGTCCTGGTTACGATCAGAGCTGCGATTCGAATTGCGATCTTGGCCGCGATCCTGGTTGCGGTTTTGATTGCGTCCACTGCGGTTGTCGTGACTCTGTGCCTGACGATTGCGGCTCTGGTTGCCACGGCGATTGCGATTGTCACCACGACGATTTTGCGAGTGGCGGTTACGGGCTTGCTGGTTGCGGCCCTTACCGCGATTGTTGCGGGTATTTTTCGGTTCTTCCTCTTTGCCAAACAGGGCATTGAGGATGCGCTTCAGCAGGCCGGGCTTTTTGTTGGTCGCTGCCTTGGTTTTGGCGGGCTGCTTTTCCGGAGTGGGTGCCGGTGCGGTGCGCACCATGCCCTGCACCGCAGGCTTGGGCAATTCTGTCGGGGTAACGGGCGCGGCAAGACTGTCGTTGGTAACGGTTTCCGGGGTGATGCTGTCCGCCAGTACGTAGCTGTATTCTTTGCTGACGCCATCCTGTTCGCGCAGGCGCTGCACTTCAAAGTGCGGGGTATCCATGTGGTTGTTGGGTATCACCACCACACGGATGTTGTTGCGCTTTTCAATATCGCTGATTTCGCTGCGTTTTTCGTTGAGCAGGAAGGTGGCGATTTCCATCGGGGTGATGGCGCGAATTTCCACGCTGAACTCTTTTTGCGCTTCTTCTTCCACCAGGCGCAGGATGGACAAGGCGAGAGAGCGGGTGCCGCGAATGGTGCCCTGACCGCTACAGCGGGGGCACACTTTGGAGGTGGTTTCCTCCAGAGAGGGGCGCAGGCGCTGGCGGGACATTTCCAGCAGGCCAAAGCGGGAGATTTTACCCACCTGGACGCGGGCGCGATCAATATCCAGGGCACGGCGCATGCGGTTTTCCACTTCCCGCTGGTGCTTGCTGGCGTTCATGTCGATAAAGTCGATAACAATCAGTCCGCCCACATCCCGCAGGCGCAACTGGCGGGCGATTTCATCGGCGGCTTCCAGGTTGGTCTGGAAGGCGGTTTCCTCGATGTCACTGCCTTTGGTGGCGCGGGCGGAGTTGATGTCGATGGAGATCATCGCCTCTGTGGGGTCGATAACGATGGAGCCACCGGAAGGCAATTTCACTTCCCGCTGGAAGGCGGTCTCGATCTGGTTTTCCACCTGGTAGCGGGTAAACAGGGGGGTGCTGTCTTCGTAATCGCGAATCTTGCTGTGGAAGTTGGGCATTACCTGCTGGATAAAGGCGCGCGCCAGGTTGCAGGCGTCCTGATTGTCGATGATGACCTCGCCAATATCCGGGCGCAGGTAGTCGCGAATGGCGCGAATGATGATGTTGCTTTCCTGGAACAAAAAGTGCGGCGCGCTGGAGCTGTCCGCCTCGTTTTTGATGGTGGCCCAGAGTTGTGCCAGGTAGTCCAGGTCCCATTGCAGTTCTTCCGCAGAACGGCCAATACCGGCGGTGCGAACAATGGCCCCCATGCCTTTGGGAATGTTGAGGTCGCGCATGGCTTCGCGCAGTTCGGAGCGTTCTTCGCCTTCAATGCGGCGTGAAATGCCGCCAGCGCGGGGGTTGTTGGGCATCAGTACCAGGTAGCGCCCCGCCAGGCTGATAAAGGTGGTGAGTGCCGCGCCCTTGTTGCCGCGTTCCTCTTTTTCCACCTGTACGATCACTTCCAGGCCTTCTTTAACCACGTCCTGAATGCGGATGCGGCCCTGGATTTCGTTGGGCTTTTTGCTGAAGTATTCGCGGGAAATTTCTTTCAGAGGCAGGAAGCCGTGGCGCTCGGCGCCGTAGTCCACAAAGGCGGCTTCCAGGCTGGGTTCTACGCGGGTGATTTTGCCTTTGTAGATATTGGCTTTTTTCTGTTCGCGGGTGCGGTTTTCAATGTCCAGGTCGTACAGTTTTTGGCCATCGACCATGGCCACACGCAACTCCTCCGGGTGAGTTGCATTGATTAGCATACGCTTCATGTTTGTGTCCTGTGTGCGTTGTTATGGCACAGCAGGCGGGGCTTACAGTCAGGAAAGAGGGCAGGGCAGAGAAGGCAACAGAGGGCACCATCGGGCAAAGTCGATGGCAATTGCATGGGTTAGTGATGCAGTTTGTCTGTGCTTCTTAACGTTGTTGTCATCTGGGTATTCAGTCGACTTTCGCTGTGATTCTCTGTTGTTGTCCGATGTCTTTGTCTGGGTCGCGCGCACTGGGCTATCTGAGCCCTGTTTACTGTTGTTGCATCGGCTGTATGCCGGGCATGTCGGTTGGCGCACTCGCCATCGGTTATGTCAGGGCAGTCAGCCAGATGTCATATTGTCTGCTGGCTTTCTGCGCTCTGTTTCTGCGTGTTATCTCTGTTTTCTGTTTCTGTTAGGCCCCGCACCTGTGTGCGGTTTCTTTTTGCGCCTGCCAGCGGTGTTCAGGGTGCGGGCAGGGGCGTTAAAATTTGTGTTAAGGGCACATGTTCAGTGATAAATGTGCCATACATTTTCTGTCGATTAACTGTCGCGTGGTCTTTTGGGATATAAACAGCGTCCAGAATCCACGGGACGGCCGACTATAACAACAATTGCTAACCCCTTCAATATAAAGAAGAAAAAACATCACCCAAACGGAGATACCTGTTAGAATGCGCGCCATTTTCAGCGGCCCGCAATAGACAGTGACCGACAGCGATATCCCCAACAAATTTGCCAATGGCCCAAACACTGGCGTGCGCCTGGTTGAAGTCACCGAGGACCAGGACGGTCAGCGCGTGGACAATTTTTTGTTGTCCCGCCTCAAGGGGGTTCCCAAATCGCGAATCTACCGCCTGTTGCGCAAAGGTGAGGTGCGGGTCAACAAGGGCCGGGTAAAACCGGAAACCCGCCTCAGCTGTGGCGATGTGGTGCGCATTCCTCCGGTTCGTGTTTCCGACAGGCCCGCCACTGCCGGCCCTGGTGTGGGTTTGCAAAAATTGCTGCAACAGTCCGTTGTGTATGAAGATGAGCGAGTGCTGGTGATCAACAAGCCCGCTGGTCTGGCGGTGCACGGTGGCAGTGGTATCAACCTGGGGTTGATTGAATGCCTGCGCGCCATGCGCCCACAGCAACACTTTCTGGAGTTGGTGCACCGCCTGGATCGGGATACCTCCGGCTGCATTATGCTGGCCAAAAAACGCAGTGCCTTGCGTTGGTTACAGGATGAAATGCGCAATCAGCGGGTGGTTAAGGAGTACACGGCCCTGGTGAAGGGGCGCTGGCCCGGCGACCGCAAGCGCATTGATGTGCCACTGCGCAAAAATGAACTCAAATCTGGCGAGCGCATTGTGAAAGTTGCCGCCGACGGCAAGGCCTCCGCCACCCGGTTTTCGGTGTTGCGCCGTTTTCAGCGGGCTACTCTGGTCAAAGCCAGGTTGGAAACCGGCCGTACCCACCAGATTCGTGTTCACAGCCAGTTTGCCGGTCACCCGCTGGCCGGGGACAGCAAATATGGCGATGAAGAATTTAACCTGTACATGAAGCAAGCCGGGCTGGAACGAATGTTCCTGCACGCCAGTACATTGCGTTTTCGCTTGCCGGACAGTGAGCAAATCTGTGCAGTAGAAGCGCCGCTGCCTCTGGAGCTGGCGACACCACTAGGGCAACTGAAAGAATGACCGAGCTGTTGATTTTTGACTGGGACGGCACCTTGAGTGATTCCCTGCCGCGCATTGCCTTTTGCATGCAGCGGGCCGCGGAAGACGGTGGTCTGGAGCCGCCAACCACAGAGGCGGTGCAGAATATTGTCGGCCTGGGTTTGTACGAGGCCATCGCCATCCTGTATCCGCAGTTACAGGACGATCGGGTTATTGAACAGTTGAAAACCGATTACTCCCGACATTTTCTGAGTAACGACAAAGTACCATCGCCGTTTTACCCTCGTGTGATGGGGACGCTGGAGCGGCTTCGGGAGCAGGGCTTTTTGTTGGCAGTCGCGACCGGTAAAAGCCGCCGGGGGTTGGATCGGGTACTGGCAGAGAAGGGCCTGGATGGTTTTTTTCACGGCAGCCGTTGCGCCGATGAAACCCGCTCCAAGCCCCATCCGCTGATGATTGAAGAGCTGCTGGTGGAATTTGGCGTGCAGTCCCGGCAGGCGGTCATGGTAGGGGATACGGAATACGACCTGGAAATGGCGGCCAATGCCCAGGTACCCGGGCTTGGGGTCAGTTATGGTGCCCACAGTGTGGAAAGGCTGGAAAAGCATGGCCCGTTTGCGGTAGTGGATTGCTTTTCTGAGGTTGAGGCGGCGATCCAGCGGCTTTGTTTATAAAGCAACGACTCAAAGACACTGGATTGCTTCGCTACGCTCGCAATGACGGCTGGGGAATTTATCCCGGGTAGCAGTGCGCCTGCGCGGGGATGACGAAGTGGCTGGAGTTAAGGTGTCGCTACACCGCTTTGCCGTAACATCTCACACAACCGAATCAACGGTAAGCCCACTAACGCCGTCGGATCGGAACTCTCCACTTTCTTAAACAATGACACACCCAACTGCTCTACCTTAAAACTGCCGGCGCAATCGTAAGGCTGTTCACGGTGCAAATAGCGTTCAATTTCCCCGTCACTTAACTGGCGAAAATACACCGTTGTTGTCACCACGTCTGTTTGTGACTCTCCGCTGGCGCTGTTGTGCAGGCACAGGCCGGTGTGAAAGCGCACGGTATTGCCGGATTGCTGCCGCAGTTGCTGTCTGGCGGTGTCAAAGTCGCCGGGTTTGTGGAGGATCGCGCCATTGCACTCCGCCACTTGGTCAGAGCCGATAATGCAGTGGTTGGGGTGCTGCTCTGCCAATGCGCGGGCTTTGGTTTGGGACAGCCTCAATGCCAGATCGATGGGGGATTCATTGGCCAGTGGTGTTTCATCCACCTGCGGAGACCGGCACTGAAAAGACAGGCCGAGGCGCTCCAGCAGTTGGCGGCGATAGGGTGAAGACGAAGCGAGCAGGATTTGGGTCATTCGGGACTCATTTTTTGGGGCTATTCTAACTGCCAAAACGGTCAAGATAGGCTTTGACTTATGATAGGCAGATCACTAGAATTGCGCGCCTATGTCAACACCCCCCCCGAACAGAGCTCTCCCGGCCATAGTTGATGCACGAAAATTGACTGGTCAGGGTGTGCGCCTGACGGGGTGTTTTGTCGCTTCGCAACTGCCCCGGTTGGCCAGTGCAGTTGCGGCTCTGCCGGAGCCTGTAGAGGTGAGCCTGGATTTCGCCACCGACGAGCAGAATCAACGGGTGGTTACCGGACGGGTAAGCGCCAATGTAACCGTTAACTGCCAGCGCTGCATGCAACCCATGGAACAGCAGTTACAGGCAGAGGTTGCACTTGGTCTGGTGTGGAGTGAGGAAGATGCGCCGCGCCTGAACCGGGATTTGGAACCCTGGGTGGTGGCGGACGACAGCGCTTCTCTCAGCGATATGGTGGAAGACGAATTATTACTGGCGCTGCCCTACGTGAATTATCACCCGCTGGGTGAGTGTTCGGCGTCCAGCCACTACTCTACCGGAGAGGTGGAGGTGGAAGAAAAGCCCAACCCCTTCCAGGTGTTAGAGCAGCTGAAAAAGAAATTGTGAATTGAATAGGCCATGGTGCCTTTTGATTCATATATAGAAAGTACATATAGATAGTAAATAGTCATCAGGAGAACATCATGGCTGTACAACAAAACCGTAAAACCCGCTCTCGCCGCGGTATGCGCCGCTCTCACGATGCGCTGGGCGAAGCCACCCTGTCTACCGACGCAGTAAGCGGCGAAAAGCATCGCCGCCACCACGTGACTGCCGACGGTTTCTACCGCGGTCAGAAAGTGGTTGAAACCGGTCGCGACGACTAAGTTAAGCTCTCCTTTTGCCTGATCGGTCACTGATTGCGGGCACATTTCTTTGACGGGCTTAATCAGTCTCGCTATCGACGCCATGGGCGGGGATTTCGGTCCCCGCGTCACGGTTCCTGCCGCCGCTGATTTTCTCAGCCGCAACCCCAATGTTGGTGTCAGCCTCTATGGTGACGAGGCGCAGATTCGCGCCTGCCTGCAAAAACTTTCCTCAACCTCAGCCTCAACCCCCGAGCGCCTTACCGTTGTGCACTGCGAACAGCAGGTGGACAACGACGAAAAACCTTCTCAGGCGCTGCGCCACAAGCGTGATTCCTCCATGTGGCAGGCGATTAGTGCGGTGGAGCAGGGCGATGCAGATGCCTGTATCAGTGCGGGCAATACCGGTGCTTTAATGGCCATGGGGTTGATACAGTTACGCCTGTATCCCGGTATCGAACGGCCCGCCATCTGCGCCGCGCTGCCCGCGTTAACACGCCGTACCTATCTGTTGGATGCTGGCGCCAATCTGGACTGCACGCCACAACAATTGCACCAGTTTGCTGCTATGGCCAGCTGTCTGGTGCGCACCCTTGATAATATCGACAGCCCTCAGGTGGGGCTTCTCAATGTGGGCTCTGAAGATCAAAAGGGTGCCCGGTGTGTGCGCGATGCTGCGGAACTGTTGGCGCAAGACAAGGCCATCAACTACCTGGGTTTTGTGGAAGGCGACGACATTTATAAAGGCACCACGGATATCGTGGTGTGTGATGGCTTTAACGGCAATGTGGCGCTGAAAGCCGGTGAAGGTGTCGCTCGAATGGTTGCCGAGCGCCTACGCGCCGCTTTCAGTCGCACCTGGTATACCCGTTTGGTGGCTGCCCTGGTAAGGCCGATATTGCTACACTTTCGTCGCTCTATAGACCCGGCCCAACACAACGGCGCCAGCTTTCTCGGCCTGCGCGGGGTGGTGGTGAAAAGCCATGGCTCTGCCTGCCGGTTGGGGTTTGCCCAAGCGTTACAGGTGGCACTTGAGGAGGCGCAAGCCGGGCTGTCCCGGCAGATCGAACAGGCTTTTGCCAGTGACAACAACAATGAAACAACAGCAGAGAATGACTTATGACTAACCAGCTCGCGTTTGTGTTCCCGGGGCAGGGCTCCCAGAAAATTGGCATGTTGGCGGATATCGCCGCCCAGTTTCCGGTGGTGCAGGCCACCTTTGAGGAGGCTTCTCAGGTACTGGGTTACGACCTGTGGGATCGTGTGCAAAACGGTGAGCAGGAACACATCAATCTCACCGAGTGTACCCAGCCGCTGCTGCTTAGCGCCAGCGTCGCCATGTGGCGCGTGTGGCAGGAAAAAGGCGGCGCGCAACCCTCTTTTATGGCAGGCCACAGCTTGGGTGAGTGGTCAGCGCTGGTGTGCTCTGGTGTCGTGGCTTTTGCCGATGCAGTGGATCTGGTGCGCTGCCGCGGCGCTTACATGCAAGAGGCTGTGCCCCAGGGCGTTGGCGCCATGGCTGCCATTATTGGCCTGGATGACGAGGTTATTGTTTCTGCCTGCAAACTGGTCAGCAATGGCGAAGTGGCGGTGCCAGTGAACTTTAATTCCCCCGGTCAGGTAGTGATTGCCGGTCACGCTGGCGCCGTAGAGCGCGCCATGGAAGCCTGTAAAGAAGCCGGCGCCAAGCGCGCCTTGCCACTGCCGGTGAGTGCACCTTTCCATACTCCGCTGATGCGCCCGGCGGCCGACAGACTGGCTGCCCAGATTGAAGCCACTCGTTTTGAAGCTCCGGCGGTACCTGTGATTCACAACGTCAACGCCCAAACCGAATCCGACCCGGCCGCGATCAAGGCACTGATGATTGAACAAATCTACAAGCCAGTGCTGTGGGTGGATTGCACCAAGGCGCTGAAAGCAGCGGGTATCGAGACCGTGGTTGAGTGTGGCCCCGGCAAAGTGCTCAGTGGGCTGTGCAAACGCATCGACCGCACCATCAAGGCGCTGGCTACTGAAGATGTGGCCAGCCTGGAAAACGCATTGGCAGAAGCCTGATGACATAATTTAAGGGGCCTAATTTAAGAGGGGAATAACCATGAGTGAACAAATTTTAGCGGGCAAAGTGGCCCTGGTAACTGGCGCCAGCCGTGGCATTGGCGCTGCCATTGCTGACGAACTGGCCGCCAAAGGCGCTACTGTAATCGGCACAGCCACCAGCGAGGGCGGTGCCCAGCGCATCAGCGAGCGTATGGCGGGCAATGGTGGGCAGGGCATGGTGCTCAATGTCACTGACCAGAAATCTGTGGACGACTTGTTGAAAGCCATTAACGAACAGCAGGGCGCGCCCACCATTCTGGTGAACAACGCCGGTATCACCAAAGACAATATCCTGATGCGCATGAAGGATGACGAGTGGTTCGATGTGATCGACACCAACCTCAGTTCTATCTATCGCCTCAGCAAAGCCAGCGTGCGCGGTATGACCAAAGCCCGCTGGGGGCGCATTATCAATATCACCTCGGTAATTGGCTCCATGGGCAACGTGGGGCAGAGCAACTACGCTGCCACCAAAGCCGGGGCTGCGGGCATGGCGCGGGCGCTGGCCAAGGAGCTGGGCTCCCGCAATATCACCGTGAATTCGGTGGCTCCGGGCTTTATACAGACGGATATGACCGATGAACTGGGTGAAGACGCCAAATCATCGCTGTTGTCCATGGTGCCGCTGGCGCGGCTGGGGCAGCCGCAGGAAATCGCTCAGGTGGTGTCCTTCCTGGCCAGTGACGCAGCCGCCTACATCACCGGCGAAACCATCCATGTCAACGGTGGTATGTATATGGGCTGATTTGGGCATCAAAGTGGCTCCATGTCAGCGCCATTAAAAATGGGTTACGCATTGGCAATTTTCAGGTACAATGCGCAGCCATTGTCGCCAGACAACAGTTATTCAAATACTACAGCCGTAGCAAAATGGCTGGGTAAACAACGTAAAATGCTTACCAATTAGGGGTGATATTACTCATGAGCAGCATTGAAGAACGCGTCATCAAAATGGTTGCCGAGCAACTGGGTGTTAAAGAAGAAGAAGTGAAGCCTGAGTCTTCCTTTGTGGAAGACCTGGGTGCAGATTCTCTGGACACCGTAGAGCTGATTATGGCTCTGGAAGAAGAGTTCGACACCGAAATCCCCGATGAGGAAGCGGAAAAAATCACCACTGTACAACAGGCCATCAGCTACATCAGCGAGAACCTGGACTGATACAGAACGGTTCGATCCGTACAAAAAAAAGCCGCCTTTGCTCGCAAAGGCGGCTTTTTTGCTTCTCCAGCCCGCCCGCTGTCATCCTGAGCGCAGCGAAGGATCTCGCCTTGCAGGTGGGTAAGAGATTCTTCGCTACGCTCAGAATGACAAAATGGCAGATTGGCATCTATATATAATCCGTACCGCGAACAGTGCTCTCTACACCGGCATCAGTACCGATGTAGAGCGTCGCCTTGCAGAACACAATAGCGGCAAGGGTGCCAAAGCCCTGCGGGGCAAGGGGCCATTGCAATTGGTGTACCGTTGTCAGATTGGTGATCATTCACAAGCGTTACGCTTGGAAGCAGCAGTAAAGAAACTCAACAAACAAAAGAAAGAGCAGCTGGTGGCAGGAGAGCTGGACGTTGATCAAGTAGCAGAGCTAGAAAACAATGGATGATATCCAACAGCAAATACAAGCGGAGCGCGATCCGGAGATACTAAAAGCCAAACTCAACCTGGAAACCGCCCGCGTCCACTGGCACGACCTGCAGCGCTTTTTTGCCTCGGGATCGGTGATCGCCATAGCGTCGCAGCTGGATATGACCGAAGTGGCAATGCAGATATCCCTCGATAACAGCGCCCAGATACAACAGTGGATGGCCAGCGGGCAGGTGGCTCAGGTAAGCGATCAACAGGCGCAGGGTTGGTACGCTGATAACAGCGCCCTGTGGACCTGCGTGGTCAAGCCCTGGGTGTTGGTGCAGGAGAAAGCCCATGAATCGAGCTGAGCCGGGTATTGAAACGCAAAGGATGCAGCTGTGTTGTATGGGTTACGAGGGATAGTGTGGTGAGGTATTTCGTTTGTGCTCGCCATTGCGAGCAAAGCGCAGCAATCTCCATCAGCTTATTGCCGCATTCACAAAGTTCTCTGCTACTTTAAACCTGAATCCGTAACTTCAGAGCGGCGCATAGCACAAGCTCTTGATTCCACAGCGGTTTAAAAAATGCCCACTTAACCGATGGGTTAAGCTAAGATTTTTTAATTCCACTGTGAAACCAATATCTTACGCTCTGCATCCACTCTGAAGTTACGGATTCAGGTTAAAAAGATCGCCACGCTGCGCTCGCGATGACGGGGGGCGACTTAATCAGCATTTTCAGCACCCAAAAAACTCCCGAATTTCCTTTTCCTGTTCCATCGCATCCCGGTACCCCATATTCAGCAGTCGGGTACAAAATTCCTTTTCAAACAATAAAAAGCTCGCGGTACTGGCGCCACCGCCCTGGGCGGTGGCGCCGATGGCGCGCATAAACAGTTTCAGGCTGGTGGGCAGGTTGTCCAGGTATTCGGTGGCCATCACGTCGATGGGTTGTGACGGGTTGATCGACAGCGCTTCAATGGGGCGCATATCGCTGATGCCCAGTTCCCGGCGCTCCTCGCTATCGAACTCTTTCACCAGTCGGTTGATGCTGTGCAGGGTTTCCAGGTCGGCTTCCATGGCGTCGATAAAGGCGCTGTTAAACATGTGGCTGACAATCTGGGCAATGGAGGGAGGGTGGTCTGGTTTGGTCATCTCCGGTTTGTGGCGGGGATTGTCGCTGACGCCGATTACAAACAGTTTGCGCGCGCCCAGTTGCAGGGCAGAGCTGAGGGGTTTCAGTTGGCGAATGGCGCCATCACCGTAGTAATGGTCGCCAATTTGTTTGGCCGGAAACAGCGCGGGAATGGCAGAGGATGCCATCAGGTGTTCTACAGTCAAACCCGTGCGCACCCCTACACGGCGCGAGCGCTCCCAAGGGTTATGGCGGTCGGAACCCTGGAAAAACGCCACGGACTGCCCGGTGGTGTAGCTCATGCAGGTGATGCAGAGGGCGTGCAATTCACCGCTGGCAATGGCTTCGTCGATATAGCGAAAGCGCACGGTCTTTTCCAGCAGTTCCTTCAGAGGTGAGTTGTCAAACAGTGCCACCGGGCAACCAAAGGGGTAGCCGCTGTGGAAGAACGACACCATTACCTTGATGGTGTTTTTCAGCACACCCAGGGCGTCGGCGCGGTAAACCTTGTCTGGGGAAATACTGCGCCAGATGTATTCCAGCTTGCGCATGCGCAGGCGAAAATGACCGGGGCGGCCCGCTAGTGCCAGGGCATTGATGCCACCGGTGGAGGTGCCACAGATCACAGGAAAGGGGTTGTAGGTGTCGCGGGGTAAAATTTCCGCCAGCGCTTTCAGTACACCCACCTGGTAGGCGCCGCGGGCACCGCCGCCGGAAAGAATCAGGGCTGTAGACATAAGGTGGTCATCCCGGTTGTTTTTATGGCCCTCTGCTTCTATTGTGGTCTATAAGAAAGGAGAGGTAAAACCTTTTGCTTTAAGGGTACGACTTTATCGGTACGTTTAAGTGCCTCTAAAACAAGGATGTTTTATGACTTATTCCGCAAATCACCCCATCACCCACTGCCTGCTGTTGTTTGCCAGCGGCGTTTTTGGTGTCAGTTTTTTGCCAGAGCTGCCATCGACCTGGCTTGGCCTTCCCGCTGCCGTTATCTCTATTTGGTCCATTGGCCGTTATCGCGACTACCGTTTTCTTGGCCTTTGCCTGGGGGTTGCCTGGGGCCTGTACAGCGGCCAGCAATTGCTCAATCAGCAATTGCCGGAATCCCTTGAGCTGCAGGAGTTTGATGTACGGGGAAGCGTACTGGGCTTGCCACAAAGTGACCATCGGCGCAGCCGCTTTCGCCTACAGGTAGACACATGCACCGGGGTGCTGGACGGCAAGTCGGTGCCACTGAACAAGCTGTTGTTGAGTTGGTACGGTGCCCGCCCAACCCTGAAAACCGGCCAGTATTGGCAGTTGCGGGTCAAACTGCGTCGCCCCCGGGGGTTTGCCAATCCCGGTGGTTTCGATTATCGCCACTGGCTGTTGCAGCAGGGTATATCGGCGACGGGCTACGTGCGCGCGACATCCGCTGAAAACACCCCAACAACAGCTGTTAATCAATTGTTGGGGCAGCGCCAGCCCCCTTTGGCCGGGTTGCGTGAAAACCTCCATCTCCAGATTGGCAGCCTGCCGTTGCCCGAACTGCAGCGGGGGTTGTTGCAGGCTTTGGCCGTGGGGGATGGCTCTGCTTTGGGCCCTGAACAGTGGGCATTGTTTAATCGCACTGGCACAACGCATCTGATGGTGATTTCCGGTCTGCATATCGGCCTTTTCGGAGTTCTCTGTTACGGCCTGGGCAGTTTATTGGCGCGCCCTTTAAATTTGTTGCTTCCCGCCGTGCCTGCGCAATTGTGGGCCTCGTTTTGTGCCTTGTTGGGGGCGGGTTTTTACGCGGCGTTGTCTGGCTTCGGCCTGCCCGCCACCCGTGCTTTTGCGATGGTGGTGGCAGTGCTGTTGGTGCGTTTGTTGCGCAATAATGCTTCGCCCTTTAACCACCTGCAGGCAGCGTTGGCAGCGGTAGCATTGGTAGACCCGCTGGCGGCACACAGCGGCGGTTTTTGGCTGTCCTTTGTGGCGGTGTTTGGCCTGCTCTGGGTGTTTGCGCCTCTGGTGGGACGGCCATCGGGAATTCGGGGCTGGTTGCATCGTTGGTGGCGCCCTCAGTGGACGGTATTTGCGGTGCTGGCACCTCTGTTGCTGGCTGCCTATGGCCAGTTGCCTGTGCTGTCGGTGTTGGTTAACGGCGTGGCGATTCCCTGGCTCAATATCGCCGTGGTGCCCGTTTGTTTGCTGGGGGTGGTGGCTGCTTTTGTGTCTGCGGATGCGGCCCACTGGCTCTGGCAGCTGGCGGGCTGGCAATTGCAGTGGTTTTATCAGGGCTTGCAGTGGTTTGATGGTTATGCCGGGTTGCTGCTCAAGCCGCCTGTGGGGTTTTCTACGGGTTTGCTGGTGTCGCTGATGGCAGCGGCGTTGCTGTTGTTGCTGCCCCGCGGAGTGCCGGGGCGCTGGCTGGGGGTGGTGCCCTTTGTGTTGGTATTTTTTATGGCACCGCCGCAGCCGTTATTGAGAGTCACAGTATTGGATGTGGGGCAGGGGCTGGCGGTGGTGGTTCGCAGCGGTGAGCGCAGCCTTGTTTACGACACCGGTGCGGTTTTCAGCGAACGTTTTAATGCGGGCAGTGGTGTGGTGGCGCCTTTTTTGCGCGCCAGGGGGATTCACCGCATTGATCGCTTGGTGGTCAGTCATGCCGATAATGATCACGCCGGTGGCACCCTGGGGTTGGTTGCGTCTGTGGAGGTTGGTGATATTTGGCTGGGAGAGCCATTGCCCGGTGTCAGTGATGGCAAGCCCTGTCGTGCCGGGGACAGCTGGCGCTGGGGTGAGGTGTTGTTCGAGGTGTTAAGTCCTGTGCAGGAGACGAGGTTTTCCGGCAACAATGCATCCTGTGTGTTGTTGGTGACGGCGGGAAAGCACCGGCTGTTGTTGCCGGGGGATATCGAAGCCAGCCGGGAGCGGGCACTGCTGGATCAGCTGCCGGCGGTGGATGTTGTGGTGGCGCCTCACCATGGCAGCTTTACATCGTCCAGCTCAGCTTTTGTTGAGAGATTACAGCCTGCGCATGTGATCTATTCCGCCGGTTACAAACACCATTTTGGCCATCCGCATCCGAAAGTGGTGCAGCGCTACCGTGCTGTAGGTGCCAGGCAGTGGAATACCAGCAGGGATGGCGCGGTGACTTTTGAGTTGTTGGATGATGGCTGGCAGGTAATCAGGGAGCGATCTGGTTACCGGTTTTTTTGGCAGGGCTATTAAACCGGCAATCTTATAGGTTGCGTTTAATAATGCGGCACAGGGATGTGCCGCCGCTGGCGTAGCCAGCGCGGGTTAATAGTTTTGCTTGAGCAGATTGTGGTGGCTCAGTATTCGGTGGCGCTTTTCCTGACACGCCGTCAATACATCCATGTAGGCTCGTCTGTGGCATCCCTGCCACAGGCGGTCTGGAAAAGCGCCACCGAATACGGATCTTCAGCATAACCATTGTTCTTCTCGCTGCATGGTTTGAGCAGTATGGTCTGGCAGTGATGTGATTGGATAAAACCGCTTGGGGTTATGGTAAAGTGTCGCCTTTCGCAAAAGGACGCACTGGGGGAAATTCGTGTACGAACTGATCGTTGCTGGCGGCTGGTTGATGGCGCCGATACTGCTGTGTTCGGTGGCGGTGGTCACCATTGCGGTGGAACGTTACTGGAACCTGCGCCGGGAGCGGGTGGTACCCAGCAATTTGCTGGCTGAAGTGTGGCACTGGTTGCGCCACCATGAAATTACCCGGCAAAAATTGCAGGAGTTGCGGGACTCGTCCCCTCTGGGGAAAATTCTGGCCGCTGGCCTGAGTAATTCCGAACACGGCCGCGATGTTATGAAAGACTGCATCGAGGAGGCGGCCAATCAGGTGGTGCACGACCTGGAACGCTTTCTCGCGCCCCTGGGCACCATCGCTGCGGTCGCGCCGCTGCTGGGTTTATTGGGTACGGTGATCGGCATGATCAAGGTGTTTACCGCTATTATGCTGGAGGGCACCGGTAATGCTGCCGTGCTCGCCGGTGGTATCTCCGAGGCATTGATTACCACTGCCGCTGGTTTGGCGGTGGCGATTCCGGCGCTGATGTTGCACCGCTATTTTGAGCGTCAGCTGGATGGCCTGGTAGTGGATATGGAGGATCAGGCGATCAAGTTGGTGGGGGCACTGCACGGCGACCGCCTGTTTACGCCCAACCAGTCTGCAGCAGATCAATCCCAGGCTCAAAAAGTCAATCCGGCGCCCCAGCAACGCTCTCGTCGCAACGGTGAATCACGCAGCGCCACTCGCCCGGCGGCGAAAAAGCCGTGAAGTTCAAACGTCAACGCAGTCGCGAACAGGGCGTTAATTTAACGCCGCTGATCGACGTGGTATTTTTGTTGTTGATCTTCTTTATGGTTTCCACCACCTTTACCAAAGAGACTCGCCTGAAAGTGGATTTGCCGGAAGCGGAAGGGTTGGCCAGTTCCGAACCTCCGCGCCTGATCGAAATTCTTGTTGATGGGGAAGGCAATTACAGCGTCAATGGCAAGAGCCTGGTCAATCGCCAGGCGGATACCATTATTGCCGCTCTGCAAGAGGCCTCTGGCGGCGACAACAGTATCCCCCTGGTGGTCACCTGTGATGCCAATGCCAGTTTTCAGGCGGGGGTTACCGCCATGGATGCCGCCGGTCGTGCGGGCTTTGCCAATTTGAGCATTACAACGCGCCGCCCGGACAGTGCGGCTGTGGAATAAAAAGACGGAAATTGAATGGCCAATACCGAGATCGACACCCCCCCCAGCGCGTCTGATCGCCAGCTCTACGCCCGCTTGCTGGGTTATGTGAAGCCCTACTGGTTTATCTTTGTGCTCAGCAGTTTGGCACTGATGCTGTTCTCTGCCATGAATGCGGCCTTCCTGGATCTGTTAAAAATTCTGCTGGATTACCTTTCCCAACTGGGCGGTGAAGTGGAACTCAGTGGCGAAGCCGCAATGCTGGCCACCGACAAGCCCGGTGTGATCGAACAGGCCATTGTTCGCTTTTGGGGGGAGGACAGCTACGCCGACCTGATGGCCAATGCCCAGTTCACCATTCCCGCCATGTTTGTGGTGGCGGCACTGATTCGCGGCCTGGGTTTTTTGGCGGGCACCTACGGTATGGCCTATGTTGCATCCATGTTGGTGCACAATCTTCGCACCGAACTGTTCAACAAAATGACCCGCCTGCCAGCTTCCTACTTTGATACCCAGATGTCTGGCCATATGATCACCAAGCTCACCTACCAGGTAACGCAGGTGAGTGATTCTCTGACCAACGCCATCAAAACTGTGGTTACCGAAAGCTCTCTGGTACTGTTCTATCTGGTGCTGATGATCACCTACAGCTGGCAGCTGACACTGCTGTTTTTGGCGGTGGTGCCGGTGATCGCCCTGGTGGTCACGGTGGTGAGCAAAAGTTTCCGTCTGATCAGCCATCGCATACAGGGTGCCATGGGGGATGTTACCCAGGTGTCTCAGGAATTGGTCAACAGCTACCGGGTGATGCGGCTGTTTGGTGGCGAGCGCTACGAGCGCGGCAGAATGTTTGCAGCCAGCCAGATGAACCGCCGCCAGGTGGTGAAGATGGGCCTGGTGCAGGGGCTCAGCTCGCCGGTGATTCAACTGCTGATAAGCATTGCACTGGGGGCACTGATTTACTGGGCGCTGGAGCCGGGTTTTATCGCCGATTTGAACGTCAAGGTGCTGGTGGTTTTCCTGTTTGCGGCGGGCTCCATTACTCGCCCGGTGCGCAAACTCACCGGCGTGATGGAACCGGTACAGCGCGGCCTGGCGGCAGGTCAGTCGATTTTTGAAACCATCGATGCGGAGGAAGAACGGGACATCGGCAGCTGCCAGCTGGACAGCATCTCCGGCCATTTCAGTTTTGATGGTGTCAGCTTTGCCTACAACCAGCGGGACGGGCGGGTGCTCAGCGACATCAGCTTTGAGGTGGAAGCCGGTGAAACCATCGCCCTGGTAGGCAGCTCCGGCAGTGGCAAGAGCACACTGGTAAACCTGATTCCACGTTTTTACAATTACACGGAAGGCTGCCTGAAATTGGACGGTATTGATATCAATGATATCTGCCTCACCAACCTGCGCAGCCATATTTCCTTCGTCAATCAGCAGATCACCCTGTTTAACGATACGGTGTACAACAACATTGCCTATGGCGAACTGGCGCAACTGCCCAGGGAAAAGATTGTGGCCGCTGCCGAGGCCGCCAATGCCCTGGAATTTATTGAAAAGCTCCCCAACGGCTGGGATACCGTTGTGGGGGATGGCGGCGGATTGCTTTCTGGCGGCCAGCGTCAGCGCCTGGTGATTGCCAGGGCACTGCTCAAGGATTCGCCCATTCTCATACTGGACGAGGCCACATCCGCCCTGGATACCCAATCGGAACGGCGAATCCAGCAGGCTCTAGAACAATTGATGAAAAACCGCACTACCTTTGTGATTGCCCACCGCCTGACCACCATCGAAAACGCCGATCGCATTCTGGTGATGGAGGCGGGGCGCATCGTCGAGCAGGGTACCCACGAACAACTGCTGGCCGCCAAAGGTCGCTACGCCCAGCTTTATCAGCGCGGCTTCGACACAGCCAATGGCGACTAGGCTCGAACAGAGTTGGTACCGGGATGACTGGCTCAGCAAACTGCTGACACCACTGGCAGCGCTGTTTGCTGCTGTTGCCCGTTGCCGCCGCCGCTCTCACCAAACCCAGGCCAGCCAGCGGCCACTACCGGTTGCGGTGATTGTGGTGGGCAATATCAGTGTTGGTGGTACCGGCAAAACGCCCCTGCTAATCACTTTGGTGGCTGCCTTGCGTAAAGCCGGTTACCGACCCGGGGTGATCAGCCGTGGCTACGGTGGCCGCGCACCGGGCTATCCCTTTTTGGTGTCTGAGCAAACTGACCCCGCCGAGGGTGGCGACGAGCCGGTACTGATTGCCAGCCACTGCCAGTGCCCGGTAGTGGTGGACCCGGATCGCCGCCGCGCTGCAGAACACCTTCTGACCCACAGCAATTGCAACCTGATTATCAGCGACGACGGGCTGCAGCACTACCGTCTGCCCAGAGATGTGGAAATTGCCGTAATCGATGGCGCTCGCGGCTTTGGCAATGGCCGCCAGTTACCTGCCGGGCCATTGCGAGAACCGGTTGAGCGTCTCGCCGAGGTGGACTTTGTGGTGTCTAATGGCGAGCCTCAATCAGCCACAGCCAGGCAACTTGAAGAGCTAAAGATCGCCACCATGACAGTGGCGCCATTACCTCAGCTGCGGCCTCTGGGTGGCGATAACAGAACACCGGTTGCCATCCGTGATTGGCCTTTCAATCGCCGGGAAGTGAATGCGGTGGCCGGTATTGGTAACCCCCGGCGTTTTGTGGATACCCTCAAAGACCTGGGTTTTGTGCCTCACCTGCACGCTTTTGGAGATCACCACAAATACCGTGGGGAAGATTTGCAGTTGTCCCCGCAAAGGCCGATCATCATGACAGCCAAAGACGCGGTGAAATGCCATTCGCTGGTCACCGAAGATACTGATGCCTGGGTTCTGGATGTGGTTGCTGAAATGCCAGACCTGTGGCTGGAACAAGTCGTAGCCCGGGTGAAGCAAAGCGAAACCCGGGATCGAACTGTTCACAAATAGGCAGTTCCCGGGTTCCGCTTCGCTCTACCCGGGCTACGTTATTATCTATTTTTTACTTTAAAAATACTTTATAAGTAACTGATAAATGAGTTTTTTAGTCGTAATTCCAGCCCGATATTCTTCCACCCGCCTGCC
Source organism: Porticoccus sp. GXU_MW_L64 (assembly GCF_052983295.1). Lineage (NCBI taxonomy): Bacteria > Pseudomonadati > Pseudomonadota > Gammaproteobacteria > Cellvibrionales > Porticoccaceae > Porticoccus > Porticoccus sp. GXU_MW_L64. The sequence goes on along the minus strand of NZ_JBRKJK010000001.1, from coordinate 359,557 downwards.
GGGTAAACCGCTGCGGGATATTGCCGGTCAAACCATGATCGAGCGTGTCTATCGTCAGGCTCAGGCCAGCGATGCCGAGCGGGTGATCGTGGCCACAGACGATCAGCGCATTGCCGATGTGGTTAGCGGGTTTGGTGGTGAACTGTGCATGACTTCGGCGGACCATCCCTCCGGCACCGACCGCCTTCAGGAGGTGGCTGCACAGCTGCAACTGGCAGCGGAACAGATCGTGGTGAATGTGCAGGGGGACGAGCCCCTGATTCCCCCGGCGGTGATTAATCAGGTGGCTGCTAACCTGGCGAGCAATACCGGAGCGGGGGTGTCTACCCTGTGCGAAGCCATCGAAACAGCCTCAGATTTTGCCAACCCCAATATCGTCAAGGTAGTGGCCAACCACAGGGGTATGGCGCTGTACTTCAGTCGCGCCCCCATTCCCTGGCCTCGCGACCACGCCATAGAGCACAACGGTTTGGGAAGTTCATTGCCTGAGGCGCTCAAACCCATGCGCCATATTGGTATTTACGGCTACCGGGTAGAACAGCTCAACCGTTTTGTAGTCTGGCCCGCGGCTCCCCTGGAAACCATTGAATGCCTGGAACAGCTGCGCTTTATGTGGCAGGGCGTGGGTATTCATGTGGCGGAGGCCTGTGCCGCTGTGCCCGGTGGCGTGGATACCCCGCAAGACCTGCAGCGAGTGATTGAACAAATGGCAGCAGGGCAGTGAGAAGCACGCCGGTAAAAGTTTTGTTCGTTTGCCTGGGCAATATCTGCCGCTCGCCAACCGCTCATGGAGTATTTCAGCAGTTTGTGGACAAAGCCGGGCTCAGCGAGCAAATTTTGGTGGATTCTGCCGGTACCGGGGATTGGCATATCGGCCATCCTCCAGATGCCCGCGCCCAGCGCAAAGCGTTGACCAGAGGTTACGACCTCAGCCCATTGCGAGCGCGCCTGGTCAGCAGTGAGGATTTTGCCGAATTTGATTACATCATCGGCATGGACGACAGCAATATGACCAATATGCGGTCTTTTAAGCCGGCGGATTACGGCGGCGATTTCAAACTGTTTCTCAGTTATGGTGATAACAGCGAATACCGCGAAGTGCCAGACCCTTATTACAGTGGTGATGATGGCTTCGAGCTGGTGCTGGATTTGGTGGAACAGGCAGCTGCGGGCTTGCTCGACGATATTTGCAGCCGTTATTCACTCCACACTGTGCCTTCCACGCGGCGTCATCCTGAGCGCAGCGAAGGATCTCAGACTTGACGATAGCCTATCCAGCGTATCTATGAATATCGGTCACAACATCAACCTGAAACCCCACAATACCCTGGCCTTGCCTGCGATGGCCGAACACTTTATGGCGGTGCAAACCCAGGAACAGTTGTACCAGGCTCTGGCCACTGCCAGCACCAACAACTGGCCTGTTACCCTGCTGGGCGGTGGTAGCAATGTGGTTTTGGCGGGGGATATTCCCGGTCTGGTTATTCAGATGGCCATTGCCGGTATAGAGCTGCTGGAAGAAACAGAGCAAGCGGTGCAGGTACAGGTGGGTGCGGGGGAAGACTGGCATCAATTTGTACAACACTGCTTGCAACAGGGCTGGTACGGGCTGGAAAATCTGTCGCTTATTCCCGGCACAGTGGGTGCCGCGCCGGTGCAGAATATTGGTGCTTACGGAATGGAGTTGGCCGAGTGCCTGGTGTCGGTAGACATTGTCGATTTGCAAAACGGCGAATCCACAACCCTGGACCGCCAGCAATGCCAGTTTGGATACCGCGACAGTGTGTTTAAAAACGCCCTTAAAAACCGCGTTGCCATTGTTTCTGTGACCCTGGAACTGTTGAAAACGGCCAGCCTGAAATTGGATTATCCCGCTCTACAGCAAGCGGCTGAAAAACTTTCTGCACAACAATTAACACCGCAAAAAATCAGCGAACTGGTGTGCCAGATTCGCCGCAGCAAATTGCCAGACCCGGCCAGCGAACCCAACGCCGGCAGTTTTTTTAAAAACCCGGTAGTGAGCGGGGAAAAAGCACAACAGCTAAAACAGCAATATCCCGAGTTGGTGGCTTACCCACTGCCCGATGGCAACAGCAAACTGGCCGCCGGTTGGCTCATTGAAAAAGCCGGCTGGAAGGGGCGGCGCATTGGCGATATTGCCATCCACCACCGCCAGGCATTGGTGATGGTGAATTGCGGCGAGGCAAGCGGCGAGCAGTTATTGGCTGTGGCAGGGCAGGTGATGGAATCTGTAAAAAACAACTTTGGTGTTGAGCTGGAAATGGAGCCGCGGGTACTTCCGACCCGGTAGCTTTGTAGGGTGGATTAGCGCAGCGTAATCCACCAAAATCCAGCGACTGAAGCCCTCCGTCATCGCGAGTGAGCGAAGCGAGCGCGGCGATCTTGTCATAACGGAGTGCCAATGTCAGATCTGTTTTCCCAGTTGTCGCAAGAAATTCATTTACCCGGCACTGGCGAACAATGCACACTGCACTACTTTCCCGAATTTTTAACCGCTGCTGAATCCGATCAACTGTTTGCGCAACTGCTGGAAAATACCCCCTGGCAACAGAGCCGTATCCGCATTTCCGGGCGCACCTTACCCATCCCCCGGCTCAACACCTGGTACGGCGATGCCGGTGCCAACTACGGCTACTCCGGAACCCGTCTGCCACTGAACCCCTGGACGCCAGAGCTGATGCAATTGCGCCAGCGGGTAGAAGCCACAGCAAATCACCAATTCAACAGCGCCCTGCTTAACCTCTATCGCGATGGCAACGACAGCGTTGCCTGGCACAGTGACGACGAAGCGGAGCTGGGCCCGGAACCGGTGATTGCCTCAGTCAGTTTAGGCGCACAGCGGCGCTTTCAGCTAAAACAAAAACAGGGTAAGGAGCGCTTTGAATTGCCGCTGTCGTCGGGGGCGTTGTTGGTGATGGCAGGTGCTACCCAAAAATTGTGGCAACATCAGGTACCGAAGGAAAGAGGGCTCACCGGTCAACGGGTGAATATTACCTTGCGCCAAATTGTTTCAAGGTCGGAAATGTAATCAGCAAAGCTATTAACCCGGCAATACAAAAGGCGCCCTGCCTTTTGTATTGCGCGCTCAATAACTTTCACATAAAAGCTTTCACATAAAAGAAAGTAACGCACTTGCTTGGAAGTGCTTGATTTTATTGAGCTTGCGCTGGTTGCGCCAGCGGCGGCACATCCCTGTGCCGCATTATTAAACGCAACCTATAAGGTTGCCGGTTTAATAGTTATAAAAATGTCATTGCTGCGGATAAAGTGGTTTCAAGCCAGCTGTATTTTTCTGTCCATGAGTGTTGCCACCATGCGCCCGGAAACGTTTTAGCTGCGTAGCAATCCAGAATAAGTCCACCTCTGTTTCCCCTGCACCATAAAGCGACTGATCAACAGCGACCAGTTGCTTGTGCAATTCTGGCTCGCCGGTAAGCTGCCCCAGTTTATCCAAAGTGATCGCATTCCGGTTTGGCCAATAGCACTGTGCCCAGCGCAATATGGCTTCCCGTGTTTGTTTGATATCACCGGCCTTGGCGTGGCGCCTTACGATGGTGAACAGTTCTTTTTCATCGCCGGATTGTTGCGTTCTTTCCGGTTTGTTTTCAGAAACAGGCTGCGATTTTCGCTGGCGAAGTTGCAGCAGCAACACGATGGCGATGATGGCCAGGGCGAAATTGATTGCCATGGATAATTTCAAGAGCCAGCCCGGTTGTTGTTCGACGGGTATAGCTGGTGCGGTTTGTGGTTGCACAGCGGTGGGTGTGTAAGTGCTGGTTTGCGCCGGTAGCACTTGCAGGGTTCGCTCTGGCAGGCGGGCGGTTTCCAGTTGTTGTGTTTGGGTATTCCACCACTGCATTTCCACGGCGGGCAGGGTGACGATGCCCGCTTTGTTGGGCACCAGGGCGACGGATTCGGTGCGGCTGGCTACCACGGTGTCGCTGCCCGCTGCCTGTTCCAGTTGCGGCTGATCCGGGTAGCTACGGAAGTCGCCGCTGACGGGCAGGGGTATTTCCGGCAGCAGGGCAGAGGTGGTGCCCATGCCAGTGAGGGTAATCTTACGGGTCAGTGGTTCGCCAACCCGCCATTCCTTGTTGGGGTCAATGGCCTGTTCTGTGAGTTCTACACGGCTGGCGGGCAACCAGTATCTTCCGCTGTTGGCGGGCTGGGGTTTTACGGGCAGGCTGAGTGGCTTGCTGAACTGGCTGAAACGGCGGCCGTTGCGGAAGCGAATGCTGCTGGGGCTGTAAGCGTTAATGCGAAATGGGGGGATGTCCAGGGTGCCACTGGCGTTGGGGAAAATCGCGAATTTCCATTCAACCACTTCGTAGTTGCGCCCATCCAGGGTCGCCTGGTATTCGCTGTGGCCCAGTTGCAATACTTCGCTGTTGGCAATATCTCCCCAGCCGGGTTTGATATTGGCCAGTGGCACCTGGTGGTAGAGGCGGTAAGTGAGCAGCAATTGTTCCTGTACGTACAGGCTGTCTTTGTCCGCCTCCACATCGAGAAACACCGGGTTTTGCTCGCCGGGTTTGGTGGCGGCAGGTCTGACATTGACGCTGATCGGGCGACTGCTTGCGCCATTGATTTCAAAGGCGGGAATGGTCAGCGTGCCGCTGGTTTTGGGGTGCAGGTCAATGCTCCAGGTCAGGGAGGATTCCGACTTGCCGTTGATCCAGCTGTAGTTTTGCTGGCGGCTGGGGGCGGATAGCCGTTCAAAATTGCTGTCGAGAGCAGAGAAATCAGGCTCCCCGGATGGCGCATCGCCCCGGTAGATCACGGTTAATTGCAGGGTTTCATTGGCGCTCAGGGTGGTGCGATCCACAGAGCTGGTGACGGTGGCGGCCGCTGATTGCAGGGCGAACGTGGCCAGTGTGGTGGTGAGCAAAAGGCGTAATAGAAAAATCATTGTTGGTAGTTACCCTGACATTTGTCATCGCGAGCGTAGCGTGGCGATCTCCATCCAGGCGCTTCGAAACCAGGAGATTGCTTCGTTGCGCTCGCAATGACTGGAATACATGGCTCCGCAATGACGGGGGTGTATGGCTTCGCGATGGCGTTCAATGTCTCACCACCGCTCCGGTTGTTGTTGGGGTTGTTGTCGTTGTTGCTGGCGGCGAAATTTTTCCTTTAAAAAGGCACCGGGGTTATCCGGCACTTTGCGTAAAAACTGCTCCATGGCGCGCTCGGCTTCTTCGTCGCTATTTTTCTGGGATGTGCCTTGGCTTGGTTGTTGCTGGTCATCCTGCTGACTGGGTTCGCCATCGGTGCTTTGTTGTTCATTCTGTTGTTCATTCTGTTGCTGTTGCTGATTTTGCTGGTCGCTCTCATTGTTGTTTTGTTGCTCAGAATTGTTTTTTTCAGCGTCCTGTTGTTGGGATTCGTCATTTTGTGACTCACTGTTTTCTGACTGGTTATCTTGAGGTGAACCTGAATCCTGTGACTGCTCTTGTTGCTGTTGCTGCTTGAGCTGTTCCAATAACGCTTTGTTGGCAGTGGCGTTCTGATGCTGGGGGTTTTTCTGCAGCGCTTGATTGTAGGCATCAATGGCTTTGTCCAACTCACCCAGGCGCGCCAGTGCGTTGCCCTGGTTGTACAGGCCATCGGCGCTGTTGTCTTGCTGAAATGCCTCCAGCGCGGTTCGGTAATCCCCCTGACGATAGGCGGCACTGCCGCGCCATTGGGGGGAGCGGAATTGTTCCGCTGCTTGTTCGTATTGCTGGTTGCGAAAAGCGTCCTGGCCACGCTGATCCGGTGTTTTGAGAAAGTCTGGCAACTGCCGTGAAAAGCGCTCCGGCAGTGACGGTTTGTCATCCGCTTGCACGGAGGTGGAGGGCACTAACCCCAACACTAACCCCAACAGCGGAGCGAGCAGCAGGCAGGCCACCAGACCTTTGCGAAACGCCAACAGCGCCAGGGGCAACAACAGCAGAGCCAGCCAGTAGCCCTGGTCGTGCCAGCTGTCGAAGGTGCGTTCCAGTTGTTGCCGTTGCTGTCCCAACGGTGACCCGGTAGCACTGTTGATGTGGCCCAGCAACAATTCCAGGTCGCGGCTGTCGGCGGTGAGGTCGCTGTATTGGCCACCGTTGTTTTGTGCCAGTTGTGCCAGTGGCTGACGGGATAATGTGGGCATAACAATATTGCCGCCACTGTCTTTGGCGAAGCTGCCGTCCGCCAGTGGAATGGGGGCGCCCTGTTCGCTGCCGACTCCCAGAATGGACAGGCGCAGGCCGCTGCCGCGCAGTTGCTGCTGGATGTAAGTGCGCGCGCTGGCGGCTACGCCATCGCTGATCAGCAGTAAATCACCGCCACTGACGCCGCTGTTTTTCAGTATCTTCAGGGCCAGATCGAAAGCGGCTTCGGTATTGCTGCCGGGTGCGCTGAGCAGCGCCGGGGTTAACACTGCCAACTGTGAGGCAATGGTGGCGTTGTCGTCGGTTAAGGGGGTCACCAGGTGGGCGCTGCCAGCGTACACAATCAGTGCGGTTTGCCCCTCGTTGCGCTGTTGCAGAATATCCTGCAACTTGAAACGGGCGCGGGTGATGCGGTCGGGCTTGATGTCTTGGGCCGCCATGGATGGCGATAAATCCAGCATCACCACCAGGGCGCTCTGGTCCCGGTGCAGGGGTTGTGGCAGTTGTTGCCAGGTGGGGCCCGCCAGTGCCAGACAAGCCAGGGTCAGTGCCAGTATCCACAGCCCCAAGTATGAGCGCCGCTTGGCAGTGGGTTGCCCCCTGGATTCCAGCATCAGCGGTAGCCAGCGCGGATCAATCACTTTGCCCCAGTCCCCCGCAGAGGCTCCATTGCGCCCCAGCCACAACAGCAAAATGCCAAAGGGCAGAGCCAGCAACCACCAGGGGCGCAGCCAGTGGAAATCGGTCAATATCTGCTGCCATTCAGCCATAACTGCCTCTCCTTTTGCCGCCAAGTGGTCCCGCCAGCCATAGCCGTTGTGCCAACAGCAGCAGAGCGGCTACTAGCGCCACGCTCAATGGCCAGTGGAACAGCGCTTTGCTGGGGCGCAGGGTTTCCGCTTCCTGTTCCACCGGTTCCAGTTCGTCCAGGTGGTGATAGATGGTATTTAGCTGTTGCACATCTTTGGCGCGGTAAAACTGGCCGCCAGTAAGGTTGGCAATTTCCAGCAGGGTTTTCTCGTCCACCTGATTGCGGCTAAACCAACCGCTGCGGCCGCCGCCAATGCCCACCGTGTAGATTTTGATGCCTAATTGTGCGGCCGCCTGCGCCGCCTCGATGGGTTGCAGGGTACCGTCGGTATTGGAGCCGTCGGTGAGCAGAATCAATACCCGATGATTTTCCGGGCGTTCCTTGAGCTGCTTGACCGCCAGCCCGATGGCGTCACCAATGGCCGTGGCAGAGCCAGCCATGCCCAGTTCCGCTTCCTGCAACAGTTGGTTGACGGTGGAGCGGTCGAAGGTGAGGGGTGCTTGCAGGTAGGCCCGGCCGCCAAACAGAATCAGTCCCAGGCGGTCACCGTTGCGGCGCTCTACAAATTGGCCTACCACCGCTTTGGCCGCCAGAATACGTCGCAATACATCCCGGCCCAGGGGCATATCCGGTTCGGCCATGCTTTCGGAAATATCCACCGCCAGCAGCAAATCCCGGCCGCTGGTGGGCAGTTCGATTTCTTCGCCAACCCACACCGGGCGGGCGGCAGCCAGCAAACAGCCGAGCCAGACGACCATCAACAGCAACCAGGCCCAGGGGTTGCTGCGCTCAGAGCTCTGGGTATCCGCTTCCGCCCGCAGCAATTGTTGATACACCGGCACCGTCAGGGCGGCGCTTTGCCGGACCTGGGCAGGGCGCAGGGCGCGATACAACCAGGGGGCGGGCAGCAACCACAGCAGCCAGCCCCATTGCCATACCAGTGTGGCGGAATCAGCCATCGCTGTGCACCTCGCCGAATTGCAGAACGTTGATGCTGCTGACCCATTGCAAAGCATTGCGTTGTACTTCCTGGACACTGGTTGAGTTCATATCCACAGGTGCGGCGGCATAGAGTTGTTGCTCTATTTGGGCAACCAACTCCGGGTTGAAGCAGTGTTGCCCTTTGTGATTTCGGGCTTGCAACAGCTGCGTGGTAGGTTGGCTGCTGGCCAGGGTGAGTTTTGGGCTGCCGGACGACAGCAGGCAGCGACGCAGGGTGGTGACAAGCTGTTGGCACAGGGTGCTCTGGTTTTGATGGCTGTGGTATTCCGCGAACTGTTGCGCCAGCGCGCGCCGCGCCAGGCGGCGATAGCGGTTGCGCTGCCAGTAGCGCCAGCAAAGCCACAGGCCGAAAGCAATCAATAAAACCACAGCGATCAGCAGCGCCCACAAACCCGGTGCCAGGGGCCACCAGCCGGTAGCTTCCGGCAGATGGATGTCTTTCAGTTGGGCAAGGGGATCGGTATTCATGCCCGCCGCCTCTGTTTGCTGTAGTGGCTGCGAAGCAGTTGCGCGACAGAATCATCGGTGCTGACTTTCAGCAACCCCATGCCCAATTGCGCGCTGAGCTTTTGCAGTTGTTGATGGTGCTCGTCAAACAGGGCGCTGCAGCGCTGTTGCAATTGCCGGTTGCGGCTGTTGATCAGGCGGCGCTCGCCGTTGCTGATAATGGGGTAGATGCCCGCCGGGGGCAGCTGACGTTCCAGCGGGTCGAATACCTGGCAGAGAGTCAGGTCGCAGTGACGGGTGAGGCTGTACAGGTGTTCGCGGCTGGCGTCGTCCATATCGTAAAAGTCGCTGATCACAAACACTGATGTGCCCGGGTGGGCGATGCGGCGGCCTTCTTCCAGTATTTTGGCCAGGCTGAATTTGTCGCGGTCGGCAGCGGGCAGTTGTGAACAGAGGTTGTGCAGGCCGTGAATCAATTGCAGCACGTTGTGGTGGCTGCGTCGGGGGCGCAGGGTGATTTGCTGCCCGGGGCCAAATAGCAGGGCGCCCACCCGGTCGTTTTTACCGACACCGGCCCAGGCCAGTGCTGTCGCCAATTCGCAAACCGCGCTGGCTTTGAGGCGCTTGCTGCCAAACAACATGGCACGGCGCAGATCGGCGACCACCAGTACCGGGCGCTCGCGTTCTTCGCGAAATACCTTGGTGTGGGGTGTTTCGGTGCGCGCGGTTACCCGCCAGTCGATAGAGCGCACATCGTCCCCCGCCTGGTAGTGGCGCACTTCCTCAAAGTCCATACCTCGGCCACGAAAGCTCGAACGCACTTGCCCGGCCAACTGGCTGCCGACAATCTTGCGCGGGAAAAATGCCAACTCGCCAACTCCGTGGCGCAATTGCACCAGGGCGTCGATATTGGCGACGGCGGCGGCGAATTGGGGGTTGGCAGTGGGCTTGGTCATGGTGTGGTAGCCCGCGATGTTTGATCAGTCGGTCGCACGACGTGCGACCCCTCAAAAAGAACTCCAAAGTCAAGCATCACGACAACCTCACCTACGGAGCTACGCCGACGGCACCACTTCCAATAATTTATCAATCACCTGATCCGCGTCGATCCCCCTGGCTTCGCTTTCAAAGCTGAGTATCAGGCGGTGGCGCAGTACGTCGTGGGCGACGCTGCGCACATCGTCGGGGCTGACGTAGTCGCGGCCTTGCAGCCAGGCGTGGGCGCGAGCGCAGCGGTCGAGGGCGATGGTGGCACGGGGGCTGGCGCCGTATTCCAGCCAGTCGCCGATATCGGCGCCCTGTTGTTGCGAATAGGCATCCGGCCGGCGGGTGGCCAGCACCAGTTGTATCAGGTATTCCTCCACATCTTCCGACATGTGTAATGCCGCTACCTGGCGGCGTGCTTGCAGCAGATTGCTTTCGCTGACCACCGGCGGCTGCGGTTGTTGTTGCGCCAGCGCTTCGCCGCGGGTGATGCGAAGAATTTCCCGCTCCGCTTCCGGAGCCGGGTAATCCACCATTACGTGCATCAGAAAACGGTCCATCTGCGCTTCTGGCAGCGGGTAGGTACCTTCCTGTTCGATGGGGTTCTGGGTGGCCATCACCAGAAACAGTTTGGGCAGGGCATAGGTTTTGCGGCCCACGCTGATTTGCCGTTCTGCCATGGCCTCCAACAGTGCGGACTGCACTTTGGCCGGGGCGCGGTTGATTTCGTCCGCCAGTACCAGGTTGTGAAAAATGGGGCCGGGCTGGAATTGGAAAGAGCCTTCCTGATGTCGGTAAATGTCGCTGCCGGTGATGTCGGCAGGCAGCAGGTCCGGGGTGAACTGGATGCGGTGGAAGTCGCCTTCAATACCATCTGCCAGGGTTTTGATGGCGCGGGTCTTGGCAAGGCCGGGAGCCCCTTCCACCAGCAGGTGACCATCCGCCAGCAGTGCAATCAGCAGGCGTCCGGTGAGGTGATTCTGGCCGACAATCTGGCTGTTGAGCCACTGGCGCAGGTCGCTCAAGGGCTGTTGCAGGTCTGGTGAACCAGAAGAGGGCTTGCATTCCATTTAACTATACCGTTGGTTACTTTTTGACAACCCGCACGCCATGTTTGGTAGTGCGGCTGAGGGCGGAAGATTGTAAACTTCCAAGCATTCACTCGCCAGCCCGATTCCCTGCTGTGGTGCGAGATTTGGAGTGTCTTGTCGAGGAGCCTCTAAAAGAACATCAGCGCAGGGAGAAGTTCCGATAAAAGGTTTCAAGCGGTGCGAGCTGAGGACCACATTCAGGCCAGACAATAATCAGGAGAACGGTGTGAATAAATTTCAAGATCACGAGCGTTATCAGCAGGTAGAAGATCAGGTCAAAAAAGACCAGGCCCACTACGACATGGAGCATTTGCTGCCCTTTACCCACAAGCTGTTTTGTCTGTTGCCGGAGTCGGAATACGAAAACACCCCGGTAAAGGATTTGTCGGGTTTTGTGGGGTCTACCTGGGAGTTTATTCAGGAGTACAGCGGCGAAGGCCCAAAAATTCGCGTGTTCAACCCCACCCTTGAGGAAGATGGCTGGCTCAGCCCCCACTCGGTGGTGTATGTGCTCAAGAACGACATGCCTTTCCTGGTGGATTCCCTGCGCATTGAGCTGAACAATCGCGGCATCAATATTCACCAGAGCAAAAGCATCATCACCAAGGTGAAACGGGATGCCAAGGGCAAGGCGGTGGACTTTGGCGATGCCAAGGGCAGCCAGCAGGAAGCTCTGATGATGTTCCTGATCGACTTGCATTCCTCTCAGGAGGAACTGGAAGAGGTGGCCGGCGGACTGGAAGATGTGCTGGCGGATGTGAAAGTGGTGGTTCAGGACTTCCAGCCCATGCTGGATCGGGTAGCGCGTTTGGTGGAGGAAACTGCCGAACTGAAGAAGGGCGTTTCTGCCGAAGATCGCAACGATGCGGTTGAGCTGCTCAAGTGGATGCACGGTGGCTATTACACCTTCCTGGGGTGTTCGGAATACAGCCTCAAGACCGTCAAGGGCAAGCAGCTGGTTACCGAGCTGGAAGATCAGCGTTTGGGACTTTTCCGCCTGCACGGCACCAAGCAGACCAGTGCCGATCTGGAATCCCTCAACCCCGGCGTCAAGGATTTCTACGAGCGCGACGGCTTGCTGGGCTTTACCTATTCGTCAGTGCGTTCCCGGGTGCACCGCAATGTTCACGCCGACTATATTGTGGTGAAAAAACTCAACAAGAGCGGCAAGCCCGTGGGCGAAGTGCGTCTGCTGGGTATGTTTACCTCACCGGTGTACACCATGAAACCGGCGCTGATTCCCGTGCTGCGCAACAAGGTGAAGCGGGTGATAGAGCGTTCCGGCCTGCTGCCCAACAGTCACGATGGCAAGGCCCTGCAGCAATTGCTGGACGTTCACCCCCGCGATGAACTGTTTCAGAGCTCCGACGACGAGCTTTACAAAAACATTATCGGCACCTGGCAGATTAACGAGCGCCGCAAGGTGCGCTTTTTTATGCGCCACGACTTTTACGGGCGTTTTGTCAGTTGCATGGTGTATGTGCCCAGAGACCTGTACAACACCAATGTGCGCCAACGCATCGAGGCCATGCTCAGCGAGCAGCTGGGCGCCAGCGAGCGGGAGTTTTACACGTACCTGTCGGAATCCGTGCTGGCCCGCATCCAGTTTATTTTCAGGGTGGACAGCGATCGCTACAAGTCCGTGGATGTGGCGGATTTAGAGCAGAAAATTATCCAGATTACCCGCAATTGGAACGACGACCTGCGCGAAGCGGTGATCGACCATTACGGCGAAGAAGAAGGCCAGCGTATCTGCCGTGCTTACAGCAATGGCTTTTCCATTCCTTATCAGGAGCATTTTGACCCCCGCGCCGCGCTGGGGGATATCGGCCTGATGGAGAGTATTGACGATAACAATAAAATCGCCATGAGCTTCTATCAGCCGCCGGCGGTGGACAAGGATGTGATGCGCTTTAAGGTGTTCCACCGGGACACGCCCCTGGACCTGTCGTCCATGGTGCCTCTGCTGGAAAACCTTGGCTTCCAGGTTCAGGGGGAGCATCCCTACATTATCGACAGCAGCAAGGGGGAAGTGCACCTGTCGGACTTTACCCTGAAATTCCGCATGGGTATTGGCGTGGATGTGCCGTCGGTACGCAACAACTTCCAGGAGGCATTCCGCGCCATCTGGACCGGTGAAACCGACGACGACTTCTTTAACCGCCTGGTGATTGGCGCGCGCCTGGATTGGCGTTCAGTGGCGATGTTGCGTATGTACGGCCGCTATATGAAGCAATTGGGCTTCAGTCTGGGTCAGCGCTTTATTGCCGACACCCTGTCCAAACACCTGGATACGGCCCGCAACCTGGTGGCCCTGTTCAAAAGCTACTTCGACCCCTGTCACGAAGGGGAGGAGCGTGCCGCGCGTCTTAGCAAAAAGATAGCCGCCGACCTGGATGCGGTGTCCAACCTCAACGAAGACAAGGTGCTGCGTACCTACCTGAACCTGATTAACGCCACTTTGCGTACCAACTTTTTCCAGTGCGACAAAGACGGCAACCACAAGCCCTATATTGCCATCAAACTGGCCACTCGCCAGTTGCAGGAGGCCCCCAAGCCGCGCCCAGAGTTTGAAATCTACGTGTACTCCCCGCGCATGGAAGGTGTGCACCTGCGCGGTGGCAAGGTGGCTCGCGGCGGTTTGCGTTGGTCGGACCGTATGGAGGATTACCGCACCGAAGTGCTGGGCCTGGTAAAAGCCCAGCAGGTAAAAAACGCGGTGATTGTGCCCACCGGTTCCAAAGGCTGTTTTGTGGCCAAGAATTTGCACAAAACCAATGGCCGTGAAGAATTTATGGTAGAGGGCATTGCCTGCTACCAGACCTTTATTCGCGGTCTGCTGGATGTGACCGACAACATTGTTGGCGGCGATATTGTGCCGCCCAAAGATGTGGTGCGCCGGGACGAGGACGACCCATACCTGGTGGTGGCGGCGGATAAAGGCACCGCCACCTTCTCGGATATTGCCAATGAAATATCCGAAGAATACGGCCACTGGCTGGGGGATGCGTTTGCCTCCGGCGGTTCCAACGGCTACGACCACAAAGGCATGGGTATTACCGCTCGCGGTGCCTGGGTAGCGGTGCAGCGCCACTTCCGGGAAATTGGCATCAATACCCAGGAAGATGAATTTACCGTTATCGGTATCGGCGATATGGGTGGCGATGTGTTCGGCAACGGCATGCTGTTGTCAGACAAAATTCGTCTCAAGGTGGCGTTTAACCACCTGCATATCTTTATCGATCCCAATCCGGATGCGGCGGCCACCTTTCCGGAGCGCCAGCGCCTGTTTGATACCCCCCGTTCCACCTGGGCGGACTTCAACAGCAAGCTGATTTCCAAGGGCGGCGGGGTGTTTGACCGCAGCGCCAAGTCCATTGTGCTGACTCCGGAAATCAAGGAATCCTTCGCCATTGAAGCGGACGAGCTGGCGCCCACGGAGCTGATTCACGAATTGCTCAAGTCGGAAGTGGACATGATCTGGAACGGCGGCATTGGCACCTACGTGAAGGCCAGTGACGAAAGCCACGACCAAGTGGGTGATCGCGCCAACGACAGCCTGCGAGTGAACGGCAAAGAGCTGCGCTGCCGGGTGTTCGGCGAAGGTGGCAACCTGGGCCTGACCCATCGGGGCCGCATTGAGTTTTGTCAGAACGGCGGGGCCTGTAACACCGACTTTATCGACAATGCCGGTGGCGTGGATTGTTCCGACCACGAGGTCAACATCAAGATTCTGCTCAACGAACTGGTGGCCACGGAAGACCTGACCACCAAACAGCGCAACGTCTTCCTGGAGAAAATGACCGACGACGTTGCTGACCTGGTACTGGATAACAACTACCAGCAAACCCAGGCCATCAGCGTTGCCGAATTTCATTGCAACAGCAACCTTCCCGAGTATTGGCGCTTTATCACCACGTTGGAATCCAAGGGGCGTCTGGATCGCGCTCTGGAATTTTTGCCCAGCGATGAGGAAATGGGTGAGCGCGACGGTCGCGGCCAGGGGCTGGTTCGTCCGGAGTTGTCCACCCTGATTTCCTACGCCAAGGTGGAGTTGAAAGAGGCGCTGATTGACTCGGATGTGGCGGATAACGACTACATGGCGCAGGCGGTAGAGAGCCTGTTTCCGCAGCAGATGCGCAAGAAATACCTGCCGCAGATTCATCAGCACAGCCTGAAGCGGGAAATTATTGCCACCCAGCTGGCCAATGAATTGATCAACACCATGGGCCTGACCTTCTACATGCGGCAGGTGGAGTCCACCGGCGCCACCGCAGGTGAGGTGCTGAAAGCCTACGCCATAGTCCGCGACATCTTTAAACTGCCGCAGGTGTGGGCGGACCTGGAAGCCCTGGATTACAAAGTGTCCTCGGCACTGCAATTGGAGCTGATCACCATTTACATGCGCCTCGGCCGCCGCGCTACCCGCTGGATTCTGCGCAACTGGCGCGGTTCTCTGGACCCGGCCAAACTGGTTCCGCAGATGCGCATGAAAATGGAAAAAGTGCTCAAGGTGCTGCCGAAAATCATGGTGGGTGATCACAAGGAAAAATGGGATTCCCTGCACAGCAACCTGGTCAGCAACGGTGTCAGCCAGCAGGCCGCAGAACTGGCCGCCAGTTCCAACAGCCTGTACTTCGCTCTGGGTGTGGCGGAAATGTCCATCAATAACAATATTCCGGTGGAGTACGTGATCGAGCTTTATCACTTGATGGGCAATCAGCTGTCCCTGGACTGGTTTGGCGATCAAATTGTTTCCCTGCGGCCTGAAAACCGCTGGAAAGACTTCGCTCGCGAATCTTTTGTGGATGAGCTGGAAACCCACCGCCGCGAACTGACCCAGGCGGTATTGAAGGAGTATGGCCAGCAGAAAGACATTGTGAAAATCCTTCGAGACTGGCACGACAAGCACGAGCAGCTGGTGGATCGCTGGATGGAAACCGTGCAGGAATTGCGCTCCACCACCACTCAGGACTTTGCCATGTACTCTGTGGCTTTACGTGAGCTGCAGGATTTGTCCCGCAGCACCGCTTCTCGCCAGGCATTGATGGCGGAGTAAAAATAAACTGTCGACGTAACAGTCAGCAGTATCCGATAATTGTCATCCTGAGTGCAGCGAAGGATATTGGTTATTAAAACCTGAATCCGTGACTCCAGAGCGGCGCATAACGCAAGCTCTTGATTCCACAGCGGTTTAAAAAATACCCACTTAACCGACGGGTGAAGCTAAGATTTTTTAATTCCGCCGTGAAACCAATATCTTACGCTCTGCATCCACTCTAAAGTCACGGATTCAGGTAAAACTGAGATCCTTCGCTGCGCCCAGGGTGACATATTCATATCAGGACGACTAAATGTACGATCTGGCTCGCAAAGCCTTATTTCTTTTACCCGCTGAAACCGCTCATGAACTGGCGCTGGATTCCATTGGTTGCGCCGAGCGCCTGGGGTTGGGCAAGTTGGCCAAGCCTCCGGTGTCGGCACCGGTCAATGTTATGGGTATCGACTTTCCCAACCCGGTAGGGCTGTCTGCCGGGCTGGACAAAAACGGCGACTATTTCAACGGTCTGGGAACCCTGGGTTTTGGCTTTGTAGAGATTGGCACTGTTACCCCGCGGCCGCAGCCGGGCAACCCCCAGCCACGGCTGTTTCGCCTGCCGGAACACAACGCCATCATCAACCGTTTGGGTTTTAACAATCTGGGGGTGGATCACCTGGTTGAACGGGTAAAATGCCGCCGTTTTACCGGGGTACTGGGTATCAATATCGGCAAAAACTTTGATACCCCTGTAGAAAAAGCAGCGGACGATTACCTGATCGGCATGGAAAAAGTGTATGCCCACGCGGACTACATTACCGTGAATATCTCCTCTCCCAACACACCGGGCTTGCGAGACTTGCAGTTCGGTGAGCAACTCAACGAACTGCTCGCCACTTTGAAACAGGCTCAGACGCGGCTGGCAGACCAATACGGTCGCTATGTCCCCCTGGCAGTGAAAATTGCCCCGGACCTGGACCAGGCGGGTGTCGATGATATCGCCCTGATACTGGTGCGGCAAAAAATCGATGGTGTGATCGCCACCAACACCACCATCTCCCGGGAAGCGGTGGCGGATTCACCATTGGCAGAAGAAGCTGGCGGCCTCAGCGGTGCGCCGGTCAGGGAAAAATCTACCAAAGTCATTGAACGGCTCAACACAGTTTTGGACGGCGCTTTGCCCATTGTTGGTGTGGGTGGCATTGGCAGTGGTGAAGACGCAGTGGAAAAGATTGAGGCGGGTGCCAGCCTGGTGCAGCTGTATACCGGGTTTATTTATCGTGGGCCGAAATTGGTAAGGGAAGCGGCGGACGCAATCGCGTCCTGTAACCGCTTCCAAAGCCTCGTTGCAGGCTCTAGTCAGGGCGTATCGCCCAAAGTGTAAAGCTTAAAATTTTAATGTGCAGTTTATAAATTAGCCGCCTTCTGGTGGCTGGTAAATGAATTGTAGCCAGACCAGTGATCTTCACGACCTTCGCGCCAACCCCGCTGCCATTCGAGGGCGTTGTAGGTGTCGGCAATATGGGGGCAGAAGGTTTTCGATTTACCGTTGTAACCGGCTTGGTAGCCCTTCAGAAAAGCACGGTGTGAAGCATCACGTTTCTGTGTTTTCATGTAGTTTGACCCTCCAGGGATTAGGGTGGAACCGCTGGAATTCGCTTTGCTGTTGTGCCAAAAGCGAGCCGCTACTACAGCAAAAAATCGGGCCCGTGTCGAAGAATATATTTTTTTGAATAAACGAATTTTTATGACCTTTTGGAATGCAAGACTGGCGTCTCGCCGGTGGTGGCAAAAATGACAAGCGAACCTTTTGAGTGGTTGGCAAGCTGTCCCAAGGGACTTGAGCAGCTGTTGGCGGGCGAGCTGAAAACCCTTGGAGCTACCGACATACGGGAGACTGTGGCCGGTGTACTGTGTCGTGCCAACCTGGAAGCAGCCTACCGCATTTGTCTGTGGTCACGGCTTGCCAACCGGTTGTTGTTGCAGCTGGGCAGCTACCCGGTTGATGACGCCGACAGCCTTTATGAAGGGGCAAAAAAAGTTGACTGGTCACGGCACTTTGGTTCTGAGGGCCAGGGTTCTGAGAGCCAGGGTTCTGAAAACAGGGGTTCTGAAAACAAGGGTTCTGAGAAAAGTGCTTCTGAAAAAACCTTTGCCGTGCGCTTTAGTGGCGGCAATAAGCAGATTACCCATACCCAGTTTGGTGCCCGACGCATCAAAGACGCCATTGTTGATCAATTCCACGAACGCGGGGACGAGCGCCCCAATGTGGATGTCAAACAGCCGGATATCTGGATACAGGCACATCTGGCATCGGGAAAGGGGAGTAAGAGCAAGCTGCACCTGGCGCTTGATTTCAGTGGTGATAGCCTCCATCGGCGCCGTTATCGGGTTATAAGCACCAGCGCGCCTCTCAAGGAAAACCTGGCTGCGGCTCTGCTGATACGGGCGCGCTGGCCACATATTGTTACCGCCGGAGGCGCGTTGATCGACCCCATGTGTGGCAGCGGCACTTTGTTGATTGAGGCGGCACTGATGGCGCGGGACGTGGCACCGGGGTTGCTGCGGGAAGAAGCGGGTGATGTTAGCGGTTTTGTGAACTGGCCCGGCCATGACCACGACCTGTGGCAACAGCTATTGGCGGAAGCGCGCCAGCGGCGCAGCGCTGGCGAACAAAAAGATATCCCCGAAATTCGCGGTTACGACCAGGATGGCCGTGCCGTAAAAGCCGCTGTTGCCAATATTGAGCAGGCGGGGGTGGATGATCTGGTGCGTGTGGTGCACAAGCCACTGGCGGAACTCAAACAGCCCACCCACAAGGTGCTCAAGCCCGGCCTGTTGATCACCAACCCTCCCTATGGTGAACGCCTGGGAGAACAAGAGGCACTGCGCGACCTCTATTATCTTCTGGGGGAGCGCTTGAAAGCTGAATTTCCCGGCTGGCAAGCGGCGGTATTTACCGGCAACCCGGAATTGGGGCCGGAAATGAACCTGCGCGCCCACAAACAATACCGCCTGTTTAACGGTGCCATAGCCAGCAAGCTACTGCTGTTTGCCGTGAATGAACAGCCTGCCGCCAGCACCGAGCCAGAGTCACTCAGCGAAGGCGCCAACATGTTCGCCAACCGGTTGCGCAAAAACCAGCGCAAGCTCAAATCCTGGCTCAAGCGGGACGATATTCACGGTTACCGCCTGTACGACGCGGATATGCCGGAGTACGCGGTGGCGCTGGATATTTACAATACGGAGCAAGGCCTTGCGGCTCATCTGCAAGAATACGACCCACCCAAAACTATCGACGAACGGGATGCCCGGCGGCGTTTGCGCGAGGCACGTCAGGGGCTTCAAGAGGTGTTGCAGCTGCCGGATGGGCAGCTGTTTTTCAAGCAGCGCAAACGGCAGAAGGGCGCGGAGCAGTACTCTAGGAAAGAGCAGCGAAAGGAGCAGCAGGGCGCTGACCCTGTGCGCGTGGTGCGAGAAGGGCAGGCTCGCCTGGAAGTGAATCTGCGGGATTATCTGGATACCGGGTTGTTTCTCGACCACCGGCCACTGCGCAAACTGGTGGCGCAAAGAGCAGCGGGCAAGTCCGTGCTCAACCTGTTTTGTTACACCGCCAGCATTACTGTTCAGGCTGCCCTGGGCGGTGCCCGCCGCAGCCTGAGTGTGGATATGTCGCAAACCTATCTGGACTGGGCCCAGCGCAACTTTGCACTGAATAATATGGATGCCAGCCGGCACCAAACAGAGCGGGCGGACTGCCTGAAATGGCTTGAGCAAGCCTCACAGGGGGAACAGCGTTTTGATCTGATCGTGCTGGACCCGCCCACCTTTTCCAATTCAAAAAAGATGGAAGGGGTATTGGATATCCAGCGGGATCACGGCCTGCTGATTCGCCAGTGCGTTCGGCTGTTGGCTCCTGGCGGTGAGTTGTACTTCTCCAACAACTTTCGGCGTTTCCAGATGGATGGCGACGTGCTGAGTTTTCTCGATACCGAAGACATAACCCGGCAGACCATCGACCCGGATTTCCAGCGCAACCCGAAAATCCACAACTGCTGGCGCATCAAACGCAAAGGTGAGTGATGGGCGGCCAGCTGATTCTGTATACCGGGCCCCAGTGTTCCCTGTGTGAAAAAGCCAAACAGGTGATCTGGCCGGTCATTGCTATCACCGGTCACACACTGGTGGAGCGGGATATTACCGATAACGTAGACTGGCTGCGTAAATACCGCATCAGTATTCCAGTGCTGGCATTGGGAGGTCGCGAACTGAACTGGCCGTTTGATCACGGAGGTCTGTATCAATGGCTGGAAGAGTGAAACAATATTCTCTCATTATCCGTAGGGTGGATTAGCGCAGCGTAATCCACCACTATGTGAGTGAGCTGGTGGATTACGCTGCGCTAATCCACCCTACAGACTATACACAAAACAAAAAAATAAATATAAAATAGGTTATTATATATAAAAACACACAATCCCAGTCGAGGGGGAGTTTATGGCCAAGCGGGTATATCTGTTCAACGAAGGCAGTAAAGACGATAAAGAACTATTGGGCGGCAAAGGTGCAAACCTGTGCGAAATGACCAACCTGGGCCTGCCAGTGCCCTACGGATTTGTTATTACCACGCCGACTTGTTGGGAGTTTTTTGAGTCCGGCAACAAGCTGCCAGCGCAGCTGGAGCAGGAATATCAGGTGGCCCTGGAACTGGTGGAGCAGGAGATGGGGGCCCGCTTTGGCGACCCGGAAAATCCGCTGTTGTTCTCGGTGCGCTCTGGTGCTGCGGTATCCATGCCGGGCATGATGAACACCATTCTCAATCTCGGCCTGAACGACGAAATCGCCGAAGGTCTGGCGAAAAAAACCAACAACCCGCGCTTTGCCTACGATTCCTACCGGCGCTTTATTCAGATGTTTGGCGATGTGGTGCTGGGGGTGGATGGCGAGCTGTTTGAACACGAAATAGAAGCCTACAAGAAGGCCCACAACAAGGCGCGGGATGTGGATATGTCCGCCGAGGACTGGCAGGCGGTGATTGCCACCTTCAAAACCATCGCCGACTTCCCCCAGGACCCACAGGAACAGCTGCGGCTGGCCATCGAAGCGGTGTTTCTTTCCTGGCATACCCCCCGGGCCCAGGTGTACAGGGAGATGAACAATATCCCCGAAGCCCTGGGTACGGCGGTCAACGTGCAGGCCATGGTGTTTGGTAACTTCGGTGACGATTCCGGTTCCGGAGTGGCCTTTACCCGCAACCCCTCTACCGGTGAAAAAGTCTTCTTTGGTGAATTTCTGTTCAATGCGGCTGGGGAAGACGTGGTGGCGGGAATACGCACTCCCGAACCCATTGACGCCTTGCAGCAACGCTTGCCGGAGGTTTACGACGAACTCTATCGCACCCAGGCATTGCTGGAGCAGCACTACCGGGATATGCAGGATATTGAGTTCACCGTTCAGCAGGGGCGTTTTTACATGCTGCAAACCCGCAGCGGCAAGCGCACTGGCCGGGCCTCCATCAAGGTGGCTGTGGATATGGTGGGCGAGGGGTTGATCAGTGAAAAAGAGGCGCTGCTGAGAGTGGCCCCGGAACATGTGGAAGCGCTGTTGCACCCCATGCTCGACCCGGCGGCAAAAACCGAGCCTGTGGCCACTGGCCTGCCCGCCAGCCCCGGTGGTGTCACCGGTCGGGTGGTGTTTTCTGCGGATGAGGCAGTGAGCACAGATGCCGCTGGTGAGCAGGTGATTCTGGTGCGCCGGGAAACCACCCCGGAAGATATTCACGGCATGAAAGTGGCGCAGGGAATTTTGACCGAGCTGGGTGGCATGACCTCACACGCGGCGGTAGTGGCCCGCGGCATGGGTGTGTGCGCTATCACCGGTTGTGGCAGCTTGACCATCGACTACCGCGCCGGCACCGCTACCACAGAATCGGGCCTGGTAATCAAACGCAACGATGTGATTACCCTGGACGGTTCCACCGGCGAAGTGATGCTGGGGGATATTGCCAAAGTGGAAGCCAGCGCCAGTGAAGATTTTCAGACCATTTTGTCCTGGGCTGACCGCTACCGTCGCCTGAAAGTGCGCGCCAATGCGGAGACCCCGGAAGACGCCGCCAAAGCGCGGGAACTGGGTGCCCAGGGCATTGGCCTGTGTCGCACCGAGCACATGTTTTTCGGGGCCGACCGCATCGACCACATGCGCGCCATGGTACTGTCGGAAACGGTAGAGGAGCGCAAACAGCATTTGGCCAAATTGCAGGAATTTCAGAAGGCGGACATGCTGGCGTTGTTCAAGGAAATGGCCGGCTTGCCGGTCACCATTCGCCTGCTGGACCCTCCGCTGCACGAATTTTTGCCCCACGATGGCGACAGCCTGGCGGGTTTGGTGGCCAGTACCGGTAAAACCGAAGAACAAATCAAGGCCATCAGCCAGCGCCTGAGTGAAGTGAACCCCATGCTGGGTTTCCGCGGTTGTCGCCTGTCGGTAGTGTTCCCGGAAATTACCGAAATGCAAATCGACGCCATCTTCTCCGCCGCCATTGACGCCGCCGGGCAGGGCTACCGCCCCATGCCGGAGATTATGATTCCCCTGGTGGTGAATGTGCGCGAGATTCGCCTGGTCACAGATATTATCGACCAGCGTATTCGACGCATGCTGGATAAACAGCGTTTCTCCATCCCCTACAAAATCGGCACCATGATGGAAACACCTCGGGCCTGTCTGGGCGCCAAGCGACTGGCTCCGGCGGTGGAATTTATGAGCTTTGGCACCAACGATCTGACCCAGATGACCTACGGCTTTTCCCGCGATGATGCCGGCACCTTTATCCCCAGTTATCTGGATAAAAAACTTATTGAGAGCGACCCTTTTGTGTCACTGGATCAGCGCGCCGTGGCCAAGCTGATGAAAATGGCCATCCGGGATTCCAAGCGCGCCAAAAAAGGCATCAAATATGGCATTTGCGGCGAACACGGGGGCGACCCGGTATCCGTACAGTTCTGCCATAAACTCGGCCTGGACTACGTTTCCTGCAGCCCGTTCCGGGTGCCCGTTGCCCGCATTGCCGCTGCCCAGGCCTGGGTAATTGAAGATGCAGAGGGTTAGCGGTGGAACAGTTTGAGCTGGAGGGGCGGGAGTTTGTTGAGTTGCACAACCTGCTCAAACTCACCGGCCTGGCCCACAGCGGCGGCACCGCCAAGTTGCTGATTGGCGATGGTCAGGTAACCGTGGATGGTGCCGTTGAATTACGCAAACGCTGTAAAATCCGCGCCGGGCAGGTGGTGAGTTTTCAGGGGCAGGATGTGCGAGTGCAGGGGTAGCTCCGCCATAGCGAAGGAACAACGCACAAGATTCTTCGCTGCGCTCAGAATGACAGTGTCAGCTGTGGTCTACGACAGCAGCTTGTCTTTCGCCTGGTTGATACGCGCAGCCAGGTAGTCATTGCCGCCACGATCCGGGTGCAGTTTTTGAATCAGTTTTTTATGGGCGCTGATAATATCTTCTTTACTGGCGCCCGGTTGCAGACCGAGGATTTCCCAGGCTTCCTGTTCGCTGATATTGCTCTGTTGTGGCGGAGCTTGTGTTGTATTTTGCGTGTCGCTGCGGCGCAGCTTGATCAACGGCAGCACCCGCAGCAGCAAACCAAACAAGCCTTTCACTACTGGCACCAGGCTGGCGAATACCACGGCGATCCAGTGCATGCGGCCGGTGATTGCCAGCACCACCAAAATTCCCAATAGCGCCCAGAAAGCGGATTTCAGCAGAAAGCCTTTGCGTTTGTCGCTGGGGCAGGTTTTGAACTTTGCCCACCAGTACCAGGCGGCAAACAGGGCAGTAATCAGCAGAAGCAAGCGGTGCATAAACTATCTCTAACGCAAAAAGGGATAGTGTACATAATTGCTTAGCTACAAACCCGATTGCGACCCTCGTTTTTAGCCCGATAAAGGGCATCGTCGGCCTGTTTGACCAGTTGCGCCATATTCTGAGTGGTTGGCTCGGCAGAGGCAACGCCAATGCTGACAGTGAGTTCCTGAGGGCAGCAGTAATTGCTGCTGACTGCACGGCGGATGCGCTCCGCAGCCTGGCAAGCGGCAGCGCGAGTGGTATTGGGTAGCAATACAGCAAATTCCTCGCCGCCATAGCGGGCCAGCAAGTCACTGTCGCGTACCACCGGAAGCATCAGTTGGGCGACGGTTTTTAATGCCTTGTCACCAATTTGATGGCCGTAGTTGTCGTTAATGTTCTTGAAATTGTCCAGGTCGAGTAACAGCACGGACAAAGGGGCTTCATAACGCTTGTAAATGGCAAACTCCCGTTTCAGCTCCTGCTCGAAAGCGCGCCGGTTTCGCAGCCCGGTCAACTCGTCGCTCAGGCTCAGCGCTTGCAGTTCGCTGTTAATCTGGCTGATGTCGTTGTGGCATCGCTGCAACAGCTGATTTTTGAGTTTCTGCCTGACCAGGGAGCGGCGCATGTCGAACAGAGAGCCAACAAAGCGACCCAGAGCCAAAAGGCTCTGCTGTTGCTCATCGCTCAGCGTCTTCGGCTGGGTGTCGAGTACACACAGGGAGCCCAGGGCATGATTGTCTTTGTTGATAATGGGCACGCCGGCATAAAAGCGAATATAGGGTGCACTGGTCACTATGCCGGCATCTTTGAATATTGGGTGTTGGTGAGTATCGTTGATTACCACCAGGTCATTCTGCAGAATCACGTGGCTGCAAATGGCCATATCCCTGGGGATGTACTCATCTTCAATGCCGAATTTGGATTTTAGCCAGCAGCGGTCAGCATCTATCAGTGCCACGCCGGAAATGGCAGTGCCGCACACTTGCGCTGCTATCTGCACAATGTCGTCGTATTCCTGCTCAGGCAATGTGTCCAGCAGCTGGTATTCCGCCAGAGACTTGATGCGCGCTTCTTCGTTTTCGGGGATAGGGTAGGTCATTAACTATTGATGCCATGGACGATTGACCCAGTATAGTCAATATTTTGACGTAATGGTTCCTTTAGTTTGTCCGGATTTGTAACAATTTGTTTATAGAGCGGTTGAGTCTTAGATAATAAGCCGTATTATCAGCCTCTTTGTTCGCCGTAGTGGAGCAGGTAGTGGATACGAAAAATATTGGATACGACAACAACGCTGCCAAAGGCGGCTGGTTCGCCCGTTTTCTCGGCGTTGTGGAGTGGCTGGGCAATCTGCTGCCACACCCGGTTAGCCTGTTCGCACTGTTTACCCTGTTTATCTACCTGCTGAGCGGCTTGCTGGGATACTTGGAAGTCTCCGTAGCTGACCCGCGCCCGCTGGGGGCGAAGGGCCGTGAGGCGGATGGTGTGATCGAGGTGATATCCCTGGTTAACGCCGAAGGCTTACAGCGGATTATGGCTGGCCTGGTGACCAACTTTACCGGCTTTGCTCCACTGGGTACGGTATTGGTGGCACTGCTGGGGGTTTCCGTGGCCGAGCATTCCGGGCTGCTGTCGGCCCTGATGCGGGGCATGGTGGTGAATGCCTCAAGGCGCACGGTAACCGTGCTGGTGGTGTTTGCCGGTATTATTTCCAACACCGCTTCCGAGCTGGGCTATGTGGTGTTAATCCCCTTGGCGGCGATGATCTTTCATTCCTTGGGGCGTCACCCACTGGCGGGTTTGGCGGCGGCCTTTGCCGGTGTGTCCGGTGGTTACAGCGCCAACTTGTTGCTGGGTACCATAGACCCGCTGCTGTCTGGTATTACCGAAGCCGCCGCTCATATGATCGACCCCGGTTATGTAGTGGGCCCGGAAATGAACTGGTTTTTTATGGTGATCAGTACTTTTCTGATTACCGGCCTGGGGGCATTTGTCACTGAAAAAATTGTTGAACCACGGCTGGGTGTTTACGACCCGAAAGAGGCGACCATCAACCTCGGGGAACAAAAAATCGAGT
The DNA here is from genome assembly GCF_052983295.1 of Porticoccus sp. GXU_MW_L64. Lineage (NCBI taxonomy): Bacteria > Pseudomonadati > Pseudomonadota > Gammaproteobacteria > Cellvibrionales > Porticoccaceae > Porticoccus > Porticoccus sp. GXU_MW_L64. The sequence goes on along the minus strand of NZ_JBRKJK010000001.1, from coordinate 334,107 downwards.
CGCTGACCAGTACAGAGAAAAAAGGCCTGAAGGCTGCTGCCGTTACCTCCTTGGTGTTTTTCGGTTTGATGGCATTAACCATTGTTCCAGAAAATGGCATTTTGCGTAATGCAGAAACCGGCGGAGTGGCCGGGTCGCCTTTTCTCAAGGGTATTGTGGTTATGATTTTCTTCGGCTTTGCGCTGCCGGGCTTCGCCTACGGCAAGGTCGCAGGCACCATGAAAAACGACCGCGATGTCATCGATGCCATGGCGAAAAGCATGGGCAGCCTCAAGCTCTATATCGTGCTGGTGTTTTTTGCCGCTCAATTTGTTGCTTTTTTCAAGTGGACAAACCTGGGTACGGTACTGGCAGTAAAAGGAGCATCAGCACTGCAAGCCATGGGGCTGGATGGCCCGGAAGTGTTTATCTTCTTTATTATGATGTGCGCGTTGGTCAACCTGTCACTGGGCAGTGCCTCGGCGCAATGGGCCGTTACCGCACCGATTTTTGTGCCCATGTTGATGCTGGTGGGCTTTGCCCCGGAAACCATTCAGGCGGCGTACCGCATAGGTGATTCAGTCACTAATATCATTACCCCGATGATGAGCTACTTTGGTCTGATTTTGGCTATCGCCACGCAGTACAAAAAGAATCTGGGCATGGGCACACTGATCGCCACCATGCTGCCATATTCCATGGTGTTTTTTGTGGGTTGGACACTGTTGTTTTATCTGTGGGTGTTTGTGTTTGGCATGCCTGTCGGCCCTGGGGCAGAGACGTATTATCAGCCATGATTACCTCTGTCGGTTTTTTCTGTTGACAGCGTTAGGCATCAATGAGTAGCATCAAGAAATGAAAAATTCACGCGTCATTTCAATACTACTTTCCCTACAGCTTATGTTGATGAAGCTGGGGGCGTTGATGCGTATGTGATTTAAAAGCGTTTTTATAAAGCCCCTGTAGCTTCGGTTGCGGGGGCTTTTTTTATGGGGTTTATTTTTGTTTTAACAATGAAAAAGTAAGGAATAATCACAATGGAAATTACAATCAGGCATTGCGAAACAAGGGATGCTTTAGCCATTAAAAATATATTGGAACAACCGTCATGTTACGCTGAAACGCTACAGCTTCCTTATCCTTCTTTTGAAAAAAGTGAGAAAATGCTAACGGACACTTCCGATGATTTTTATAGCCTGGTTGCAGAAATAGAAGGGAAAGTCGCAGGCCATATAGGGCTGAGTGTTTGCCCAAGGCCCAGGCGAAAACATGTGGGCAATATCGGTATTGTTGTGAGTGAATGCCACAGAAAATCCGGTGTTGGCAGTGCGCTGTTACAAGCTGTTATTGATTTGTCTGAAAAGTGGCTGGCTATTAAACGCATTGAGCTGGAGGTATACACCGATAACAAACCGGCTATTGCGCTGTATAAAAAATACGGTTTTATCGTTGAGGGCAGTGCAAAAGCGTATGCCTTTCGCAATGGCCGGTACACGGACGTCTACCGAATGGCCAGGGTACTCGTGTAATGCCTCCTATGCCGTAAAATAAAAAGCCCCGGCAGAATAATCTGCCGGGGCTTCTTCGTCTTACGTTTTACATCTCTCGTCTCACATCCTACGCCACTTCCACAATCTGCTCCGCAGCAATCAACTTGCCTTGCTCCGCGCCTTTCTGGAACGACTCAATCTGGTCGAAGTTCATATAGCGGTAAATGTCATCCGCCATGGAGTCGATGTCGCCGGCGTATTGCAGGTATTCCTGCGGGGTGGGCAGTTTGCCCAGTACCGCGCCGATGGCCGCAAGTTCCGCACTGGTGAGATAGACGTTGGCACCGTCGCCCAAACGGTTGGGGAAGTTGCGGGTGGAGGTGGACAATACGGTGCAGTTGGGTGCCACCCGCGCCTGGTTGCCCATACACAGGGAGCAGCCGGGCATTTCGGTGCGCGCACCAACGCGGCCATAAATGTTGTAGTAGCCTTCTTCCATCAGGGTGTGCGCGTCCATTTTGGTGGGCGGGCACAGCCACAGGCGGGTGGATATGCCACCGCCGGCGTGCTGCTCAAGCAGTTTGCCGGCAGCGCGGAAGTGACCGATGTTGGTCATGCAGGAGCCGATAAACACTTCGTCCACTTTGTCGCCAGCCACTTCGCTGAGCAGGCGGGCGTCGTCCGGATCGTTGGGGGCGCAGACGATGGGCTCGGTGACTTCTGCCAGATCAATTTCGATCACTGCAGCGTATTCTGCATCGGCGTCCGCTTCCATCAGGCTGGGGTTGGCCAGCCAGTCTTCCATTTTGCGAACCCGGCGCTCCAGGGTGCGCACATCGCCGTAGCCTTCGGCGATCATCCAGCGCATCAGGGTGACGTTGGAGCGCAGGTATTCGGCAATTTCATCGATGTTCTGCTTGATGGTACAACCGGCGGCAGAGCGCTCGGCAGACGCATCGGACAACTCAAATGCCTGTTCCACGGTGAGGCCATTAAGACCTTCGATTTCCAGAATGCGGCCGGAGAAAATGTTCTTTTTACCTTTTTTCTCCACCGTCAGCAGGCCCTGCTGAATGGCGTAGTAGGGAATGGCGTGTACCAGGTCGCGCAGGGTAATGCCCGGTTGCATGTCGCCTTTAAAGCGCACCAGTACGGATTCCGGCATATCCAGTGGCATAACCCCGGTGGCGGCGGCAAAAGCCACCAGGCCGGAACCGGCGGGGAAGGAGATGCCCATGGGGAAGCGGGTGTGGGAGTCACCGCCGGTGCCGACAGTATCCGGCAGCAGCATGCGGTTGAGCCAGCTGTGAATAATGCCATCGCCCGGGCGCAGGGATACGCCGCCACGGTTCATAATAAAGTCCGGCAGGTTGTGCTGGGTGTCGATGTCCACGGGCTTGGGGTAAGCGGCAGTGTGGCAGAATGACTGCATGGTGAGGTCGGCGGAAAAGCCCAGGCAGGCCAGGTCTTTCAGCTCGTCGCGGGTCATGGGGCCGGTGGTATCCTGCGAGCCCACGGTGGTCATCTTGGGTTCGCAGTAGGTACCGGGGCGGATGCCTTCCACGCCGCAGGCTTTGCCCACCATTTTTTGCGCCAGGGTGTAGCCCTTGCCGCTGTCTACCGGGGCGGTGGGCTTGCGGAACAGATCGGACTCCCCCAGCCCCAGAGATTCCCGGGCGCGGGCGGTGAGGCCACGGCCAATAATCAGGTTGATGCGGCCACCGGCTTGTACTTCGTCCAGCAGCACATCGGATTTCAGCTCAAATTCGGACAGCACTTCGCCGCTTTCGTTGAGAATTTTGCCGTCGTAGGGGCGAATTTCGATCACATCGCCCATACCCAGTTGGTCTACTGGTGCTTCGAATACCAGGGCGCCAGCGTCTTCCATGGTGTTGTAGAAAATCGGCGCCACTTTGCCGCCAATGCAGATGCCGCCACCGCGCTTGTTGGGCACGCCGGGCAGATCGTCACCAAAGAACCACAATACCGAGTTGGTAGCGGATTTGCGTGAGGAGCCGGTGCCCACCACGTCGCCCACAAAGGCCACCTGATGGCCCTGGGCCCTGATTTCGTCGATCTGCTTCATGGGGCCGGTGACGCCGTGTTCTTCCGGGGTCAGACCATCGCGGGTCATTTTGAAGGCGGCGCGGGCGTGCAGGGGAATGTCCGGGCGGCTCCAGGCGTCTGGGGCAGGGGACAGGTCGTCGGTGTTGATTTCGCCGGTTACCTTGAATACCGCTACCTTGATGCTTTCAGCCACTTTGTCCTGGCTGGTAAACCACTCGGCATCCGCCCAGCTTTGCATCACCGCTTTGGCCTGTTGGTTGCCTGCCTTGGCTTTTTCTTCCACATCGTGGAAGGCGTCGAACATCAGCAGGGTTTTCTTCAGTTGAGTGGCGGCCAGTTCCGCCAGCTCGGTGTTGTCCAGCAGTTCCACCAGAGTGGCAATGTTGTAGCCACCGAGCATCATGCCCAGCAGTTCCACAGCTTTGGCTGCATCAATCAGGGGGGAGCTGGTCTCGCCTTTGGCGACCGCCGACAAAAAGCCGGCTTTTACGTAAGCGGCTTCGTCCACGCCGGGGGGAACGCGGTTGGTGATCAGGTCGACAAGAAATTCTTCCTCGCCTGCGGGCGGTTTTTTTAGCAATTCCACCAGGTCGGAAACCTGTTCCGGACTGAGAGGTTTGGCGGGAATGTCGAGCGTGGCGCGTTCAGCGGCATGTTGGCGATAGGCTTCAAGCACTGTGAGCTTCCTTTGTAGGGTGGATTGACGGCCGCAAATTCTACTAAAAACTGGCTTTTGTTAATAGAGGGTTTAGCCATAGGTATAAGGGATATAAACACAGATTATACCCCTGCCTGAGCTGCGATTAACTGGTGGCGGAATTAATCATTGCGTGCATTGTCCACCTATGAGCCAATTGTTCACAATAGAGGAGGTTTTTATGTTCAAACTGTACGGCTTGCCCATCAGCAACTACTACAACATGGTGAAACTGGCTCTGCTGGAAAAGGGCCTTGAGTTTGAAGAACAGGAGGCGGTGCCCAGCCAGCAAGAGGAACTGTTGACTCAGAGCCCACGGGGGAAAATTCCCTTCCTGGAAACGGAACAGGGTTTTCTCAGTGAAACCATCACCATTATTGAGTACCTGGAAGATCTGTACCCGGAGCCGCCGCTGTATCCGCTGGACCCATACCAGTCCGGCAAAGTCAGGCAACTGATTCAAATGCTGGAGCAGTATGTGGAGCTGCCCGCCCGCCGCCTGTTAAGCCATGTGATTTTTGATGGTGAACTGACCGAACAAACCCGGAAAGAAGCGCTGAACAGCATCGAACTGGGCATTCCCGCCGTACAGCGGGTGGCCCGCTTTGACCCGTACATTGCCGGTGACGCTTTTACCGCCGCCGATATTTTTGCCTACTACACCGGCATGCTGGCGGGCTTGTTGACTGAAAAGGTCTACGGTGAAAACCTGATACTGCAATTATCGGGCTATTCCGAATGGCAGGCCATGATTGCCCAGCGGCCACTGGTGCAACAGGTGGATACTGCACACCAGGCGGCGATGATGGAGTTCTTGGCTAATAAATAGTTACGAGCAGATCTGTCATTCTGAGCGTAAGCGAAGGATCCCGGTGTTGAGGTGTGGTTTGAGATCCTTCGCTGCGCTCAGTGATGACGGCACAGCTCACAGCCCGTTGCCAGCAACTCGCAGCTCTATGTACACTGCGGGCTTTATTTTTAGCCGCTATCTGTGCCAATAACCGCCATGACTGACCTCGATGTACTGCTCGACTTCCTGCCCTGCGAAACCCCCGATGCCTGGATAGAAGCCGCCCTGCAAAACCCCCATATTCTGCTGATTGACCACGCCAACTGCGAGCTGAAAGCGGCGCAGTCCGCTCAGGCATTGATCTGGAAGTACGGCAGTTCCCCCGCGGAAGGTTTTGCGCCGAAAAAAGGCCATTACGTGGCCAGCTTTGAACTGCTGAACAAGATGTCAAAACTGGCCCGGGAGGAGCTGCGCCATTTTGAGCAGGTGCTGGCGATTATGAAAGACCGCCAGGTGCCGTATATCCAGTTGTCGGCGGCGCGCTATGCCGCAGAGTTGCGCAAGTTGGTGCGCAGCCAGGAACCGGGCAAGTTGGTGGATACGTTGATTGTTGGTGCCTTTATCGAAGCCCGCTCCTGCGAGCGCTTTGCAAAGCTGGCACCGCATCTGGACCCGGAGCTGGAAAAATTCTACAACTCCCTGCTGAAATCCGAAGCCCGCCACTTTAAGGATTATCTGGGGTTGGCGGCCAAGGTTGCGGAAGCGGATATCCATGAGCATATCCAACGGGTGAGGGACTGTGAGCAGGGCTTGATTGAACGCCCGGACAGTGAGTTTCGCTTTCACTCCGGGCCGGTGGCCGCTTGATAAGCCGGCGGGAAAAATGGCTGATCCGCTGCCTGCTGGTAGTGGCGACCTTACTGTTCGTTACCGGATTGGTCATGCCCATCGCCACCATTGAGCAATTTTTTATCTTTGACAGCACTTTCTCGGTATTTTCCGGCTTGGCTGAATTGCTGGCGGGCAACCAGTTTCTGTTGTTTGCGCTGGTGTGTGGCTTTAGCGTGGTGCTGCCCATTGTGAAAATTGTGGTGATGGCACGGGTGGCGTTTTCCGGACACCTGCAAGGCAAGTCATTGCGGCGCTGGATAGAGTGGATACACCACTACGGTCGCTGGTCCATGTTGGATGTGTTTGTGGTGGCCATGCTGGTGGTGGCGATAAAGCTGGCTGCTATCGCGGATATTCAAACTCACTTGGGGCTGTACCTGTTTGTGGCAGGAATACTTTTGATTATGGGAGTAACAGCCAGGATCACTCGCTGGTAACAGGGAACCTGCGGGTTGCCTTGCAATCATACTAACGCCCCCAATCATTAAATAACTCAGGCGTGCTCATGTTTTTCTCTCCCGACGAATCCACCCAGATTGCTCGCATGCTTCAGGTTTTGAAACGGGGCGAGGAAGTGGCGCGAGACTGCGCTCGTATGCAGGCGAATCTGCAAGCCGAAACAAACCCCAAAGCGGCCAAATTTCTGCGTTCGCAGTCTCGCCAGGAACACTTCCACGCTCAGGTTATTCAAGGGGGAATCCTGTGGGTTGCCCCCAAACAATTTCGCAGCCGTGTGCATTGCCCGGCGATGGAAACCATCTATCAACGCTGCTGCAAGGCCATTGAAAATGGCCGTTATGCAGAATCGGTACTGGCCATACAAATTGTCCTGGAAGGCATGGGCGAAACCGTACTGCGCGCCATCGACAGCCAAATGGAACAACGCCGCCTTGGGCTGAAAAAGCTGCGTCATACCATTGTTCACCAGGAAGTGGCCCACCACACATTCGGCCTGAGAGAATTGCGCCGCGCCATGGAAATGGAAGAATTAGTCCCGCAGGATATGACAGAAACTGCCCAGGAATACCTGCAACTGAGTGCCGAAGTGTTTGCGGAGCTGGATTCCGTATTCGAGTATTTCGACTCCTGCCAGCAGCGCTTTCAACACAGCGTGCAGAGCGCTTTGCCCAACTGGTTGCAGGTTTGAATTGACCTGTCATTAAAGGTACAGTCTGACCACACTATCTAAGGGGTTATTTCTCGGGCCGGAGTTGCCGCTCAGAGAGGGTACTTTATTCTGTGTATTTGTTAAGGTCCGGGCATTGGTTGTGGGGCGCGCTTCTTGCAATAGCTTTGATTGCCTTGCCCGCTATTGGCCCTGCCAGGGCTGATGCCGAGGCAGAAAAGACGCAACATTTTACCTTCGATATTGACCCGCAACCCCTGGACAGCGCCCTGATTGCACTGTCTGTAACCGCAAATATCAACATTCTTGGTAAAACCCAACACCTGCAGGAACTCTCCAGTCCGCGCCTTGAAGGGGTTATGACTCTGGAGCAGGCGCTGGTTCGTATGTTGTCCGGCACTGGCCTGAGCTACAAACGAGTCGATGGGCATTCAGTGCTGATTTTTTCCACTCTTGTTCGTGCCGCACCAGACAAGCCAGAAACCACGAAGGAGCCGCTTGAAGAAATTTATGTGGTTGCCACCCGGCGTTCATCCAATTTGCAGACCACGCCCCTGGCGGTTACTTCGCTGAATCAGCAGACTCTGGCGCAGAACCAGGTTCGCGATTTGCGAGACATCGCCAACCTGGTGCCGGGGCTGGAATTTGTCAACACCAGTCCCCAGGCCGCCGTACTGGTTCAGTTGCGTGGTGTTGGCACCACCAATATCACCGAGATTGCCGATGGCCCGGTGGCGATTCATGTGGATGGGGTGTACAGCCCCCGGTCGCAGAGTGTGGCTGCGTTGTTGCACGATGTGGAGCGGGTCGAAGTGCTGCGCGGGCCCCAGGGCACTCTGTTTGGGCGCAATTCCTCATCGGGCAGCATCAACATTTACAACATCCAGCCAAAACTGGACAGCCGCTCCGCCAGTGTTTACGCCAACTACGGCAATTTTAATCAAACCGCTCTGCGCACCGTTGTGAACACGCCGCTGAGCGATAGCCTGGCCGTGCGCTTTGCCGGTAGCCTGAATCGGCACGATGCCTACACTGGCTTGCTGGACAATTACGCCGGGCTTGGGGTTCACTATCCCGCTGCTGACGAGCCCCTGAGTGACTTCGACAGGGCATTGGACCTGGGTCAGCAGGGGCCGGAAACCGTCGATCAACTTTCCCTGCGTCTTTCCGCGTTGTGGCAGCCCAGCGAGCGCTTTGAGCTGTCCGCCAGCCTGGAAACCTACCGCGACAATGGCACCGGTATTGCCGAGCTGGACCCAACCCTGGTGCAGCAGGGTATTCGCGCGGTGGTGCTGGACAGCCCGACTTTTCTCGACCTGGAAAACAACAGCCTGCGCACCAAGCTGCAATACCGCTTTGCCAATGGCTGGCGTCTTGAATACAACCTGGGGCTGGCGGATATGCGCCGCAGCCAGATTGTGGATATCGACAATGGCCGCGACGGTGCCTTTGAGCAACAGCGTACAGACAGTTCCCGGTTTCGCTTTTATTCCCACGAATTGCAATTGTTCAGCAGTGATACCAAACCGTTTCGCTGGCTGACCGGTATCTACACATCCGGAGAGCGCAATCGCATTGTGTTTGCGGTCGACCAGCAAAATGCCAGCCCGTTGCGCGGCCCCCAGGGGGCTTCCAGCTGGATCAGCGATACGCCGGGAGCGGCGGTGTTTTACGCCATTCAACCTGACCGCCGGGTGGATTCACTGGGGTTGTACAGCCAGGGCAGCTACCAGTTTGCTGACTATCAGCGACTTACCCTGGGTGTTCGCTACACTCGCGATACCAAGTCCGATCGTGGCGGCAGGGCGATTAATTGCAACGTGACTTCTGTATTGGGTCCCTACGTGGAGCCGGGTTCTGTAGCCACTTCCGGGCCGCTGGCAGACCAGTTATTTGCCGATGCAGACACGCAGAACGCCATTGATGCCGGCTTGCCTCACGATCTGGGGACGGATGCAGGTATTGGTTCCCAGCCCTGCTGGGTACGCCAGGTCAACGACTTTTCCGCTACCTGGAGCAATGTCAGCGGCCTGCTGCGTTACGACATGGAGCTCAGAGAAGGCTCGCTGCTGTACGCTTCTGTTTCCACTGGTTTCAAATCCGGTCACATACAGGACAGTGGCAATAATGCCTCGCCGGAAACGGTGCTCAACTACGAGCTGGGGTTAAAAACCGAGTTGTTCGATCATTCATTGCGCATCAACACCGCGTTGTACCTGGCGGAATACGACGACCTGCAATTTTCCAATCAGGATCGTCTGGACACCAACGGCGATGGCATTGTCGATACCGGTAGCAGCACCGTGGTGCGCAATGCTTCCGCTGCCACCATCAAAGGGCTGGAAGTGGAAGCTCAGTGGGCGCTGACCCGGTTTGACCAGATTCAGTTGACGGCAACCCTGACAAGCGCCCGCTTCGAACGCTTTGAAATTCCCGACACCCTGTTTGGCAACCTGTTTAACCCATTTGTATCCGAATTATCCAACGATGTGCTGGACCCGGTGGACCTGTCTGGCAATCGCCCGCCGAGAACCCCCGGCTGGAAGTTCAGGCTGGCCTATGAGCGCCTGTTTCGCACCGCCTTTGGCGACTTCAATGCTTCCGTCAAGGGGGTTTTCTCCGACGATTACTTTCTCGACATCTACAACCGCGACCAGCTGCAGGCAGGGGTGTTTGACATTTTGCCCAGCGGCGGCAGTGGCCTGGGTATTCAAAAAGCCTACGCCACCTTTGACCTGAACCTGCACTACCGGCCCCGCAATGCCAACTGGGATGCCCAGTTGTACGTTAAAAATCTCACCGATGAGGCGGTAAAACTGTCGTCGGGCAACTTTATTACCGAAAACGGCTTTGTAGCCACCTACCAGCCACCGCGCACTGTTGGCGTGGAAATCACCAGCTCATTTTGATTGCCTGACTTTTTTCAATAATTTTTTTCAGCAGGGGGGCGGATTGTATAACCTGGTACGTCTTATGGATGGTAGAGGTTTCAGTTTTACAGAAGCTGTTCTTCGAAACGTGACAAGATACGATCAAAGGTACCTTGAATATGGGTGTAGTTGTGCCGTTGAACCGACATGAACAGGTTATCCATCAGTTGTTCACAGACCACCATGACGAGCTGTGCCGTCATGTGGTTCAGCGTGCGGGTTTGACCTATAGCGAAGCGGAAGATGTGGTGCAAACGGCCTTTGCACAGATTGCAGAGAAGGATTTGGACAGCATCAGCAATCACCGTGCCTTCCTGTATAAATCCAGTTATAACCTGGCGATTGACGTGCAGCGCAAAAAACAAGTGCGCCAGCGTTACGCCACCTCTGTTAATGAACAAAACAGCGACAATCTGCAAATGCAGCCCGGCCCGGAGCGGGTTGTGGAGGGCAGTCGCCAGCTCAATGTAATTGCCCGGGCACTGTGGGGAATGCCTAACAAACGCCGAAAGTTGCTGATGATGAGCCGCTTTGACGGGCTCTCTTACGCGGAAATTTCGCGCCGGGTAAAGCTGTCGGAAACCGTTGTTCGCAAACACATAGCCAAAGCACTGACTGACTGTCAGAAAGCCTTGCAAAACGATGTAAAGCAGGCCTGAGAGATGAAAGATACTGTATTTAAAGCCCTCCCCGATGCCGTCAACCAGCAGGCGAATGAGTGGCTGACCCTGCAAAACTCCGGTGAATTTGCTCCGCATCAGCAAGCAGAGCTGAAAAAATGGCTGGAGGCCAGTGGTGATCATCGCGAGGGTTATCGGCAGGCGCAGATGATCTGGGATGGCCTGGCAGATATGGCCAATACCCCGGAAGCCGGTCGTTTGCGCAATTCTGTAACACAGCCATCCGTAAAAACCGGTGTTTTGCAGTGGCTGTTTACTGCGCCGGCAATGGCACTGGCGGCTTCCCTGGTTGTGGCGGCGGGCCTGTTTTTACTGTTGCCGTCTTTGCAGACAAACAATTCTGCAACGGAAAACTATCTGGCGGCGGCGGGTGAAATTCGTCAGATCACACTGGCAGATAACACCCAGGTGTTGCTGGGTGCAGACTCGGCAATTGAGGTGACTTACCGAGATAATCGCAGAACCGTTTCCCTGCTCCGAGGAGAGGCGTTTTTCGATGTTGCCTCTAACCCCAACAGACCTTTTGTGGTTGACACTGAGCAATTACAAGTTACCGTTGTGGGCACGCGCTTTGAGGTAAGCAAAAGAACGTCTTCGGTCAGCGTAGCGGTGGAGGAGGGCATTGTCGATGTTGCCGACTTGTCTGCGGGTGCCGATATTCCGTCGCGCCTTACCGCTCATCAAAAAGTTGTCAAACACCCCTATACCACCCTGTCAGATATTGTCACCGTGGCCCCTGATGAGGTGGCTTCCTGGCGCAATGGTCGACTGATCTATCGGGATGTTCCGCTGCGGGACATTATTGCCGATGCCAATCGCTACTTTGATGGCACCATTATGCTGACGGCAGACAGTTTGTTCGATCAGCGAATTACCCTGACCGTAAATATCGAAGATATCGCCTCACTGCCAACTTCTCTCGGGAAAATGCTGCCGATAAAATCCACAGCGGTGGATGACCATACGGTTATTCTGGTGCGCGATGGGGCGGGTGCTAAATAACCCTCTGTCATTGCGAGCGCCATCTACCTCTGCTCTTAACGTTTAGGGGTTGTCGAAAAACATCCGTCATTGCGAGGAGCAAAGCGACGCGGCAATCTCGACCAGAATGGCAGAGAATTTGGAAAGTTCGGTAGTGCCTGGCTGGAGATCGCCGCGCTGCGCTCGCGATGACGACATGCCTGCCGGCACACTCCTTTTCTTTAAAACTCATTTTCCTCTGACAATCCCAAAAAAACTTCCCAGAGGGGAGCGGAATTTCTTTTACTGCACGTCTTATTCTCAGATTGGCCAATCTACCACCTACAAAAAGCTATATCTGAGAGGACGGGTAAATGTTAAAAAAAACCAAATTGGCAACTGCTGTTTTTTCTGCTGTAAGCGCAGTGGCAATCACTCACAGTATTCCTGCCCAGGGTTCAGAGGCCCAGGAGGAATTGGTTGTAACAGGCATACGTGGCAGTCTTAAGCGGGCCACGGATATCAAACGCAATGCAGAAGGCATTGTGGATTCCATTTCATCGGAAGACATCGGCAAATTCCCCGACAGCAATATCGCAGAATCCCTGCAACGCATTACCGGTGTTTCCATCGACCGATCTGGCGGTGAAGGACAGGCAATTACCGTGCGCGGTTTTGGCCCGGAATTTAATACCGTACTGATCAATGGCCGCCAGATTGCCACCGAAGAACTGTCCCGGGGTTTTAACTTTGACACCGTAGCCTCGGAACTGGTAAGCGGCCTGGACGTGCACAAAACCGGCGTTGCCAGCACTCAGTCCGGCGGTATTGGCGCCACGGTTAATATTCGCACTGCGCGACCACTGGAAAGCCCTGGCCTGAAAATATCCGCCAGCCTGAAAGGGGTTTACGAAGAAAACAGCAAACAAACCGCGCCGCAGTTTTCCGGTTTGATCAGCAATACTTTTAACGATGACACCCTGGGCGTGCTGCTGTCTTTTTCCCATCAGGAAAGGGATGCACGTATCGATTCAGCCCGCACAGATGGCTGGCTGGAAAATCTCAATGTTCCCCAGGATCAGATTAACGGCGGTGCCGGATTCGAAGGCAATATTTTTACCCCGCGTAATTTTGACTTGCGGGTGGGTACAGAAGAACGTACCCGAACCAACGCCAATCTGGTATTTCAGTATGAGCCCTCTGACGATGTTCAGGTGACTCTGGATTACCTGTACTCCGATTTCGATATTGAAAACGAAACCAGTTCTTACGGCCACTGGTTTACCGGCTCCAACCTGGAGGATGTGGTGCTGGACAGCAACGGCACCGCAGTAGACCTGCGCCAGGAAATAGGGCTGGCAACGGATTTTCATGCCAAGACCTTCGACCGCCTGACAGAAACCGATGACATTGGTGTTAATCTGAAATGGCAGGCCAACGAGTCTTTGAACCTCGCTTTTGACTATCACCGTTCCACCGCTCAACGGGATGCCAACAATGGTGGCGGCGACCAGCTTTCCCTGATCGGCTATGCCAACCGCGTGCGTTTCCAGAGTGACGATTCTGTACTGCCCTGGGCCAGCGAATTTGAAGCAGCCGACCCCACCATTTTCAGCGGCCAGCAGGAAATCGATGGCGTTGCCTATCAAGACGGTGTTACACCTGACGGCGTATTGAATTACCTGGACCCTGCCAACCAGCGTGCCCACGTTATGCTGCGCCGGGGCTGGGCGGTTGACGAAGATGTTGACCAGTTCAAGATTGACGGCGTTTGGGACCAGGGTGCCGATCAGGGTTTGGTGAAAGCCAAATTCGGCATGATGTTCAGCACCCAGGAAAAAGCGCTGGCTCGATGGGACAACGAGGGTGCCGGTATTCACTGTACTTTCTGCGGTTACCCGGACGCCCCGGATATTGCCGATTCCTTCCCCACGGTGTTTAACGCCGGTGACGACTTCCTGGAAGAAGTCAGTGGCAGTGGCCGAACCCCTGCCGTATGGTTGGCCCACGATGGCGAAGCACAGTTTGCTTTTCTGGAACAAATCAGTGGCCTCAACTTTGATGCGGTGCTGCGCGACAATTCCTTCGTGGTTGAAGAAGAAACCGTAGCCACCTATGTGGAAATGGATTTCAACGGCGTACTGGGGGAAATGCCCATTTACTTCACCGCGGGCGCTCGCTATGAAAATACCGACGTTACGGTGAACGGTACGGAAGCACCCATCGAAAGCCTGACCATTCTCGATGCCACCGAAATGCTGGCCTCCTTTGGCGATGCCAGCCCGGTATCAGAACAGTCTGACTACAGCGTGTTGTTGCCGTCCATGAGCATCAAGCTGGATTTGAGTGAAGACCTGGTGGCGCGCTTTGCAGCATCGCGCACCATCACCCGGCCAACACTGGAGAGCATGGCGCCGGTAACAGTTATCGGCACCACGCGGCAGGGGGGCAACCTGACATCGTCTTCCGGTAACCCGGCCCTGGAGCCATTCGAGTCTGACAATATTGATCTGTCACTGGAATGGTATTACGGTGAAACCAGCTACGCGTCCATCGGTTACTTCCGCAAAGACGTGAGTAATTTCATTATTACCGGTACCGAAGACGTCACCTTTACCATCAGCGATGGCACGCAGTTGCTGGACCCATCCACCGGCACGGATACCAGTGCGCCGGACGCTGCCGACTCGGTAGCGGTATTCACCAACACATTGCCCAGCAACGGTGAAGACGCTACGGTCAACGGTCTTGAGCTGGCTGTTCAGCACGCCTTCGGCGATACGGGCTTTGGAGTTATCTTTAACGCCACACTGGTGGATACGGATTCCGAACTGGATCCGGCGGACATCAACCAGACCTTCGCCATCACCGGTTTGAGCGACTCCCTCAATCTGGTGGGTTACTATGAAAACGGGCCGTTCCAAATTCGCCTTGCCTACAATCAGCGGGATGAGTTTTTGCAGTCTCTGACCCAGATTAATGGCGATGGCGTGCAGTTTGTCGATGACTACGACCAGTGGGATTTAAGCGCCAGTTACGATATCAGCGATAGCACATCGATATTTTTCGAAGGCATCAACCTCACTGAAAATGTGGTTACCAAACGGGGTCGGTTCAGCAACCAGTTCCTGCTGGCGGAAGATGCCGGTCGCCGTTTGATACTGGGTATTCGGTCCAGTTTTTAACAGGATTTTTAAATAACGGAACGTGCAAAGGCATCCGTTTAACGGCGGCTGCCTTTGCCAGATTAAAAGTTTGGTGCCATGTATGTAACCCGTATGGCTTGCTGTGACTCGCTGCAAGTACATCCATGTAAGCTCGAGGCCAGCATCCATGCTGGCCACGGTCACAGCAAACCATACGGGTTACATACTGCAAAGTTTGTTGCATGCCAGTTGGTGAAAAGCAGTTTCAGCCGGAGGGTATATGGATAAAAAAATAAAATCAGTGGTTGTGGTTGGCGGTGGTACGGCGGGCTGGATTACAGCCGGGCGCATTGCTGCCGAACACCGGGTAGCGAACAGCGACAGCCAGATCAGCGTAACCCTGGTTGAATCCCCCACTACCAAAATCATAGGCGTGGGTGAGGGCACCTGGCCCACCATGCGGGCAACCCTGTCAAAAATGGGGATTTCGGAAACGGATTTTATTCGTCAGTGCAATGCCACCTTTAAACAGGGTGCCAAATTTGCCCGTTGGGTAAACGGCGACAAAGAGGATTTTTATTACCACCCACTGATGTTGCCCCAGGGCTTTTCTAAAATTGACCTGGCGTCGTATTGGCACAGTGATGGTCAGTACGGCCATGAATCATTCTCCAATGCGGTGTGTTTTCAGGAGCAGCTCTGTGAACAGGGGCTGGCGCCGAAAATGATTACCACACCGGAATACGGCTCCATTGCCAATTACGCGTACCACCTGGATGCGGGCAAGTTCGCCACTTTTTTGCACGACCACTGCACCAAGGTGTTGGGCGTCCAACACATACTGGCGGATGTCACTGCCGTCAAATCAACGCCAGATGGTGATATAGCCTCGCTGACAACCACCGAAGCCGGTGACATCGAGGGTGACCTGTTTGTGGATTGCACCGGGTTCCGTTCCCTGTTGCTGGGGGAGCATTACAACATTCCCTTTGTGGACCACAGCGACGTATTGTTTATTGACACTGCACTGGCGGTGCAAGTGCCCTATCAGTCAGAAGACGACGATATCGCCTGTCACACCATCTCCACCGGACAATCCGCGGGCTGGATATGGGACATCGGTTTGAGTAATCGCCGGGGTATTGGCCATGTGTATTCCAGCCGCTACAACAGCGAAGACAATGCGCGGCAGGAACTGGCCAGTTATGTGGGCGATGGCTTTGATGCAGATGCGGTGCGCAAAATACCCATTAAATCCGGCCATCGGGAGTTGTTCTGGCACCGCAACTGCGTTGCGGTGGGATTGTCCGCCGGTTTTCTTGAGCCTCTGGAAGCCTCTGCCATTGTACTGGTGGAACTGTCTGCCGCGATGATTGCAGAGCAACTGCCAGCGCGCCGCTCGGTGATGGATATTGTTGCCAGGCGTTTTAACGACACCTTCCTCTATCGCTGGGGGCGGATCATCGATTTCCTGAAACTCCATTACATACTCAGCCAGCGCACAGAACCGTTCTGGGTGGATAATCGCCGGGAAGATACCATTCCCGACAGCCTTAAAGAGCTGATGGAAGTCTGGAAATACCAGACACCAGGGGACAGGGATTTTACCAGTAATAACGAAGTGTTCCCCGCAGCCAGCTACCAGTACGTGCTGTATGGCATGGGCTTTAAACCGGATGCGGACTACAGCCGCTACCGGCTGGATGAAACCGAAAACGCCGCAGACCAGTTTGCCAAGAACCGGGAAATTATTGGCAAGACAACCGCTGCTCTGCCCAGGCACAGGGAACTCATCAGCAAAATACACCAATACGGTTTGCAGAGAATATAACCATGAGTCAAACAGTAGCGCTGGATAAAAACCATCACGCCAACCTGCGGGTTATCCCCCAGCAGGCTCAACAACACGGGGCTGAAGAATGTCTGATGCCGGTAGTGATCAGTGAATTTGCCAGGCTCGCTGCGCACTATCCCATTGTAATCAGCAAAAATTCCGATACTGGCCAGTTTGTGTGCAGTGCGCTGCTGGGTTTTGAAAAAGGTGAAAACCTGTTTTGGAAACAGGGGCAGTGGGACGCTGCTTACAAACCATTGAATGTGCAGCGACAGCCGTTTTTTACTGCCGGTAGTGACAATGACATTCTCACAATTAACCAGGATAGCCCGAGCGTCTCCACCACCGAAGGTGAGCGGCTGTTTGATAATAATCAGCAGGAAACCGACTATCTGCAAAACATTCGCACAGTGCTCACAAATTTATTTCAGGGGGAAAAGCACAGCGGGAATTTTATTCAAACATTGGAGCAATTTGAATTGTTGGTGCCCATGACACTGGATATAAAACTTGATAACGGTCAGCCAAAAAAAGTGGAAGGCTTGTATACAGTGAATGAACAGCGTTTGTCGGAATTGCCCGATGAACATTTTTTGTCGCTGAGAAAGCTGGGCTACCTGGGCAGTATTTATTCCATGCTGACTTCGCTGGGGCAGATTTATGCGCTGATTGAGCGCAAAAATAAAATGCTGGAAACCGCAACCGGCTGGTATGGAAGTTAAAGCCGTGGCCCGGAGCTGGCAGCTTAATCACAACCCCAGCATAGAAGTTTTGGACTTTGCCCAGGGCGATCAGCGAGTAGTGGTTGTTAATGATTTGTTGTGCCAGCCTGAAAATATGGTTGAGTACGCTGCCAGCGAAGTGTCGTTTCAGGGGAGGGCTGGGGATTTTTACCCTGGCGTTAAAGCGGCCTGTCCCGATGACTACACAAATTTGCTGAGTGAGTTTTTTTCGGTATTTGTACAGCCGCTTTTCTATCGCGAAATGGGTGAAGATAAAGGTGGCGACAAAAATAGCGTACGCACAGTATCCGCCAGCAGTGATTTTGCCATGGCCACTTTGCCGTCAGAATCTCTGTTGCCCATACAGTCTATTCCGCATTTCGACGCTGTAGACCCGCACCAGTTTGCCGTTGTTCATTATCTGTTCCATTGGCAGGGCGGGGGTACGTCTTTCTACCGCCACAAAGCCACCGGTTTTGAATCACTGAGCAAGGACAACCTGGCCCAGTATCAAAATACGCTGAATCGTCAGGCTACTACCGAAGGTTTGCCCAATCCCGGATATATGCGGGGGGAAAGTTCGCTGTTTGAACACACCGGTAAAGTCAACTCCCGTTTTAACAGGGCCATTTTTTATCGTGGCAATGTGTTGCATTCCGGTGACGTAGGCTGTGCTGGCACACAGAGTGAGGATCCGAAAAAAGGCCGCCTGACCATTACATCTTCATTTATCTGCCATCCACAATCTTAAAAAGCATGAAATATAAGACCTCAGTAGACATAAATCGAGCATTGCTTGCTGTGACTCGCCACCTTACTTTACAGGTAAGTCCCATCCTTGGGGGCTCGAGGCCAGCATCCATGCTGGCCACGGTCACATCAAGCAATACTCAATTCATGTTTTTCGAATTTATGGGGCAGCAATGAATCACAATAACAAAAAATCCGTTTACCTGATTGCTTCAGTGGCCGCCTTGGGAGGCCTCCTGTTTGGCTATGACACTGGCGTGATTGCCGGTACGCAATTGTATTTCAGCAAGTACTTTGGCCTGTCAGCTGCCGAGCAGGGGTGGGCGGTCAGCAGTGCTTTGTACGGCTGCCTGGTCGGTTCCATGGCCGGTGGTTTTCTGACCAGAAAATACAGTCGCAAATACACCATGATTTTTGCCGCGGTGTTGTTTGTGATTTCCGCCTGGGGGTCCGGTGTTGCCGGTTCCCTGACGGAGTTGGTGATATACCGAATTGTCGGTGGCCTGGGTGTGGGTATGGCATCCCTGGCAGCCCCCATGTACATCGCGGAGATTTCCCCATCGGCGCAGCGGGGGAAAATGGTTTCTCTCTATCAGTTGGCTGTGGTGGTGGGTTTTTTCGTGGTGTTTGTGGCCACTTATGTGATTGGCGGTGGCGATACCGGCGGCTTATCTGCCGCGCAATTGGATGCCCTGCACGACCATAATCTGCAACGGGGCTGGCGGGTGATGTTCTGGTCGGAACTGGTTCCTGCCTGCGCTTTTCTGTTGTTGCTGTTCTGGGTTCCCCACAGTCCGCGCTGGTTGGTGTCGGTGGGTCGCAATAGCGAGGCGAAGCGAGTGTTGCAGCGCATTACTCCCAGTGCGGAAGAAGCGGATAACGAATACGCAGACATTCAACAGTCTTTCGACGGTGGCGCTAAAAAAGCGGCACTTTCTGCCATTCTCAAAGGCAGTGGTTTTGTGTTGTTGTTGGGTATTCTGTTGTCGGTGTTTCAGCAAATTACCGGCATTAACGCCATTCTCTATTACGGGGCGGAAATATTCAGCAACGCCCTTGGCTATGGTCCGGAAGATGCACTGAAACAACAGCTTTGGCTGGGTACCGTCAATCTGGTGTTTACCTTTGTAGCGATCTATACGGTGGATCGCTGGGGCAGAAAACCGCTGTTTATCAGTGGTTCCATCGGTATGTGCATTGGCCTTTTGACCTTGGGGTGGACTATCTACACACAGACCATGGGGGTTTTGTCACTGGTGGCCATACTGGTATTTATCGGTTCCTTTGCCATGTCCATGGGGCCGGTGGTGTGGGTCATGCTGTCAGAGATTTTCCCCAACCGGCTGCGCAGCTTTGCCATGTCTGTGGCTGTTGCCGCCCAGTGGTTGTTTAATGCTATTGTTGCCAACAGCTTTCCGGTTATTAATGGCAGTGCGCTTAATCAACAGCAATTTAATGGCGCACTGCCGTATTTTCTGTTCGCCTTCTTTTGCATCCTGGCCATTGTATTTGTATGGCGCAAGGTGCCGGAGACCAAGGGCAAATCACTCGAAGAAATGGAATCATTATGGAAATAGCTCCCATAAATCAGCCGGTGAAAGGGTATATGGTTGCCGACATCGGCGGCACCAATGCGCGCTTTGCCATGGTGGGTGGCGATGGTGTGTTGAGAAACATCAATGTCCTGTCCTGCTCAGACTATCCCCATATAAAAAACGCCATTCTTGAATATATTGCCTCGGTGTCACCCTGGCAGATTGAGGGTATTTGTCTGGCCATTGCCGGCCCGGTAGACAAGGACGAAATTAACCTGCTGAACAACCATTGGCATTTCAGCCAGGCACAGTTGCAGCAGGACCTGAATGTAACGGTTACTGTTATCAACGACTTTACCGCCCAGGCGCTGAGTATTGATGCCTTGCCAGAAGATGGGCTGGAATGGCTGGGAGAGGCCAGACCTTCAGGGGGACAGATTCGCCTGGTGATTGGCCCTGGCACTGGTCTTGGAGTGGCAGGGCTGATGCCGGATAATCAGATTATTCCTTCCGAGGGCGGCCATGTGGGGTTTTCCCCAACGTCTGATCATCAGGTCAAGTTGTTACAGGTACTCTGGGAACAGCGTCATCAGCGTGTGTCGGTAGAGCGCCTGTTGTCGGGGCAGGGGCTGGAAAACCTGTACTGGGCCAACGCCATGCTGCACGGTATGGAAAAAAAGCTCAGTGCCAAACAGATTTCGGCGCTGGCGGATGCCGGTGAAGAACTGGCGCTTCAGGCCGTTGGCGACCTGTTTGATATTCTGGCCAGCACCGCCGGCGATATGGCCATGACACTGTGGGCCAGCGATGGCGTGTATTTGACCGGCGGTGTTCTGGAAAAACTCTACCACCTGTTTGATGCACAGCGTTTTCGTCGCCACTTTGAGGAAAAGGGGCGTTTCAAGTCCTACTGTGCCTCTCTGCCCATTGCCCTGATTCGCGCCGAACACCCGGGTCTTATTGGCTGTTATGCGGCGGCCCGTGCCTATATCTGACGGGAACTGTAAGGGCGCTATACTATCTCAGTAACCACTTTTTGCGTGCTGCTGATAGCCATGATTTCTGTCATTATTCCTACCCTTAACGAACAGCAGGCGCTGCCTGCTACCCTTGATTCCCTGCAAGGGCAGGCAGCTTTGCGGGAAGTGATTATCTGCGATGGTGGCAGCAGCGACAGAACCCTGGATATTGCCCGTAGCTACACAAACCACCTGCCTGAGCTGCAATGCCTGAACGCCCCCAAAGGTCGCGCCTCACAAATGAATGCCGCTGCCAGCAAAGCCGGTGGAGAATGGCTGTTGTTTTTGCATGCGGATACGGTTTTACCGCGCGGTGCGTTGCAGGCCATTGCCAGTTGCAGCGCCGATGCGGGTGTTTTTCTTCACCGCTTTTCCGGTTCTCACTGGGGTTTGCGTTTGATCTCCGCCTTGCACAACAGCCGCTTTCGCCGTACCGGAATTATGTACGGCGACCAGGGCATTTTTGTGCGCGCTGAACTGTTTCTGCAGTTGGGCGGTTACCCGCAAGAATTGATGGAAGATATTCGCTTTAGCGAAAAGCTGCTGGAACACACCAGGCCTGTACAGCTGGAACAGACCCTGATTACCGACTCCCGCAAGTTTGAACAGCTTGGTGTGTGGCGGGCGCTGTGGTGGGTGTTTGTTATTTTATGGCGGGACAGTGGGGATGGCAGGCCAGCCAAACCGGGATTTTTTGCAGAGTATCGTTAATTGTTGTCATCCTGAGCGCAGCGAGGGATCTCTAAGCGTGTGTCTGTTTATGAGATCCTTCGCTGCGCTCAGGATGACAAAGTGCCACTATTCATCAACCTCAAAGCCATTTCCTCCCATAGCCTCCATCACCCAATGATTCTGTGGTGAAAGTGCCAAAGCCTGCTGGTAGTGGGCAAGTGCTTTTTCTGGCTGTTTGAGTTTGCTGTATACCCGACCCAGCCACAGGTGAATATCCACGCTTCCCCAGAGTTTTTTCTGTTCGTCTTCAATGCTTTTCTGGCCCTGCTTTAGCAATTCCAGGGCTTTTTTGCTGCTGCCACCAAATACCCCCGGTGTTTGAAATTTTGCAACCCCAAGCATCAACAGGGCGCGGGGGTTGTGGGGGTTTATTTCCTGCGCTTTGGCCAGTTGCCGGTTGGCTTTTTTGTTCAGGCCAATCACTGAGAAAGGGCTGACGATAATCTTTAAACCGTACAACGCCCCCAACATTACGTGCACTTCTTCTTGTTGCTTGTCGCTGTTTTCAATAACACTGCGGGCTTGCCGAATGGCTTTGTTCAGTACTTTCTTGGCGGCTTTTTTGTCGCCGTTTTGAATCTGTGCGGCGGCAAGGCGATAGTTGAGAAACAGGTTGGTGTACGTGTCTTGCGCTTCGGGCAGTTCTTGCAGGGCTGACACATTGTTCTGCGCGAACAGGGTTTCGATTTGGGGTATATCCGTGGCCGTTGCAGGTAGAGACAAGCTGAGCAGGGCAATGGTCAGTATACGGGCAATCAACATAGGCAGGTGTCAAATGTAATTATGTCATTCTGAGCGCAGCGATCCAGCAGCTTTGCTTGTAAATCAGTGACTTTAAAGACACTGGATTGCCGCGCTGCGCTCGCAATGACGGCTTGGGCGGTTATCTCAGATAGCAGTGTCGCCGTGTTCAGAATGACAGACAACGTTGCTGGCAATCAGTTCTCAATGGCAAAGCTGCACAACTCCAGGTTATTGGCATCTGCTCTCAGTACCCAGCCGTTGTGGTGCCAGTCACCCAGTACAATGCGTTCGCCGCCATTATGACTGTGGCGGGCCGGGCGGTGGGTGTGGCCGTGGATCATGGTATTTACCCGGTACTTGCTGAACAGCTGTTCTACGGTGTGGTTATTCACATCCATAATATTGCTGGCCTTGTTGCTGTTGGCGTTCATGCTTTTGGCGCGCCAGTCGGCGGCAATTTGCAGGCGCTTGTTCAGCGGAATGCGGCGCAGCAGCCAGGTGCCCAGCGGGTTGCGCACCTTGCGGCGGAATTTCTGGTAGTCGATATCGTCGCTGCACAGGGTATCGCCGTGCAGCAACAAGACGGCTGTGCCGTATAAATCAATCACATGGTGTTCCGGCAACAGGGTGCAGCCGGTGGCTTTGGCAAAGCCTTTGCCCACCATAAAGTCGCGGTTGCCGTGCAGGAAGTAGAGGCGGGTGCCGCTGTCGCTGAGTGCGCGCAGGCGGGATTTGATCTCCGCCAGAAACTCCGACGGGTCATCGTCCCCCACCCAGGCTTCAAACAAATCGCCGAGAATATAGAGTTTTTCTGCCTGGCGTGCTTCGCCATCGAGGAAGTTGTAGAACGCCTTGGTAACTTGCGGGCGTTCCGGGGCCAGATGGAGGTCGGAGATGAAAATAGTGCTCATAGACGTTCGACGTTCGACGTTCGACGTTCGACGTCAGCGCCATCGTCCAACGTCGAACATCCAGCGTCAAACGATCACTTATCCGCGTACTCGTCAGAAATACTCACACTCTCAATCACAATGGACTCTGTGGGTACATCCTGATGAAAGCCGGAATTGCCGGTCTGTACGCCTTCAATGTCTTTCACCACATCCATACCATCAGTAACCTTGCCAAATACCGCGTAGCCCCAACCCTGGCTGTTTTTGCCGGTGTGGTTGAGAAAGCTGTTGTTGGCCACGTTGATAAAGAATTGGCTGGAGGCGGAGTGCGGGTCCATGGTGCGGGCCATGGCCAGGGTACCTTCGTCATTGGCCAGGCCGTTGTCTGCTTCATTTTCAATGGGGTCGCGGCTGGGCTGTTCTTTCATGTCGGCATCCATACCGCCGCCCTGGATCATAAAACCCTTGATAACCCGGTGAAAAACAGTACCGGCGTAGAAGTCGTCTTTGCAGTATTGCAGGAAATTGGCGGCGGATTTGGGGGCGTTGTCGAAGTCCAGCTCGATGGCGATATCGCCTTTGTTGGTGTGCAGGGTAATCATGGTTTGTACTCGGTAGGTATGTAAGGTAGATAGGTAAAGTGGCGCTATGGTAAGGCTTGGTGGCGCTGTAGGCAATTTCAGGTGAGACAGGGTAGTGGTGCTGCCGTATAATCCCCAAACTCAAATTCCTGTCATCCTGAGCGCAGCGAAGGATCTCGTAATCAGATACGAGATCCTTCGCTGTGCTCAGGATGACGTAACTGCGCTCAGGATGACGTAAATATTGGTACAAGTAATGTCCGACGACACAAAACCCCTTAACTTTATCCAGCAAATCATCGAAAAAGACCTGGCCGATGGCACTGTCAGTCAGGTGGTGACCCGTTTCCCGCCAGAGCCCAACGGCTATCTGCATATCGGCCACGCCAAGTCCATCTGCCTGAACTTCGGTCTGGCCCGGCAGTACGGCGGGGCCTGCAACCTGCGCTTTGACGATACCAACCCGGAGAAGGAAGAGCAGGAATACGTGGATGCCATCAAGGAAAACGTGCGCTGGCTCGGTTTTGACTGGGACGGCGAAGTGCGTTTTGCCTCCGATTACTTCGACCAGTTTTATGACTGGGCCAAATATCTGGTCAGCGAAGGCAAAGCCTATGTGTGTGAGCTGAGTGCGGAACAGACTCGCGAATACCGTGGCACGCTCACCGAACCCGGCAAGAACAGCCCCTACCGCGACCGCCCCGCAGAAGAAAGCCTGGCTCTGCTGGAAGCCATGCGCAACGGCGAAAAAGACGAAGGCAGTATGGTATTGCGGGCCAAAATCGATATGGCGTCCCCCAATATGAATCTGCGTGACCCGGTGATGTACCGCATTCGCAAGGCCAGCCACCACCGCACCGGCGACAAATGGAACATCTACCCGGCCTACGACTTTGCCCACGGTCAGGAAGATGCCATCGAAGGTGTGAGCCATTCCATCTGCACCCTGGAATTTGCCGCCAACCGGCCACTGTACGACTGGTTTATCGAAAACCTGCCGGTGCCCAGCGAGCCACGCCAGTACGAATTTGGCCGCCTCAATATCAACTACACGGTGACCAGCAAGCGCAAGCTCAAGAATCTGGTGGACGAGGGCCATGTGGACGGCTGGGACGACCCCCGTATGCCCACCATTGCCGGCCTGCGTCGCCGCGGTGTGACCCCGGCGGCGATTCGCAATTTCTGCGATTCCCTGGCGGTGGCAAAGACCGATGGCGTTGTGGACATGGCCCAGTTTGAGTTCTTTGTTCGCGAAGACCTCAACGACAATGCGCCCCGCGCCATGTGTGTGCTGGACCCTGTAAAAGTGGTGTTTGATAATGTGGACGCGGCGGAATCCATGACTCAGCCAGTACACCCCAACAAGCCGGAGCTGGGTGAGCGCAGTTTGCCATTTGGTAAAGAGGTTTATATCGACCGGGCAGATTTCAGTGAAGACACCACCTTGTCTCGCAAGAAGTTCAAACGCCTGGTGCTGGGGGAATACGTGCGCCTGCGCGGTGCCTATGTGATCAAATCGGAATCTGTGGAAAAAGACGCCGCTGGCCATATCACCCAACTGAACTGCTCCATTGTGGAAGGGACCGTGGGCGAAAACCCGCCGGAAGACATTCGCCCCCGTGGGGTCATTCATTGGGTGGATGCCAATAACGCCGTGGATTGCGAAGTGCGCCTGTACGACCGACTGTTTAATGAAGCGGCTCCCGATAGCGGCGATAAAAACTACCTGGACCATATCAACCCGGATTCCCTGCAAGTGCTCACTGGCTGTAAAGCCGAGCCTGGCCTGGCGAATGCGGTGGCTGAACAGCCATATCAGTTTGAGCGGGAAGGGTACTTCACTCGTGATATCAAGGCGCAATCTATGGTGTTTAACCGCACTATAGGATTGAAGGATAACTGGAAAAAGTAATTGTTCGACGTTTGAAGTTCGACGTTTGACGTGATTCGAGGATTCGTCATTCCCGCGAAGGCGGGAATCCATCTGGCTACTTCGTCAGAGGCATGGATCCCCGCCTTCGCGGGGATGACGGAGTTCCAGATTTTTCGTCCAACGTCCAACGTCCAACGTCCAACAAAACGTTGGACTTAAGCATGGCATTAAAACTCTACAACACCCACAGCGGCCAAAAAGAAACCTTCACACCTCTGCAAGAAGGCAAGGTAAAAATGTACGTCTGTGGTCCCACGGTGTACAACCGGGTGCATATTGGCAACGCTCGCCCGGTGGTGGTGTTCGATACCCTTTACCGTGTGTTGAAATCGTTGTACGGCGAGGTTACTTACGCCCGCAATATCACCGATATTGACGACAAAATAATGAAAGCGGCAGCAGAAAACGGTGAGGATATTTCTGAACTGTCGGCTCGCTACGCCCAGGCGTATTTTGAGGATATGGCGGCGCTGAATAACCTGCAGCCAGATATTATTCCCTACGCCACCCAGCACCTGCCGGAAATGATCGCCATGATCGAAAAGCTGATCGCAAGCGGCAACGCCTATGAAGCTGAGGGTCATGTGTTGTTTGCGGTGCAGTCCATGGATGACTACGGCAAGCTCTCCAACCGCTCGCTGGAAGATATGCTGGCAGGGGCGCGGGTGGAAGTGGCGCCGTACAAAAATTACGCTGGCGACTTTGTGCTCTGGAAGCCATCCAGCGACAGCGAACCGGGCTGGGACAGCCCCTGGGGTCGGGGCCGCCCGGGGTGGCACCTGGAATGCTCGGCCATGATTGAAAAGCACCTGGGCGACACCATCGATATTCATGGCGGTGGCCGCGATCTGGTATTCCCCCACCACGAAAACGAAATTGCCCAAAGCCAGTGCGCCCACGGTGGCCAGCAGTTTGTGCGTTACTGGATGCACAACGGTTACGTGAATATCGACGGCGAGAAAATGTCCAAATCCCTGGGCAATTTCCGCATGGTCAACGAGCTGTTAACAGAATACCCCGGTGAACTGCTGCGCTTTGCGCTGCTGTCTGCCCACTATCGCAGCGATGTAAACTTTAATGGGGATATGCTGGACAGTAACTGGAAAGTGCTGGACAGCCTGTACGGTGCACTGCGTGACGCCCAGGGCGTACAAGCCGGGGAAGCGGATTTGACCGACAGCGCGTTTTTGGCGGCATTGCACGACGACCTGAACACCCCGCTGGCCATTAGCGAATTGCACCAGATGGCACGGGAATTAAATAAAGCCAATGACACCGAAAAAGCCGCCTGCAAAAGCCGTCTGCTGGCCGCCGGTGCCATGCTGGGTGTGCTGCAAGGGGATGCGGAACAGTGGTTTAAACAGTCTCGCGGCGCTGATGAAGGTTTGTCTGAACAACAAATTGAAGCCTTGATTGCTGAACGCATAGAAGCAAAAAAATCCCGCGATTTCGCCCGCGCGGATCAGATTCGCGATGAATTACAGGGCGCAGGGATTGTGCTGGAAGATGGTCCGGAAGGCACCAAGTGGCGGCGGGGCTGAGCTGTGTCATTCTGAGCGTAGCGAAGAATCCTGGAGCTTTGCAACAACTGAGATCCTTCGCTGCGCTCAGGATGACAACTATTCTTTACCCCGTCATTGCGAGGAGCGTAGCGACGCGGCAATCTAGCGGCTTTGGCTGCGTTACTCAAAGGTAGAGGTATGTTTCAACTCCCTCAAAGACTCTCCCTCGCCCAGCGCAACACTCCCCTGCAACACCTGCCGCGCCTTTCCTCTGAGGCAGGTTGCAATATCTGGGTAAAGCGCGACGATATGACCGGCTGCGGATTGACCGGCAACAAAGTCCGCAAGCTGGAATTTACTCTTTATCAGGCCCTGCAAGAAGGCTGCGATACATTGATTACCTGCGGTGGTGTGCAGTCCAACCACTGTCGCGCTACGGCCTTGTTGGGAGCGCAGCTGGGGTTAAAGGTACACCTGGTTCTGCGCGGTGATCCCGCAGAAGCAGAAGGCAACCTGTTGCTGGATAAACTGGCAGGGGCAGATATCAGCTTTTATCCGCCCCGGGAATACGTTCCCAATCTGGCAGAAATCCTTTCTCACTGGCAAAACCACTATCAAAATCAGGGCAACAAAGCCTGGGTGATTCCCACCGGCGGCAGTGATGGCATCGGTTTGTGGGGCTATGTGAGCTGTGCTCAGGAGCTGGCTGACGATATTGCTCAGGCGGGTATCACACCGGCGGCGATTGTCTGCGCCTCTGGTTCTGGCGGCACCCAGGCGGGCCTGACCGTTGGTGCGGCCAACGCTATTGGCCATCACATTCCTGTTATTGGTATGGCGGTATCTGACGATCGCGCCTACTTTGAAAACAAAGTGCGGGAAGATATACAGGACTGGCGACAACGCTACGGATTTGCCCAGGCAGATTGGCTGGATACTCTGAATATTCAGGTCAATGCAGATTATGTTGGCCCCGGTTACGGCGTGGCCACCCAGCCGGTATTCGACACCATTAAAAAGCTGGCTGCACTGGAAGGCATACTGTTGGACCCGGTATATACCGGCAAAGCGTTTCATGGACTGCTGGGTGAAATTGCCAAAGGCACATTTACACCCGGTAGTGATATTGTGTTTGTGCACACCGGAGGCTTGTTTGGCTTGTTCGCCCAGCGGCAGCAGTTGGCGTTAGGCTAGGTGACAGGTGACAGGTGACAGGTGACAGGTGACAGGTAAGATAGGTGAGACAGGTGACACTCTGAGCTCCTTTACCACGTCATCCTGAGCTTTTTACCACGTCATCCTGAGCATTTTTACCTCGTCATCCTGAGCGCAGCGAAGGACCTCAAACTTTGCACTGCACGCTGGACTCAAGGTGACAGGCTTGGAGGGCTTTATGTACCTAGTACTCGACCAAGGTGGCCAAAGTTCGCGAGCTGCGGTTTTTGCACAAGGCGGTGAGCTTGTTGAGTTGCACCAGCAGCCGGTCAGCACCCACACCCCCCAGAGCGGGTGGGTAGAGCAAAACCCCGCAGAAATACTCCAATCCCTGCGTCACTGCCTGGCGCAAGTCAAAGATATTGAGGCCATAAAAAGCGCCGCCCTGGTGACTCAGCGTTCCAGCTTTGTGTGCTGGCGTCGGGACAATGGCAACCCCCTGACACCGGTAATCAGCTGGCAGGATACCCGTGGGGCGCAGATACTTGAATCGTTGCAGCTGTGCCCGGACGACATACGCGCACGCACCGGTCTGTTCCCCAACACCCACTTTGGCGCCAGCAAAATGGTCTGGTGCCTGCGCCATGTGCCGGAAGTGATCAAAGCGCAGCAACAGGAGCAGCTTTGTATTGGCCCCATCAGTACGTTTTTGTTGCACCACTTGGCGGTTGAAAAGCCGTTTCTGGTGGACGCCAGCAATGCCCAGCGCACGTTGTTGTACAACATTGCCGAACAGCGCTGGGACAGTGAGTTGCTGAATCATTTTGGGGTGCCAGAAGCGTTGCTGCCGGAAATTGACAGGTGCCAGAATCGTTGCGGGCACCTGGCGCTGAGCAGTTCTGCCGGTTCTCAAAAAACTGTCCCGGTAAAAATAGTGAGCGGTGACCAGAATACCGCGTTTATTGCCCTTGGCCAGGGCCGTGCTGATAACGCTATTATCAACGCCGGAACCGGTGCCTTTATTGGCATGCCGATCGCCACGCCTGCAACTGTTCCCGCGCGCTTGTTACAGACGGTACTGCCAGACTCACGGCACATAGTGGAGGGTACAGTCAATGGTGCCGGGCGTGCGCTGGCAGCCATGGCTCGGCAGTTTGGTTGCGATATAAACGCTATTGCCATTCCCGCCGAGCATGATGTGCTGTTTCTGAACGGCGAAGGCGGCCTGGCGGCACCCTATTGGCGAGCGGGTTTTGTCTCTCGATTTATTGGCCAGGGCACGGCATTGCAAAAACTGGCAGCGGTGCAGGAGAGCATTGTATTTCTGCTGTACAGCAGCTTTCTGGAAGCGGGTGCCCTGGCCGACAATATTCAGCAGCTGACAGTCGCCGGGGGATTGTCGCAGTCGGAACAGTTTTGCCAGTCCATTGCCAATCTGTTTCAAAAGCCGGTATTGCGCCCGGAAGTTACCGAAGCCACCGCATTGGGCGCGGCCATATTGCTGGCAGGTAACCCGCAGTGGCCGGTTAAAAGCCGTTGTTTTGAACCGCAATTTGATGCCGTTGTACAACAGCGATTCCAGCGCTGGCGTGCCGAGCTGCATACTGCCCTGAACGGGTGGCGGTGAATATAACCTTGAGCTATAAGTTTAAAGCAATGAACAGTGCGGTTGTAAATGCGCTGGGTTAGGATAAGCAGCCGGATAGATGTAGCCAGTGGATGGAGATTGCCGCGGCCTGCGGCCTCGCAATGACGGGGCGGGGTTGTCGTCATCGCGAGCGTAGCGCGGCGATCTTGACCAAAGTGGCAGAGGACTTGAAATAATGCCGTAGTTGGATGGAGATTGCCGCGGCCTGCGGCCTCGCAATGACGGGGCGGGGTTGTCGTCATCGCGAGCGTAGCGCGGCGATCTTGACCAAAGTGGCAGAAGACTTGAAATAATGCCGTAGTTAGATGGAGATTGCCGCGGCCTGCGGCCTCGCAATGACGGGGCGGGGTTGTCGTCATCGCGAGCGTAGCGCGGCGATCTTGACCAAAGTGGCAGAGGACTTGAAATAATGCCGTAGTTAGATGGAGATTGCCGCGTCGTTTCACTCCTCGCAATGACGGGAAATTACATCAGGGTAGTGTTAAGCCGCCTGCACACAAAACAACGATCACAACAAAGATAATCTGCTTATGGACATTACCATTAACCTTCTGGGTACTCTGCTGATAGCGCTGATTATTCTGGCCATTGGCTATGTTCTGTGCCACAAAATTCCTTTTCTGAATCGCAACAGTATTCCCGAACCGGTGGTGGGGGGGCTGATATTTTCCATTTTGTCGGCTATTGCCTATTCGGTCTGGGATATTCAGTTCGACTTTGACATGAGCCTGAAAAGCCCGCTGATGGTGATGTTCTTTACCACCGTGGGTTTGGCAGCCAGTGTCAAACTGCTGATCAAGGGCGGCCCCAAGGTGGTGTTGTTTCTGGGGGTGGCCACGCTGATGCTGATTATTCAGAACAGCATTGGCGTGTTGATGGCTACCTCGGCGGATATGCACCCGTTGTACGGGCTGGTGATCGGCTCGGTAACTCTGTCTGGCGGCCACGGCAACGGCGCCACTTACGCAGCGCTGTTTGGCAGTAATTACAACTTGCAGGGGGTGTTGGAAATCGCCATGGCAGCGGCCACCTTTGGCCTGGTGCTGGGCGGCATGATCGGTGGCCCGGTGACCGAGCGCCTGCTGAAAAAATACAATCTGAAGCCCACGGTCAAGCACCTGGAACCAGACGATATGGTGACCTATGACGTGGACGACAAAGACATTGTCACCCCGCGCCGCATGATGGAAACCCTGCTGATTCTGGCCGCCTGTATGTTGGGCGGCGGCTGGCTGCACGGCATAGTGGTGGAGGCGGGTGGGGTGTTGCCTTCCTTCCTGATGCCTCTGTTGCTTGGTGTGGTTGCCACCAACCTGTGTGAAGTGAGTGGCAAATACAAAATCAGCAATGGCGCTATCGACCTGTGGGGCACCATGTCACTGTCTATCTTTTTGGCGATGGCGATGATGTCGCTGCGGGTGTGGGAATTGATCGCCCTGGCGGGTCCCATGTTATTGATTATTGCCGTTCAGGTACTGGCAGTAATGATGTTCGCTTATTTCATTACCTTCCGCATTATGGGCAAAACCTACGACGCCGCGATTATGGCGGGCGGCCACTGCGGTTTTGCCATGGGTGCAACCCCAACTGCGGTGGCCAATATGGAAGCACTGGTAAACCGCCACGGCCCGTCACCCCAGGCTTTTTTGGTAGTGCCACTGGTAGGCGCCTTCTTTATCGACATCACCAATGCGCTGGTGATTCAGTTGTTCCTGGCTTTCCCGTTCGTACTATAGCGTTCGTACAAAAAAAAGGTGCTGCCACCATGAGACGGAAGAACACCATGAAAAAAATGACCGTTGCCGCGCTGATCAGCGCTCTTATTGTCTTGGCGGGCTGTTCTCGCGGCCCGGAAGTCAGCAGCCTGCAGAGCGACCTGCAAGCGCGCCTGAACGCCACCTTTGGTGAAGGCCTTTTTGCAGTCACCAAATTTCGCCGCTATGGTTCCCAGCCGTTATCCGCCGCTGAAAATGACAACCGCGACCGCATTGCCATTTACTACAAGGCGGATCTTGAGCTGCAAAAAGACCACCGTTTTTCCGACTGGAGCGGCCAAAACCGGGCCACTTTCCACCAGGTGCTAGGGGCGGCAGAAAAGGGCGTTGAAGGCGTTGTAGACAAAGGCAACCAACGGGGCGATGTGATTAGCGCCCACGGTTTAAGCGTGTACGCAGACGACAACAACAGCTGGGTGGCTGTGCCGGTGTCTGTTGCTGAATCTGCACAGGTAAGCGGCACTGACAAACCGGGAATGGTGTCGGAAATCGACGCCAGCATCGACCCTCGCGGCGACCAAATGCCAACCAGCTGGCAGCAAAGCGCTGCCGGTGAACTTTCCACTGTCGCCACAGAACTGGATGAGCGGGGCATGACTGTGGAAAGCAGCGCACTGCGTTCCGGTCTGCGTTCATTACTTACTGAAGCCAGCTTGAAGGTGTTGAAACAAAAGGGTGTTAATACACTGGTCAGTGGTACCCGGGGCGGCGATTACTATGCACTGGGCGCAGGCATTGAACAGGCGATGGGGCAGTCTGCGGTTAAAGTGACCGCGGTGCCGTCTACCGGAGCACTGGCTAACCTCGGTTTGCTGCGCCAGCAACTCACTGGCTTTGCCATTACCCAAAGCGATTTGGCCATTGCCGCTTATCAAGGCAGTGGCGCCTTTGAGCGCAACCGCAGCGAATACATTCGCGCCCTGGCCAGCCTGTATCCGGAGCCGGTGCAAATACTGGTGCGCGCAGACGCCGGCATTTCCAGCGTGGCAGAGCTGGCGGAAAAACGCGTCAATATCGGTCCCGATGGCAGTGGCACCCAGGGCAATGCCCGGCAAATATTGACTCTGGCGGATGTGGACTATCGCGATTACAGCACTTATGAACTGAGCATTTCGGTCAGGGAATTGCAGGCTGGCAATCTGGATGCGGTGTTTGTAACCAGTGCCGCCCCCAGTAACTACATGCGCGGCGTTGGTGACAATATCAAAGTGTTGTCACTGGATGAGCAATTGGTAAGCGGTCTGTTGTCCACTCGCAGTGGTTATGTGGCTCACCAGATTCCGGCAGGCACGTATCCGGGGGTTGATACTCCGGTAAACACCGTGGCCGTTACTGCGGTGTTAGTGGCTGACATGGAAACCCCGGATGAACAAGTGGAAGCTGTGCTGAAAGGCTTGTTTGACAGCGCAGTAGAGCTGAGCGCATTCGGCGAACGCGGCGCCAGCCTGGACCGCAACAAGGCGCTTTCCGGAGTGGCGATACCACTGCATCCGGTGGCGGAAAAATATTATGCGGAGAGCAAGTAAATCCTTGTTCGCAGATATGTAGCCCGGGTGAAGCGCCAGCGCAACCCGGGGCAACCCGTAGGCAAGTGATCTTAAAATCCCCGGGTTTCGCTTGCGCTACACCCGGGCTGCGTTAAAGCCCCCCAATAGGGGATTCGTACCACCTCGCGCGCGAAGGCTTATAGCCAAATGGTTGGCAACCAAATTTAAAAATCTCGTCATCGCGAGCGAAGCGCGGCGATCCAGTGGCTTTATGTATATCCCGGCGAGTTAAAAGACTCTGCATTGTTTTATGCTGCGCTCAGCCTCAAGGCTATTCAAATTGCTGCCCTCAAAGGCTTTTCGCCGGTGGGGGTTCACGGCCCTTGAATAGATTTTATGGGCAGCATCAGTGTCATCGAATCTATGGGTGAAACTTTAAATCCGTACTGCTCATAAAAAAACTTGGCATTATCGGAAATTGCATGTACCAGTACAGCGCGTAATCCAACCTCTTTGGAAACTCTCAAGGTGCGAAGTAAGGCGTCTCTCAATAGAGCGGCACCAAGATGCTTGCCTTGCATGGTTTTGTCTACAGCCAAGCGCCCCAAAACCATTACCGGAATTGCAGTTGGCATATTCCTGGCAATGTTTTTTGGCGCTTCAAGGCGTTCGACGCTGCCACTCGCCAGAGCGTAGTAGCCAACGACATGATTTTTCAGGCATGCCACAAATGTACGACTGGCTCCACTGATTTGATTTTTTAAGGCGCGCTTTATCAGCCAATCGTTGAGTGAATCAACACCACAATCGAATTGTCCTGGCAGGTGCTTGTCGTTGAGAGGTTCTGGTTCAGTAATCACTTCCATTGTGATTTATCAGCCAATAGTTTTTTCAATTTGGTATTTTGGGGTGGAGTTTCAGCAAGGGCTTGTTCAAATGCGTCAAAAGCATTGTCATCCAGTTGAAAGAGTCGCTGATCAAGAAGCACATTTTCTGCTTCCCGGCAGGCAACCTCTAAAATAAAAACGCTGCGGTCTTTATTCATAACATCAGCTGCTTTGGTAAGCAGTGCGTGCTGTTCAGGTTCAGCACGCATGTTGATAGGGGCAGTTTTAGCCATGGCGGGCACCGGTTGTGTATCTAATCGATACACATTCTAGTGCGCTAAAGATCACCGTGCAAGTCGATTTCCTATACCGTTTACGCTGGCCCTTTATGCAAGGTTTCCTGATTGAGTCGGTGTAAATCTTCAAAAGCGGTTTTGATGTATTCGAGAAAATCTTCCGACGCTTTCGACAGAGGGTGGTTGCCGTGGTAGAAGCACTTTAGTTCAAAATTTACCGGTGGTGTAAAGCCGTGGCTGACCACGTTTTCCATGCCCAGGGCATTGGCGGTAAATTCATCCAGAATGGAATAACCCAGCCCCCGCGATACCAGGCTTTTCGCCATATAGTAAGTTTGTGCGCGAATAAACGCATCGGGTATCGGATGTTTGTCCTCAGTAAAGCGCTCGTTCAGAAGGTCACCAAGAGGGCCGCTGTCGAAAATGGAAATGTAATTCTCGGCGGAAATATCTGACAATTTGATTCGATTGTCGCTATCGGCTGTTGTCACTCCGCCAGTGGATACATGCACCAACTCCCCGGAGCCAATTTGTCGTGACTCAATGCCCGGGTGGTCGCGGTCAGTAAATACCACGCCCAGGTCGTTCTCATGCTCGTAAAGAGAATCGATCAACTCACCGTAGTGTTTGGTTTGCACGTCAAAAGTAATTTGCGGGTATTTGGCGTGAAAGCGCTCAATAGCCAGTGGTAACAGGTTCAGTCCCAATGCCGGCATGCACACCACACGGATATGGCCGTGAGTGTGTTCTTTTAAATTTTCGGCGGTCTTTTTAATGGTGCCGATCTGCTGATAAATTTTGCGCACTTCCTCAATCAGGGAATGCGCTTCAGAGGTAGGCACCAATTTGCCCTTAACGCGCAAAAATAATTTAAAGCCCAGCTGCAACTCAGCGTGACTCAGAACTTTACTGACCGAGGGTTGAGAAACGTGTAAAAGGCGGGCGGCATCGGAAATGGAGCCGGTGTTGTATACAGCGTGAAAAACTTCAATATGTCGTAAGCGCATGTTTCAGAAAATCTTTGTTATTGTGTATAGCCTATAGTTATACCTTTCAAGGCTTTAGTCAATCAATGAATTACCCTTAAAGGGGGGGAGGTGAGCCTTTCCCAGGACAATACGGCTTATTTCCGCCCGAAAAGCTAACAGAAAAGAAAGGCAAAACTACTATGGCTATATCGAAAAAACGCTTGCAAGAGATTGATGCAATTAAAGACGAGAATATTGATTACAATGATATCCCGGAATTGGATAAAGCCTTTTGGAAAAGGTCGAGCTGCGCATCCCTCCACCCAAGCAAGGTGTTTTTATGCGCCTTGATGACGATGTTTTGCAGTGGTTTAAAAGTCAGGGCAAAGGCTACCAAACGCGCATTAACAGCGTACTGCGTTCATATTACGAGGCGCACAAATAATTGCCTTGCACATGGGGCAGGGAAGCGGGGCTCAGTAGGTTTTTTTCAGGGTACCCCCCCCGAACCTGTATTCGCAGAAAAGGTTGGCGTGTTGAACGCCACGGACATGCTTGGGGTAAAATTTACTGCCCGTATAACGATAAGGAATGCCGATGTGGTGAGTTTTGTATTACCAGTATTTGGAGCACGCCCAGAAGTGCAACAAATCATGCCAGGCAAATTAAACGTGTCGTTGATAAATGTACCGGAAAATCAATGGGTAGTGACCAGAGGTTAGATGATGAAAACATTTGAGTTTACCCTGAAGTTCAGCCTCCCTGAAAATGGAACTGGTCCAAAGTCTTATATCGAGCATCTGGGTGCAGCAGGGTGTGACGATGCGTTAATTGGTGTGGGGAAAACCGGGCGTATAGTTTTAAACTTTGATCGTGAGGCATCCTCAGCGCTTAAAGCTGTTTCCAGCGCGATTTCTGACGTTAAAAGGGCAATCCCGGGGTGCCAGCTTGTCGAGGCTGCTCCGGACTTGGTGGGGTTGACAGATATAGCAAACATTGCCCAATGCAGCCGCCAATATATGCGTAAGTTAATGCTTGATAGTAAGTCAGGCTTTCCTGCCCCCATCTATGAAGGAAAGTCCGTATTGTGGCGGTTATCGAAGGTGCTCATCTGGTTGCGAGATGACAAAAAATACCAGTTTGACAGTACACTGTTGGACGTGGCGAAGACCAACATGCAATTCAATGTAGCCAAAGAAGCACAAGATATTGATGCTGAAATAAAAAAGAATATTTATAAACTGGTTTCGTAAATAGCCTGCTTCCCATGTGTGTGCACGAATGGCGTGCTGGTATCTGTGATAACCACCCAAGCTGTCATTGCGAGCACAGCGCGGCAATCCAGTGTCTTTTCCCTCCTGTTCAAAAGCAAAGTCGCTGGATCGCCGCGCTTCGCTCGCGATGACGGTATTTCCCGACCTCCGTCATTGCGAGGAGCGAAGCGACGCGGCAATCTCGACCGAATCGGCAGAGGACTTTGGGGATACGGTGATAACAAAATGGAGATTGCCGCGCTACGCTCGCAATGACAGGAAATATCACCACCCTTTCTGTCATTGCGAGGCCGCAGCAACCTCCATGGGCTCACTGCCAGCTTGGACAGCAATGCGCACAGGGGGGAACCCATCTAATTCGGCACCTCTACACCCATGGACGCCTAGCTTCGTGAAAATGACGATTCTTTTGAGTTAAATGACTCTCGGCTATATAAAAACCAGGATCCAGCCTTGCACATAGGGCAGGGAAGCGGGGCGCAGTAGGTGTTTTTCAGAACATTATTAAACGCAACCTATAAGGTTGCCGGTTTAATAATTTTTCATAACCTGAGGTTATGCACTGCAAAAATTTAGTCAATCAATAAATTACCCCCAATGGGGAAGATTCCCGCTTCCTCGCAAACATTCAAAATATCCCATCTATTACTATTGGTTATAGGCAGCTAACGAGTGTTAGTGGTAAAGCCAACGGTTTCTGTCTAAATTTATTGTCGGCGTATTTAAAAACGTCTGCTAATGATGGTTTAAACCGATCTTTCAAGTATCAAGAAGTAAACGAGGGGTAATAAAAGATGGCTATATCCAAAAAGTCAAAACTCAGTTCGCTGTTTGCAACCGGGCTGACATCCTGCTGCTCTCTGCTGGTAATGGCGCCGTTGTCCATGGCGTTTGCGGAGGAGGGTGATGACGATGTGGTAGTTGATGAAGAAATTGTTGCGGTTGGTTCGCATATTCGCGGCGCCAAAACCACTGGCACATTGCCAGTAACTTCTCTAGGTAAGGCAGATTTGGATTCTATTGGTAGTGTCACTACCGATGAGCTGATTGCCGCACTTCCTCAGTCGGGTGCACAGAACTTTACTGGTGAGTCTGCGGGCCCCAACAGTGCACGTGGTGATGTATCCAGTGTGAACCTGCGTGGTTTGGGGTCTGGTAACACTCTGGCACTGCTCAACGGTCGCCGTATGGTACTTCACCCCACCACTCAGTCTGAAAACTCCATTCCGGTACAGATTGTAAATATCAATGCGATTCCCGGTTCTGCGATTGAGCGCATTGAAGTGCTGCGCGATGGTGCCGGCCCAATTTACGGTGCTGATGCCACTGCTGGTGTACTGAATCATGTTATTGATGGAGACTATGAAGGTCTGAAAATTGGCCTTCGCTATGGTCAGTCAGATGGTACTTCGCTGGATGAAACATCTTTCGATTTTAAATGGGGCACTACCTTCAATGAAGGTGCTACCAATCTGACTATTGCTGGTAGTATTTACGATCGAAGTGCATCCTTGCGAAGTGAGCGTATCTACACGGCCTCTAATGATCGCCGGCCTATTGCTCCAGAACCTTTTAATGCCAGCTCTCGCTTTAATAACAACTCCAGTGATTCGCCTTGGTTGCAATTTGACCCTCGCGACGCAAATGGTGACAGAATAAGTGTGACTGTTGGTGATGTGTCTGCCAACCGTTTCCATACGCGCCCTTGTGATGGTTCAGCCAATGATCTTGCTCAATTGGGCAATGGTGTTTGTTTGGGTGAAGGAAGCCTACCAACCTCACTGC
Source organism: Porticoccus sp. GXU_MW_L64 (assembly GCF_052983295.1). Taxonomy (NCBI): domain Bacteria; kingdom Pseudomonadati; phylum Pseudomonadota; class Gammaproteobacteria; order Cellvibrionales; family Porticoccaceae; genus Porticoccus; species Porticoccus sp. GXU_MW_L64. The sequence goes on along the minus strand of NZ_JBRKJK010000001.1, from coordinate 295,891 downwards.
GTTTTGATGAAGGGTCTTTTGGAACCCTTACTCCTGAATCTGAGCGCTTTAATATCTTTGCTTCGGTCACTCATGAGTTGGAGTCCGGTGCAGAGTTTTTTGGTGAGTTAAACTATTACGATGCAAGCTCGTCTGCCACACGGGGTGGTTCAGGGATTTTGGCATCAGGCACAATCGCAGTTGGTGAAAACAACCCCTTCAACCCATTTGGTTCAGGTGCTGGCAGGCTGGCTGGGTTGGATGTAAATGAAGTTCCTCTGACCGGAATACGCAGTACAAGTGAGAACTACAGGGTATTTGAAGTAGGCGGTCGTACCATCGATGTAGATTCTGACATCTATCGAGTTTTGGGTGGATTCAGGGGCGAATTTGATGACTGGAGCTGGGAGTTTGCCGGTTTGTACTCTGAAGCAAATACTGTGGATGTAGAGGGCAACCGCACCCGTACATCGGCGCTTCAGGCTGCTCTTAATAGCGCTGATCCCGCTACCGCTTATAACCCGTTCAATGGTGGAGATCTGAACAATCCGCAGACTGCTGATACTACTCTTAATACCAATGTGGCTGACGCTTTACGAGTAGATGCAACTCGCGATAGTACCGCGACACTTGCATTGTTTGACTATAAGCTGTCCAACCCTGAATTATTCACTCTGCGTGAGCAGCCAGTCGGTGCAGCCTTTGGCTTTGAGTGGCGTAGAGAAGAAGTTAGTGATGATCGTGATGCTCTGATCGATGGTAGTAACCCAATTATAAATGGCGTTGGCGTCGCGTCTGATAGTGATGTGGCGAATACCAACCCGACACCGGACTATGAAGGTAGCCGCCAGGTGTTTTCTGCCTATGGTGAGTTGCAGGGTTCATTGATCAGTGTTGACGATGAAATTCCATTGGTTCAGGCATTGGATTTCCAGTTGGCAGCCCGCTATGAGAGCTTCTCTGATATTCAGGATGAAGTTCTGGTTCCCAAATTGGGTTTAAGCTGGGAAGTCAATGACTGGTTGATGTTCCGTGGCGCTTACACCGAAGGTTTCCGTGCGCCAAATTTGGAGACAACAAACCAAACAGCTATTGTTCGGGAAGCAGAGAACCTGCGGGATATTCAAGCCTGTCTTGATCAAAACATCATTAATTCTGTCAGCGATTTTGCAAACTGTACCATTGAAGTAAACGTTACTGATACCCGCGGCGGTAACCCAAACCTGAAACCGGAAGACAGTGAGTCAACCACTTGGGGTTTTGTGTTGCGCCCTTGGGAGGGAATGACCTTTACCACAGACTTCTGGAGAATTGAGCAAACAGGTATTGTTGGTGCCATTACTACTCAATCACAACTGGATATTGATGCGGTTCTTAGATCACAGAACTCCTTCAATCCAAATGTAACACGTGACCCTGTTACAGGATTGGCTGTCAGCACATTCAGTGGCTTTGTAAACCTGAATACTCGTAATATCAAAGGTTTTGATGTTAGCTTGACTCAAGACTTTGATACTGATGCTGGCCTTTTCCGCCTGAAAACGGACTGGTCTTTCGTCAGTGAGTTTACTCAGGTTGGTGGTTCTGAAACCCAGGGGCTTGCCGATGCCGGTATTTCTACCAATAATGCCGGGTCGCTGATTCGAGATGAAGAAAACCCCTATAGTCGCGGTGCTGCTTCCGTACAGTGGAACAACAATCAATGGGGGGCCTCTCTGTTTGCCCGTTATATCGGTCGAGTAGAAGACCCAGATTTGAGAGCTACTATCGATGGTGTTTCTGTAGCTTATGTTGTTGATGACTATGTTGAAGTTAATGGCTCAGTAAACTACCGCTTTGAAAATGATGGTTTCTTGAACCAGAGCACCTTGAAAGTTGGCATCAATAACATGTTTGATGAAGAGCCACCTCTGGCTGATGAAGTGACCGGTTATATCCGCGAGCTGCACACCAGTAAAGGCCGTTACTTCTACGTGTCTTTGGTGAAGGAATTTGATTAATTGAATTAAATTTCTCAATCCGAAACCTCTAAAAGCCCCGGTTCGCCGGGGCTTTTTTGTCAACGTTATTGTCCTTTGCTTGAACATGGAGCTCTATAATGTCGGCAGCAACAATTACCAGTAAAGGCCGGATAACCATCCCCAAAGACATCAGGATGATGTTGGGCCTGGAGTCCGGGGACAAGGTAAATTTTCTTGTCGATGATCAGGGTGTAGTCAGCTTTGTCCCTATGACAAATGATGTGACAACCTTAAAGGGGATTGTAGATAAACCCAAAAAGCCGGTCAGTTTGGAAGATATGAAGGCTACAGTAAAAGCCAGAGGAGGGCGGTAATGAAAGGGCTGGATACCAATGTATTAGTGCGATACCTGGTTCAGGATGACAAAAAAAGCAGGCAGCATTGGCATCCCGGTTTATTGAAATTCAGTGTGCCGATGAGTCTCCCTGTCACATTGGCTAGATTGTTTTATGTGAGCTGGCATGGGTGCTGGAACGCAATTACCAGCAATCCAGGGAGAATATAGCAACTATTATCGAACAGTTATTGCAAGTGGGTCAGCTAGAAGTGTCTGCGCCGGAAACTGTATGGCGCGCCCTGGATGATTACAGAAAATCCAATGCAGATTTTCCCGACCATCTCTTAGCCAGGGTTAATGAATCAAATGGCTGCCAGTCAACTGTTACCTTTGATAAAAAAGCATCTAAGCAGCCATCTTTTGAATTGTTGAAATAGCTGTTGTCCTGATTTATTTCACCCCAACTGACGCCGCATCCGGGCGTCGGCTATCCGCAGCTCCCAACTGTTTGTCACCATCCAGGTGGATAGATTGTGTGCTACCCATAGTCGCCCCAATCTTGATTTTATGGCCGCGCTTTTCCAGCTCTTTAACCACATCCGCCGGGTGGCCTTTTTCCAGCTCAAGATTTTCTGATATGCCTTGGTAGATGCGTGGCTGCTGGGTGGCATCGGCGATATTCATGCCGTGGTCGATAACGTTCATCAACACCTGCGCTACCACTGGCATAATGCGCGCGCCACCGGGTGAGCCGCTGACAATCAATGGTTTGCCATCTTTTAGCACAATAACCGGGGCGATACCGGAAATGACCCGTTTGCCGGGGCGCAGTACATTGGCCAGGCTGGCCTTGCTGTTGCGCGCTTTGCTGTTATCTACTTTCAAGCCAAAGTTTGCCAGGTGGTCGTTGAGAATAATGCCGGTGTCTTTGGCTACCACATAGGCGCCAAAGGATGAGCTGATGGTGTAGGTGTTGCTGACCGCATTGCCGTCTTTATCTACCACTGAGTAGTGCGTTGTGTCGCGGCTTTCGTGGCGCAGTGGGTCTCCGGGCAATATATCTGTAATCGGGCGCGCGCGATTTATATCGATACTATCTGCCTGCTGTTTGGCGTAGGCCTTGCTGCCCAGGCCCGCTTCCGGAACTCGGTGGTGTGGATATCCACCCATGTATTTTGTGCGATCCACAGATACCAGCTTTTGTGCTTCTGCCAACAGATGAATACTGTCGGCACTGTTGGGCCCGTATTCAGCAATGGGAAAATTCTCCAGAATATTCATCATTTGCTTAAAGCCAATGCCGTTTGATGGGGGAGGCATATAAGCCATCTGGTAGCCCCGATAGCTACCCCAAATGGGCTCCCGCTCATTAACCCGATAATTGGCCAGATCTTCCATGGTGATAACACCGCCGCTGGCTTCCATATCGGCAACAATTTTTTTCGCGATATCGCCTTTATAAAAAGCATACGCACCGCCTTGTGCAATTTTTTTAAGCGACCAGGCGAGGTCGGTTTGTTGCAGGGTTTCACCTGCTTGTGGCGGGGAGTTGTCTGTTTTGTAAAAAATACTCGCAAGGGCATGATCCTTAACCAACTTATCCCGCATTACCGTCAGCGCATAGGAGAGGTCGGGAGTTACCATAATGCCGTTTTCTGCGAGGGCGATAGCTGGTTTAAGCAATGTTGCCCAGGGCAATTTGCCGTAGTTCTTGTGGGCGTGATAAAAGCCTGCGACTGTGCCAGGTATGCCGACACCCAGATGACTGTGGCGTTTGTTTTTGTCTAAGGTGCCGTCGGCGGCAGCCAATAATTCGGGAGTGATATTGGCCGGTGCCTGACCGTAATATTCAATGGCCAGGGTTTTGTTTTCTTGGGCCAGGTGCACCAGCATAAAACCGCTACCGCCGATATTGCCGGCTCGGGGCAGGGTAACCGCCAGGGCAAAACCTGTTGCCACGGCAGCATCTACCGCATTTCCACCTTGTTCAAGTATGCTGGCTCCCACTTGCGACGCCAGTGTGTTCTGGCTCACCACCATGCCCTTGTTTGAAACTACTGGGTGGTTGATGCTGTTGTAGCGAATTAAAAATTGGCTGCTGTTACCCGGTTTTTCTTTTGTCGGCTTTTCAGCGCCGATAGAAGTAGAACAAGCAGACAGGAAAAAGCTGAAAATCAGCAAGAGTGTGAGTTTGGCGATTGCCGTAGGGCTCAGGTGGTTTAGTGATTTTTTTTGAATCATTTTCCCTCCGCTGATCGATGTGAAATGGCAGTCTATAGCGATTGCTGTTTGAGGAGCAATAAACTGTACAGAAAATCGCTTATAGCCAAAAGGCATATCCACTCAAAACAGTAATAATAGAAAAACCTCTCCCAACAACTAAGATACATTTGAATAGTTTAGCTTCCATCCGAGGCTTGGGGGAGTACGCCTCCTCCTTTTTTATTTTATGATGATGGCTGAATAATATTGGTCATTGCAGGCGATGGGTACACAGGGGGATTTTTATGAACGACCACGAATTTGAAACTGAATACGGTTCGGCAATTAACAATAATGTGGAATACGAGCAACTGGCAAAAGCCGCCATTGCCAACGGCTATCTACAGCCTGAAAAACCACTGGTGGGTTTTATCAATATTGAGGGCGTGCGAAAAACAGCCGCCGACCTGAAAGCCGCCTTTCCCAGCCATTTTAGTCATCACTTTGCGGTCAAGGCCAACGGTATGACATCGGTGTTAAGCCTGTTGCGCGAGTGTGGCATCCTGGCGGAAACTGCCAGCCCCGGCGAATTGCAGCAAGCCCTGAAAGCAGGGTTTACCGGCAAAGACATTGTGTTTGATGAGCCGGCAAAAACCGAATACGTGATTCGCGAAGTGATTTCCCTCGGTGCCACACTGCACATCGATAATTTCGAGGAAATGGAGCGGGTGCGCACCATTATGGCGGAGCATGCTGATTATTCCGGCGAGGTTGGCTATCGCATCAACCCCCAGGTGGGCAGCGGTAAAATCAAGGCCATGAGTACCGCCGGTGCCCACTCCAAATTTGGCGTGCCGCTGGAAGACGACGGCAATCGTGAGCGTATTATTAAGGATTACCTGGCACACCCGTGGATGAAAACTGTACACACTCATGTGGGTTCTCAGGGCTGCCCGTTTGATTTGATTGCCCAGGGTCTTAACAAGGTAGTGGCGCTTGCCAAAGAAGTGAACGAGCGGGCTGGTGAGCAGCGTATTGAATCCATCGATATCGGTGGTGGTTTGCGGGTTAATTTTTACAGCGACAAGGTTACTCCAACCTTCCAGCAATACGCAGATTTCCTGAAGGAAAATGTCCCCGATCTGTTTACCGGCGAGTTTCGTATTAAAACCGAGTTTGGCCGTTCTACCATGGCCAAGAACGGTTGTATTCTAGCGCGGGTGGAGTACGCCAAAAACAGTGGTGGCCGTCATATCGCCACCACCCATGCCGGTTCGCAAATTGCTGCTCGCACCACTTTTATGCCGGAATCCTGGCCTTTGCGCCTGTCGGCCTACACGCCGGAAGGGGAGTTTAAAAATGATGACTGTGTTGAGCAGGATATTGCCGGCCCTTGCTGTTTTGCCGGCGATGTCGTGGCCCACCAGCGAAAAATGCCAAAACTGGAGAGCGGTGATTGCATCATGTTGCACGATACCGGCGCCTATTACTTCTCCAATCCGTTTTACTACAACTCTTTGCCTACTGCGGCGGTTTATGGCTATACCATCAATGATGGTCAGGTAGAGTTCGTTCAGTACCGCCGCCAGCAGACGGTGGAAGAAATGATGGCGATTATTGGTTAGTGAGTTTTTCTGTCATCCTTCGCTGCGCTCAGGATGACGGAACATATTAATTGCTGTCATTGCGAGGTCGCGCAGCGACCGCGGCAATCTTTTCAATTTGGCAACCAGTTTTGGGAGATTGCTTTGTCGTTTCACTCATCGCAATGACGGGCTGGGTTCTTATAAAAATATCAAAACAGGATGGTAGCAATGAGTAAGTTTTCTAAAACCCTGACAGGATTTCTTTCCCCGCTATTGGTATTACTGCTTGGGGTTTCCCCCCTGGCCAATAGCGCCGGCAGCCACGTAGATAACAGTGCCGCCATTATTCGCTACGACACCATTCACCACCCGGTTATTGGCACTGGCGGTATGGTGTCCAGCCAGCGCATGATCGCCAGTGAAGTTGGGGCTGAGATACTGCGCAAAGGTGGCAACGCCATCGACGCGGCTGTCGCCACCGGCATTGCTCTGGCGGTTACTTTGCCCCGCGCCGGTAATCTCGGTGGTGGTGGCTTTATGGTGATTCACCTGGCGGAAGAAAATAAAAATATCGCCCTGGATTATCGGGAAATGGCACCCGCTGCTGCCCACCGGGACATGTTCCTGGATGCCGACGGCAATGTTGACAATCGCAAAGCCCAGTTCAGTCATTTGTCTTCCGGCGTTCCCGGCACCGTCGCTGGCCTTGCTCTGGCGCTGGAAAAATACGGCACCATGAAGTGGAAAGACGTGGTCAAGCCCTCTATCAGGTTGGCGCAAAAAGGCATTGTGGTTTCCTACGACCTGGCAGAGAACCTGAAAAAACGCCAAGTCTGGCTCACCAGTAATGCTGCCACCGCAAAAGCCTATTACAAGAAGGGCGGCGTGCCCTACGAGCCCGGTGAAATTCTGCGTCAACCAGAGTTGGCCTGGACCCTCAAGCGCCTGGCAAAGTACGGCCCGGAAGAATTTTACAAAGGCAAAGTAGCCGAAAAAATTGCTGCCGATATGAAAGCCAATGGCGGCTTGATTACCATGGAAGACCTGGCCAATTTTAAAGTGGCAGAACGGGATGTCGTCTCTACCGACTATCGCGGCTATGAAGTAATTTCCATGCCCCCTACCAGTTCCGGTGGTGTGCATGTGATGCAAATGCTCAATATTCTGGAGCACTTTTCCATTGGCGACATGGGTGCGGGCAGTGCGGATGCAACTCACTTGCTGGCAGAAGTGATGAAACTGGCCTACGCGGACCGCAGCGAACACCTGGGCGACCCGGATCATTACCCGGTGCCCATTAAAGGGCTGACCAGCAAGGCCTACGGCAAACAGCTGGCGGCTAAACTGTCTTTGGACAAGGCCCTGTCATCGGACGAAATCAAGCCAGGGAACCCGGCTCCTTACGAAAGCCCGGACACCACCCACTTTTCGGTGATGGACAAGTACGGCAATGCGGTATCAAACACCTATACCCTGAACTTTTCCTACGGTTCCGGCATTGTTATTCCCGGTACCGGTATTTTGATGAATAACGAAATGGACGACTTCTCCTCCAAGCCCGGTGTGCCCAATGCCTTTGGTTTGGTGGGTGGCGAGGCCAATTCCATCCAGCCCACCAAGCGTCCGCTGAGTTCCATGACGCCAAGCATGATCCTCAAAGACGGCAAGCCCTTTGTGGTTACCGGCAGTCCCGGTGGCAGCCGTATTATCAGTACCGTGTTGCAGGTACTGGTGAATGTGATGGACCACAATATGAATATGGCAGAGGCCATTCACGCCCCGCGCATTCACCACCAGTGGCTGCCGGATCAGTTGGAGCTGGAGCCAGGTTACAGCCCGGATACCATCAAGCTGCTGAAACAAAAAGGCCAGAAGGTCAAAAAAGGTCAGACCATGGGTAGCGTGCAAACCATTATGTGGAAAGATGGCCGCTTTTATGGCGCCTCTGACCCCCGCCGCCCGGATGCGGGTACGGTAGCGGTGCAATAAATGAAAATATGGGCACTTCTAAAAATGCACTATTTTCGCGCCTCTCCGTCATTGCGAGGAGCGAAGCGACGCGGCAATCTCGATCAGAATGGCAGAAGGTCTGGAAATACGGAAGTTATTGGATGGATGCCGCCGCGCTTCGCTCGCGATGACGATTTCTTCGGGTTTCGTCGCCAGCCATTGGACCGAAGAAATCCAATTTTCTCAAAAGCAGTATTGGCATTACTCGGTTGTTTTCTACTTTTATCTGCCTGTAAAAGTGATAACCAGGGTGACGCACTCAACCTCGATACCCTGATTATCAATGGCAAGGTATACGCCGGTAAAAACCAACCGGCCAGTAAGGTGGCAGTTGGTGTAAAAGGGGATCGCATCGTGTTTGTGGGCGATGCCAGCACTCGCGAGATCAACGCGGTTCGTACTATTGATGCGGCGGGTAAAGTGGTTTCCCCTGGATTGGTTGACCCCCATACCCATACCATCGAGGAATTTACCGATTTGCGGGACAAGTCCCGCGCGGCAAATCTTGCCTACCTGATGCAGGGGGTCACAACGGTTTTTTACGGCAACGATGGTTTTGGCTATATCCGCACCGGTGACCTGATCGACTCTTTGAACAAACGCGACATAGGTACTAATGTGGCGTTTTTTGTTGGCTTGGGAAAAGTCCGCACTCAGGTAATGAAAACGGAAAACAGAAAGCCTACCTCTGAAGAACTGGAACAGATGAAGGCTCTGGTTGCCGAGTCTATGGAGGGTGGTGCACTGGGCTTTTCAACCGGTCTTTCCTATGTGCCGGATACTTATGCAGATACGGAAGAAGTGGTGGCTCTGGCCAAAGTAGCATCGTCTTATGGCGGTGTTTACGAAACTCATATTCGCGATGAAAGCAGCTATACCATAGGCGTTATTGAAGCCCTAAAAGAAGCATTGGAAATATCCCGGCGCGCTGATATTCCACTTAACGTGGCTCATATCAAGTGCCTGGGCGTGGATGTCTGGGGCAAAAGTGGTGAGATGGTTCGCCTGATTGAAGAGGCTCAAAAAGAAGGACTAAAGGTTACTGCAGACCAATACCCTTGGACCGCTTCCGGCGTCAGAATACGTCGGGCTTTGGTGCCGCCAGAGTATCTGGAAGGGGGCTTTGAAGAGTACCGCAAGCGCTTGCAAGACCCGGAACTGTTGCCGGAAATCAGAACGGCGATGACTGAAAATCTTCGTCGTCGCGGCGGTGCGTCTTCTTTACTTTTTGTGAAATCAGACGACAAAACCATCCTTGGGAAAACCTTGCAGGAACTGTCTGATGAGCGGGGCAATGACCCGGTTTCCACAGCCATTGATGTGATTGTTGCCGGTTCAACCCGGGTGGCATCTTTCAATATGCATGAAGACGATATCGCCAACTTTATGGTCAAGCCCTGGGTAATGAGCAGCTCGGATGGCAACGATGGCCACCCACGCAAGTACGCCAGCTACCCGAGAAAATACCAAAACTACGTGAAAAGCAAAGCCATTATCAGCGAGCAGGATTTTATTTATCGCAGCTCAGGCATGGTGGCAGACACGTTTAAAATTGCCGACAGAGGTTACCTGAAAGAAGGCTATTTCGCCGATATTGTGATTATCGACCCGGATAACTATCAGCCAGTGGCAGATTTTAAAAACTGGAACAAGCTCTCCAAAGGCGTGTTGTATGCTCTGGTAAATGGTGAGTTGGTCATCGATGACGGCAACTACATCGGTGCCCTGGCGGGCAGGGCGTTGCGCCGTGCAGACTGATAGGGCAGCCGTGTGCGATTTTTATCGGCACCGTGGCCGGGTTGCCGGTTCCATGCTGGCGATATTGTTACTGGTTGGTTTTGTCGTTGTTACCGTTGTTGTTAAAGACCCAGATAAAACGGCAACAGCGCCAACCATTTCCCTGTCCGGCACGGTTACGGATGAATTGGGCAAGCCTCTGACCTTTGGCGCACTGAGCGTAAACGGCGTATCCCTGGCGACCATTGAAAACGGCCAGTTTCAGGTGTCAGTAGACAGTAACCCGATGTATCAATTGCGTTTTGAAGCGCCCAGGTTCTATCCCATCACTCACACGTTCTCTCGCAATGAGCTGCTGCAGGGCGATGGCAACTCTTTTTCTCTGGTTCTGCCCCCCGTCACTTTGGTAGCTCGCAAACCCGGCCGCACTCTGTTTGCCTTTGGCGGTGATGTAATGGCCGGACGGCGCTACTACAAACCGCTCACTGGTGACCAACCATTAATTCGCCCGGAAAGCGAAACGGCAGATACTCACAATCTGCTGGAAAAGATCAAACCGTATTTGCTGGATGCGGACATTGCATCGGTCAATCTGGAAATTGTTGTTGCCGAACAAAAGCCGCAACTGGAAACCCCAAAAAGCGTGACCTTCTACGCGCGCCCGCCCCTGGTAGATGCTCTGAAGCAAGCGGGAGTGGATTACGTTACCCTGGGTAACAACCACGTTTACGATTTTGGCGATGAAGGCGTTGTGCTGACGCAAAAATATCTGGATCAGTACCAGATGCCGTATTCCGGTGGTGGCCTCAATGAAGCGGAGGCGCTTAAAGCTCATCAGATGGTGCACGGCGACAATCGTTTTCAGATGCTGGGTTATGTGGGCTGGCAGGGTAATTTCAGCCCCAACCAGGTGGCAGAGGCCGGCAAAGGTGGCGCCGCCTGGGGCAGCGAAGCCAATATTGAGGCCACCGTAAAGCGGGAAGCGGCCACCGGCAATCCGGTGGTGGTGCAGTACCACGGCAGCAACGAATACAGCTACGAACCCACAGGGGAAACCGTAAACCGGGCGAAGCTGGCCATTGATTCCGGTGCCGATCTGGTGATTATTCATCACCCCCATGTGGTGCAGGGCTTTGAAATCTACAAGGGCAAGCTGATTGCTTATTCCCTGGGCAACTTTCTGTTTGACCAGTATTTTCAGGAAACCCATCGCTCCGCCATGCTCTATGTGTGGATGGATGGCGAGCAGTTTGTACACGGCGAAGTGGTGCCCTTGTATGTGCACCACTATCAGCCCACCCCGGCGGTGGGTGCGGTCAGGCAGCATGTACTGCGGCGTATTGCTCATCAATCCAGCCTGGCGGGGTTGAGTATGGGCAGCAGTGGGGGGCACAGCACCATTCGCCCGGCGGGTTCGGTTCCATTGGCAGACGCTCAAACGGAAGCCATCTCTCTTGTGAGTGGGCAGTGGTCGGGAAGTATTCTTGCAAACTGGCGGCAACGGCTGGTGGCGGTAGAGGAGGGGTCAGTATGCCAGCTGGGTCGCGATCTTCTGGTTACTGGGGATTTTGATTCCACACCTGCATTGCCGGCAGACCCCGATACCTGGAATTTCAGCGATGGCAGCGGGGTTGCAAAGGGTGAGTTTGATGGCTTGGCTGCGCAATTGGCAAAAGGGCGCAGTTACATGGTAACCCGGGGTTTTCACCGTTTGGTGGAAGCAAAAGACGATGGGCAGCACTCGCTTACCGGTGTTATTCATTCCCAGCAGTCTCAGGTGTTGGAAGTCTGTTTGGAGTACGCGCCTAAAGCGCAATCTTTTGCGGTTTCTTTGGATAATGCGCCCATGCAATGCCTGGGCACCATAAACACCGGCAACGGCGACTGGAGCAAGTTCAGCTTCGATCTGCCGCCAGTAGATAAACAAACCTACAAAGGTTATCGGCTACGCCTGCAAAGCAAGCAAGCGTTGTCTGCCCCGGTATGGCTTGATGACCTTTCCTGGGTGGCGTGGCAATCAACAGCCCCATGCAAAGCACTTTCTGTGGCGGCAAATGTGGATCGCCTGAAAATCGTTACCCGTAGCCCGGGTGGAACGCAGTGAAATCCGGGAGACCACTCCGTATCAAATTCTGCCCCGGGTTTCACTGCGTTCCACCCGGGCTACGGGCTAAAAACCCTCTTTCCTGTCATCCTGAACGCAGTGAAGGATCTCAATGTTTAATCCGACATCGGGATCCTTCACTGCGCTCAGGATGACGTAAGGGCACCCCGTCTCCCACCTCCCTTGAAACTCTGAAATTCGCCCTTATCTAGCTGTCATTGGTTTTTTAGATACGGAGCAAAGCACCATGAGCGATACCGCCAGCCAAACCTCAACGCAAACTGAAACCCACGGTTTCCAGACCGAAGCCAAGCAACTTCTGCACCTGATGATCCACTCCCTGTACAGCAACAAGGAGATTTTCCTGCGCGAGTTGATTTCCAATGCCTCCGACGCCGCCGACAAGCTGCGCTTTGAAGCCCTGGAAAACGCCGACCTGTTCGAGAGCGACAGCGACCTGAAAGTGCGTATTACCGCCGACAGCGAAGCCAAAACCATCACCATCAGCGATAACGGCATCGGCATGTCGAGGGACGAGATCATTGACAACCTCGGCACCATCGCCAAATCCGGCACCGCGCAGTTTTTGTCCTCCCTGAGCGGCGACCAGAAATCCGATTCCCAACTGATCGGCCAGTTCGGTGTGGGCTTTTACTCCGCCTTTATCGTTGCCGACAAAGTGGTGGTGGAATCCCGCCGCGCCGGTGACAGTGCCGACCAGGGGGTGCGCTGGAGCTGTGAGGGGGAAGCGGAATTCCAGGTGGAAAACATCGAGCGGGCCGAGCGCGGTTCCGCCATTACCCTGCATCTGAAATCCGATGAAAGTGAATTTGCCAACGACTTTCGCCTGCGCAGTATTGTGAAAAAATACTCGGATCACATTGCGGTGCCGGTGGAAATGGTTAAACCGGATTATCCCACTGGTGAAGAAGACGACAATGAAAAGCAAGACAAGGCCGTTGAATTCGAAGTGGTCAACAGCGCCAAGGCCATGTGGACCCGCTCTCGCAGCGACCTGAAAGACGAAGACTACAAAGAGTTTTACAAACACATCGGCCACGACTACCAGGACCCGCTGGTGTGGAGCCACAACCGGGTGGAAGGCAAGCTGGATTACACCAGTTTGCTGTACGTGCCGTCTCACGCGCCCTTTGATATGTACAACCGGGATGCGCCCAAGGGCCTGAAGTTGTACATTCAGCGCACCTTTATCATGGACGATGCCGAGCAGTTCCTGCCCCTGTACCTGCGTTTTGTCAAAGGCGTGGTGGACTCTGCGGACCTGCCTCTCAACGTGTCCCGTGAAATTCTGCAACAGACCCCGGCGGTGGACAGCATTCGCTCGGCGCTTACCAAGCGGGTTCTGGATATGCTGGGCAAGCTGGCCAAGAAAGATGGGGACGAATACCAGACTTTCTGGAATACCTTTGGCCCGGTGCTGAAAGAAGGCCCGGCAGAAGATTTTGCCAACAAGGAAAAAGTCGCCGGCCTGCTGCGTTTTGCCTCTACCCACACCGGCAACAGCGATCAGACCGTGGCGCTGGCAGACTATGTTGAACGCATGAAGGAAGAACAGGACAAAATTTACTTCCTCACCGCCGACAGCTACAGCGCCGCTCAGAACAGCCCCTACCTGGAAGTGTTCCGCAAGCACGGCATCGAAGTGCTGTTGCTCACCGACCGCATCGACGAGTGGCTGATGAGCTACCTCACCGAGTTTGACGGTAAATCCTTCCAGGATGTGGCCCGCGGCGAGCTGGACCTGGGCAAGATTACCGGGGAGCCGGAAAAAACTGAGGAAGAAAAGTCCTCTGAACAGCCCAGCGCATTGGTGGAAAGAGTCAAAGAACTGCTGGGCGACACGGTGGAAGACGTACGCACCAGTAACCGCCTGACCGACTCACCGGCGGTTCTGGTGGTGGGCGATCAGGATGTGGGCATGCAAATGCGCCGTATTCTTGAGGCCGCTGGTCAGGACGTGCCGGAAAGCAAACCCATTCTGGAGATTAATGCCGATCACGACCTGTTGAAACAACTGGACGTGGAACAGGACGAAGATCGCGCTGGGGATTTGGCGCAACTGATGTTTGAACAGGCGCAACTGGCCGCCGGCGAGCAGCTGGAAGATCCGTCTGCGTTTGTGCAGCGGCTCAACAAACTGCTGTTCAAATGATCCAGTAGCCGGGTAGAGCGCAGCGGCACCCGGGGGCATATTTCGAATAAAATTCATCCCGGGTGCCGCTGCGCTCTACCCGGGCTACTGTCTGTTTTAACGCCGCAGTTTCGGATGCAGCGACTTGCCAAGAATATGTTCGCTGTTACCAATCACATGGGCGCTGTGGCCGACAATTAACGGGTCCGGGCCTTTTTCAATTTCCCTGTCTTTTCCTGTGTACGGCAAACTGGCGAGAAAGTGCGCCATGGTGTTGAGCCGTGCGCGTTTTTTGTCGTTGGATTTGATCACCGTCCAGGGCGCATCGGCGGTGTCGGTGTAAAAAAACATGGCTTCCTTGGCCTCGGTGTAATCGTCCCACTTGTTCAGTGACGCCTTGTCGACGGGTGACAATTTCCACTGTTTTAACGGGTCGTTTTTGCGGGCGTCGAAACGTTTTGCCTGTTCTTCCTGGGTCACCGAAAACCAGTATTTAAACAGGCGAATGCCGGAGCGGGTGAGCATGCGTTCAAACTCCGGGCACTGGCGCATAAATTCCAGATACTGGCTGGGTGTGCAGAAGTCCATGACCCGTTCTACGCCGGCGCGGTTGTACCAGGAACGGTCGAACAGCACGATTTCACCGGCAGAGGGCAGGTGTTGTACGTAGCGTTGAAAATACCACTGGGTGCTTTCTGCTGCTGTGGGTTTTTCCAGCGCCACCACGTGTGCGCCCCGAGGGTTGAGGTGCTCCATAAAACGCTTGATGGTGCCACCCTTGCCAGCGGCATCCCGGCCTTCAAAAATAATGACGATTTTCTCACCGCTTTCCTTGGCCCAGCGCTGTGCTTTTAACAATTCGGTTTGCAAAAACGCCTTGTGTTGCTCGTAGCGGCTGCGGCTCAGTTTGTTTTTGTAGGGGTATTCTCCGGTTTCAAAAGAGCGGCGGATGGCTTCATTGTCGTGGCGTAACTCCGCCAGGCGGTGACGGCCATCGGCTTGTGTACTGGCGGCCGGTGGCAATTGAGCTTGTTGCAATGCGGTATCGAATTCGTTGCTGCTGGTATTCGTGTTGCTATTGGGTTTGGCGGGGGTGTCCATAGGTTCTCCGTGGGCTGTTTTATCCCTTAAGTATAGGAGTTTCAGGGGTGCCAGACGCTGTTTGGCTGTTGATGCAGATCAAATAAACCGGTTACCAATTATGGGGAGTACGGTATCTGTCTTTGGTGGTAGCGGCGATTGCTGACCCAGTTCCGCCCAATGGGTATCCGGGTGGTGAAAATCGGAGCCGCAGGACGCCAACAGGCCCGCTTGCTGGCAGATATCCGCCATGCGGCGGCTGTCTTGGGGTATCTGCTTGCCCGATACCACCTCCATGGCCTGACCGCCGAGGGTTTTAAAATCCTCTATCAGCGACAACAGCTTGGTGCGGGTGAGTTTGTACTTTAGCGGGTGCGCCAGCACCGCTGTGCCGCCAGCGTCGACAATCCATTGAATCGCCTGCGCCATGGTTGCCCAGTGCTGTTTGACATCGCCGGGCTTGCCGTCGCCAAGGTATTTTTTAAACACCTGCTGATTGTCTTTCACCTGGCCGCTGGCAACCAGGTAACGGGCAAAATGCGGGCGTCCCAGTTGGCCGTTATTGGCGATTTTTTTTACTTCTTCCAGTGGGCAGTTGAGGCCACAGCGCTGTAATTTGGCAGCGATTTGTTGCGCACGCTGTTGGCGGGCAGCGCTTTGCTGTTCGACGGCTTCTGTAATGGATGCTGAGTCAATATCAATGCCCAGGCCAACAATATGCACAGCTCGTTTGTTCCAGGTGGTAGAGATTTCAATGCCGGGAATCAGGGTCAACGGGCAGCTTTTGTAATCAATCTGCCGGTAGGCCGCCACAGTATCGTGGTCGGTAATGGCCAGGTGAGTAACCCCATTCCGATGCGCCCGCTGCACCAGTTCAGCGGGCGTCAACGAGCCATCCGATGCGGTGCTGTGGCAGTGCAGGTCGAATTTCATAAATTAACCCCGCTGTCATCGCGAGGAGCGCAGCGACGCGGCGATCTCCTGGCTTCGGAGTGGCTGGCCGGAGATCGCAATTTAATCACTCACCTTGCCGCGCATGGCTTTTAATTTGCCCCGTTTCGCCTTGCTGTCCAAACGCCGTTTTTTGGAGGCCTGGGTGGGCTTTGTGGGGCGGCGTTTTTTTTGCACGGTGGTGGCGGCGACAATCAGTTCCCGGAGGCGGGCGAGGGCGGCGTCGCGGTTTTTTTCCTGGGTGCGAAATTCCTGGGCTTTGATTACCACGACTCCTTCCTTGGAAATACGCTGGTCGCGGTAGGCCAGCAAGCGTTGTTTGTAAAATTCCGGCAGCGATGAGGCCTGAATATCAAACCGCAGGTGGATGGCGCTGGATACTTTGTTGACGTTCTGGCCACCGGCACCCTGGGCGCGAATGGCGCTGAAGTGCAATTCGTTGTCCGGAATTACAACGTTGTTGGAGAGGGTCAACACGGGGCATGCTGCCGCAGTACGTCGAGAAACTCGACGCCGAATTTATCCAGTTTCGATTGACCCACGCCGGTGATATGCAGCAATTCCGCTTCTGTGGTGGGTTGATATTCCATCATTTCCATCAGGGTGGCATCGTGGAACACCACGTAGGGTGGCACGCCTTGTTCGTCCGCCAGTTGCTTGCGCCGCGTCCGCAGTGCTTCCCACAGTTGCCGGTCGTCGTCACTGACGTTACTGCTGGCCGGTTTGCGTGCGGGCTTGCGAAGTGGGGATTTATCCACCACATCCAGGCGCAGGGTCAGGGTCATTTCACCGCGCAGCAGAGGGCGGCTGGCTTCGGTGAGTCGCAGGGCGTTGTAGCGTTCGGCGTCGGCCACCAGAAAACCCTGCACCACCAGTTGTCGCACCACAGAACGCCACTGGCTGTCGGTCAAATCGCTGCCAATGCCAAAGGTGCTTAACTGGTTGTGGTTCCACTGGATGATTTTGTCGTTCTGTTTGCCACGCAGAATATCGATCACATGGCCGGCTCCAAAGCGCTGACCACTGCGATACACTGCCGACAGCAGCTTTTGCGCCGCCTCGGTGCCGTCCCAGGTCTGCGGCGGTGTCAGGCAGATATCGCAGTTGCCGCAGCCACCGTCTGGCTGTTCTCCACGGTAGTCTTCACCAAAGTAAGCCAGCAGAGAGCGGCGGCGGCATTCGGTGACTTCGCACCAGCCTAATAAGGCATCCAGTTTGCTGCGTTCGATGCGCTTTTGCTGATCCGGGGCGGTGGAGCTGTCCATCATTTGTACCAGGCGCACCACGTCTTGCAGGCCGAATACCATCCAGGCATCGGCGGGCTCGCCATCGCGCCCGGCGCGGCCGGTTTCCTGGTAGTAGGCTTCCATGCTTTTGGGTAAATCCAGGTGCGCCACAAAGCGCACATCCGGTTTGTCGATACCCATGCCAAAGGCGATGGTGGCCACCATCACCACCGCGTCTTCCCGCAGAAAGCGCTGCAGGTGTTCGGCGCGGGTGTCGGCGGGCAAACCCGCGTGGTAGGGCAGGGCGGTCAGGCCGCGACTGCACAGCCACTCGGCGGTGGCTTCGACTTTTTTGCGCGACATGCAGTAGATAATGCCGGCGTTGTCTTTGTGACCGATCAAAAAGCGCAACAGCTGTTTTTTGGCATCGCTTTTGGGTTGCACGCTGTAGCGGATGTTACTGCGGTCAAAGCCGCTGACAAAATGCCTGGGATTGTCCAGTTGCAGGCGCTGGGGAATTTCCTGCTGGGTGCGTGGGTCGGCGGTGGCGGTGAGTGCCATGCGCGGCACGCCGGGAAAGTGATCGCGCAGAATATGCAACGCCAGGTAGTCCTGGCGAAAGTCATGGCCCCATTGAGACACACAGTGGGCTTCGTCAATGGCGATCAGCGAAATGGTCAGGGATTCCAGCAAACTGAGTGTGCGTGGCTGCAACAGGCGTTCCGGGGCGATGTAGAGAATATCCAGTTCTCCCCGGTGCATTTTTTCGACGATTTGCTGCTGTTCGGCGGGGTTTTGCGTGGAGTTGAGAAAGGCAGCCTCAATGCCCAGCTGCACCAGTGCCGATACCTGATCCTGCATCAGCGCAATCAATGGCGACACTACAATGCCCAGGCCATCCCGCACCAGGGCAGGTATCTGGTAGCACAGGGATTTGCCGCCGCCAGTGGGCATCAGTACCAGAGTGTCGCTGCCGTCGAGTGCGGCTTCTATCACTTCCTGCTGGGGGCCGCGAAAGGCCTCGTAGCCGTAAGTTTCCCGAAGTATGTTGTGGGCCTGTTCAATCATGGCGGCATTATAGCTGCCCCGGCAGAGGATTACGCGCTGACTCCTGTTGATATGCCAAATACGTGGCGCTGGGCATGAATCTGGAGTGGCTTGCTGTGACACGCTGCAAGTACGTCCATGTAAGCTCGAGGCCAGCATCCCTGCTGGCCACGGTCACAGCAAGCCACTCCAGATTCATGCCTTCAAATTTTTTGGACAGCCGTAGGGTAATGGATTAGCCGCGAAGCGGTGTAATCCACCGTACAGTTTTGGCACTGACTCTGGCAAAGTCGGTTATAGTTAGCGGGAGCCGACACCGAACGAGGTATTTACTATGAAAACCGCACTGACTGCTGTCCTGATCACTCTTGCTCTGTTTGTTGCTGGCTGCTCCAGCATCAAAGGAAATACGGTGCAAGAGCGCCGTGGCTATGTGGAAAATATGCGCAGCGATGCCCTGCGCGATCTTTACAAGGAACACCCCAAGGCGCGTCAGCAAATTGCCGACGCTGCCGGTTACGCCGTATTCAGTAATATCAATACCAATTTGATTTTTGTGACTACCACGGGTGGCTACGGGGTGGTGACCCGCAAAGGCGGTGGCAAAACCTATATGAGAATGGCCGGTGGCGGCCTGGGCATTGGCGCAGGGTTGCGGGATATGCGCCTGGTGCTGATTTTCAGGAAAGCGCACGATCTGGAAAACTTTGCTGACAATGGCTGGGATGTGTCCGGTCAGGCCGGTGCCACCGCCCAGTCGGATGATCAAGGCGGTTCCGTCAACGTGGTGAAATCCGTGGATTTTGATATTGTCAGTTATGAACTCACCAAAGCCGGAATTGCTCTTGAAGCCACAGTGGATGGGATGAAGTTTTGGCAGGATAAGGAGTTGAATTCACGCGATTAAAACGTATGTTACCTTTCGAACTCCCTGGTAACCACCGTTCGCAAAACCACAAATTTGCTATTGCTGGCGGCTGTTTGGCAGTGTCCAAACAGCCGTTTCAGTTTTACGTGGTACCCCAAATGCCGATTGCCAATTACCCACAGCTCCCCGCCGGTTTTTAAAACGTCTTTGGACTCTCGAAACATCTGCTCGGCAATATGGCTGGTAATGGCATTTTGTTGGTGGAAGGGCGGGTTGCAGAGGATCAGGTCGGCAGTGTTTTGCTCCACACCTTGCAGGCAGTCGGTTACCCGAAAATGTCCCGTGCGGCCCGGACAGTTCAGTGAAAAATTACGTTTTGCCGACGCCACCGCCATAAAGGATTCGTCGGTAAAAACAAGCTCTGCGCCGGGGTTTTTCTGCGCGGCGACAATTCCCAGTAATCCGTTGCCACAGCCCAGGTCGACAATGGTTCGATAACGCTCGTTTTGGGGCAAGTGCTGAATAAAAAAACGGCTGCCGATATCCAGCCCGCGCCGGGAAAATACATTGGCGTGGTTGTGCAGTTGCAAACCCGGTTCTGTCAATTCCAGCTGTTTTGGGTAGGGGGATTTTGCTGTTTTCGTTGTGCTGTTCGCTCTCGAACTATCCACCCTGGCAAAGGCCAGCCGCGCTTTCTTTTTGGCCAGCGAGGTGGTGGTTGTGCCAATCAGTTTTTCAAATACATTCAAGTGGGAACTGTGCAGGTGTTTTACCATGGCCGCTGCCACAATTCGGGTGTTTGAATCGATGTGGTTTTGCAGGCGGTGGAGTTGATCTTCCAGCAGGGCGAGGCTTTTGGGGATTTTGATCAGCACCGCATCAAACAGGGTTTCGGGTTCAGGCCAATGTAAAGAATCCCGCCATTCCACCGAGTCGGTTGACAGTCCATTTGCAGCCAGGTTTTGTGCTGTTCCCTGCTGCGACAGCCAGGAGTCACCAATCGTCACTATCGGAGTGCTTGGGTAAGCTGTGCGCAGGGTCACAGCCAAAGCGCCAAAGCTGTCGTTCAATATCAGTATCGGCCCAGCCAGTTGTTGATCGGCGATGTGGTTTATCAGGTATTCATCGGCAGCATCCCAGGCGCGCAAGGTTTCCCGCTGCCGTTGCGGGTAGCGGGAAAGGGCCAGGGAAGCATTGGGGGAATGATAGGTTTCCATTGGCAAGCAGTTTTGTTTTTATTGCGGTCAAAAGGGCGCAGTATGACAGTTTTTCGAATAACAATAAGGAGCACTTCTAAAAATGCACTATTTCCGCGATAGCGGCGTTGGTGTCGTACTCGAGTCCTCATGTATGTCTTATACACTGCGGGTCTGCGTGCGCCACCGCCTTGCTCTCGCGAAAATATCACTATTTTTAGAAGCGCCCTAAGGAACAACAAACAGAATGAAACCCGTTACCGATAAAATCGTCGATGCCGTAAGCCAGGTGCTGATGGGCAAAGAACCCCAGATTCGTCTGGCGCTGGCCTGCCTGTTGGCGCGCGGACACCTGTTGATTGAAGACTTGCCCGGTATGGGCAAAACCACGCTGGCGCACACTCTGGCGGCGGTGCTGGGGCTGGATTTCAGCCGCGTGCAATTTACCAGTGACTTGTTGCCTGCGGATATTCTCGGCGTGTCGGTGTACAACCGCGACAGCGAGCAATTCCGCTTTCATCCGGGCCCGGTTTTCAATCAACTGCTGCTGGCGGATGAAATTAACCGTACCACCCCGAAAACTCAAAGTGCCTTGCTGGAAGCCATGGCCGAACAGCAGGTCACCATAGAGGGGGAAACACGGGAGCTGCCAACGCCGTTCTTTGTAATTGCCACCCAGAATCCCAGCCATCAATCCGGGACATTTCCACTGCCGGAATCGCAGTTGGACCGTTTTTTAATGCGCTTGTCCCTGGGCTACCCGGATCAGGCGGCGGAGCGCAAATTACTCAGCGGCCTGAATCCGCGAACATTGCTGAAAGACGTGAAACCGGTGATAGAGCTGCCACTGTTGTTGCAGTTGCAGCAACAGGTGGAACAGGTAAAAGCCTCCGCCAGCTTGCTGGATTACCTGCAACGGCTCACCGGCCAGTCCCGCAGTGAACCGGGGTTTGAATTTGGCGTATCCCCCCGTGGCTCTCTGGCCTGGCTGCACAGCGCCCGTGCCTGGGCACTGTTGGAAGGGCGCGACTATGTGATTCCCGAAGACCTTCAGCAAGTGGCCGCTGCTGTGCTGGGGCACCGCCTGCGAGGTACTAACGAATTGGCGGGAATCCCTGGTGACCAGTTGGTGTCGAAGTTACTCGACAGTGTGGATATTGTTTAGGGCACTTCTAAAAATGCACTATTTCCGCGATAGCGGCGTTGGCGTCGTACTCGAGTCCTCATGTATGCCTTATACACTGCGGGTCTGCGTGCGCCGCCGCCTTGCTCTCGCGGAAATATCACTATTTTTAGAAGCGCCCTTTAAGCTATGAATGAATCGGGTTTTATCCGCCGTCACTTTGCCCACTGGCTCAATCAGCGCCTGCCTGCGGCGCGGCGTATTCGCCTGAATCAGCAACGGTTGTTTATTCTGCCCACCAGGGGTGGTTGGGGATTCCTCGGGTTGATCGCGGTACTCTGGTTGCTGGCCACCAATTACGAAAACAGCCCGATTTTTGCCATTGCCTGCTTGCTGAGTGCCCTGTTTGTTACCGCCATTCTTCACAGCTACGCCAATCTTGCCGGGTTGGAAATTTCCTTTGTGGCCGCCGAGCCGGTATTTGCCGGCCAGCGCATGTTGTTTCGCATGGCCGCCTGTTGCGCCGATAAACGCCAGCGTCAGGACATTGCTTTTCGCTTTGGCCACGGTGATCACCAGGTATTGAACCTGCTGGACAGCATACGGCAGGAAGTTCTGGTGCCGTTGGATAGTCGCGACAGAGGGTGGTTGCGGCCGGGGCGGGTAACGGTGGAAAGCCGTTACCCGGTTGGCCTGTTGCGGGTGTGGACTTATCTGGATCTCAACTGCTGCGGACTGGTGTATCCCCGGCCATTGCCTGGAACTGCTGTGGCTTCGCCCCAGGCCAGTGGTGCCGCAGGGCAAAAACAGGCCACAGTGGGCAGCGATGATTTTGCCGGGTTTAAAAAATATCAGCAGGGCATGCCATTACAGCACCTGTCCTGGAAGCACTACGCCCGCGAGCGCGGGCTGTTGGGCAAAGAGTATGCTGACGCCATTGATGAACGCCTGTGGCTGCGTTGGCAGGACTATCCGGGGCTGGACCGGGAAGCACGCCTGTCGCGCCTCTGCGCACGGGTGTTGGAAATCTCCGCTCAGCCGGTGGAATACGGTCTGCAACTGCCCGGGGTTGAGGTGTCTCTGGGGCAGGGCGACAGCCAACGCCAGGAAGTATTGCGCCAACTGGCCCTGTTTGAGATTGCCGATAACGAGGGCAGCCTGTGACCCCTCAGTGGCAAATGCCCCGCGCTGGCCTGGTGTGGTTGCTCTGTGCTCAGGCAGCCATTGCTGCTGGCCTGTCTTCTGCCCTGCCCGGGTGGATACTGTTATTACTGGTGGTTAACTTTGTGTGGCGCCTGCAGGTACACAGGGGGCTGTGGCGCTATCCTGGTCGCTGGGCCAAGGTATTTTTACTGCTGGCCACCATCGCGGGGATGCTGGTGTCCTTTCAGCGTTTTACCGGCCTGGAACCCCTGACGACCTTGTTGGTGAGTGCGGCCAGTTTCAAGTTGCTGGAAATGCACCGCCGCAGGGATGGCATCAAACTGGTGTTTGTCTGCTATTTCACCGCCGTATTGCAATTGCTGTACGAACAAACCATTGCTGTTGCCGCGTATACCCTGCTTTGCGTGCTGCTGGTTACCGCCGCGCTGACCGGTATTTACCAACGGGCAGAAGGGCGGGGCAGCAATTGGTCGCCCTTGCAGCGCAGTGCAGTGATGCTGTTGCAGTCCCTGCCATTGATGGTGGTGCTGTTTTTGGTGCTGCCGCGTTTGCCTGCGTTCTGGGGAGTGCCGGGCCAGCAGCAGGCGTCTACCGGGGTGAGCGGGGAAATGTCCCCCGGGGATTTTTCCCGGTTGGGTAAAAACGGTGATCTGGCGTTTCGGGTGGCCTTTGACGAAGGTACACCACCCCCGGCCCAATTGCTTTACTGGCGCGGGCCGGTACTGACTCACTTTGATGGCCGCCGCTGGAAGCAGATGGACCCGGTGGGATTTCGTGACGGAGGCCATGTGGTTTGGGGTGGCAATGCACCGGCACACCCTGGCCAGCACTGGCAGGAGCGCATTGACAAGGGTGGTCAGCGGCGCGATTACACGCTGATTATGGAGCCCACTCAGCGGCCCTGGCTGTTTGCCTTGCCAGCCCCGCAATCTGCGGAATCCGATGTGGGGCTTACCCGTGAGTTGCGGCTGGTGAGTCAGCAGCCGATAAGTACCAAAAAGCACTACTCGGTCAGCTGGTGGCCCCAGTACCGCTATTTTGCCGATAAATTGGTAACCTGGCAGCGGCGCAAAGTTCTGGAAATTCCCGAGGGTTATAATCCCGGAGCCAGGCAGCGGGCGCTTCAGTGGCGCACCGAAACCGTCACGGAAGAGTCTTACATCCAACGAGTGTTGCAGTGGTTTAATCGGGAGTTCACCTATACGTTGGAGCCGCCACAGCTGGGTACTCACAGCGTGGATGAGTTTTTGTGGCAGACCCAGCGGGGGTTTTGCGAGCATTTTGCCAGCAGTTTTGTATTTCTGATGCGTGCTGGCGGCATACCGGCAAGGGTGGTTACCGGTTATCAGGGGGCCGAGCGGCACCCGGATGGCTACCTGTTGGTGCACCAATACAATGCTCATGCCTGGGCCGAGGTGTGGCTGCCGAACAAGGGCTGGGTGCGGGTAGACCCCACCGCAGCCGTAGCACCAGAGCGCATTGAACAGGGCGCGGAAAGTTTTTTCAGTAACAGTCAGAGTGCATTGACGGAAGGTGGGTTTTCTCTGTCGCGGTTTCGTCATATTGATTTGTTAAACCAACTGCGGCTGCAACTGGATGCGCTGGATTACTACTGGAGCAAGTGGGTACTGGGATACCAGAGTCAGCAAAAGTCGCTGTTGCAACGTTGGTTGGGTGAAGTCAGCTGGCGCAGCATTGGCCTGTTGCTGTTGGCCACAGGAGCTCTGGTGATTGGCGCGGTGCTGTTGTGGTTGCTGCGCGGCAGTTTACAGGCCCAGCGCCGCACACCCTTGCAACGGTCGTTTGAGCGCCTGTGCGGTAAACTCGCAAAAGCGGGCTGGCCGCGTCGCTGTGGTGAGGGGCCAAGGGCTTATCTGCAACGGTTGCAGGGTGGGCAAATGAACAAAAAAACAGCCAATGGCAACAATGCGTTGATGGCGTTGAAATTGTACGAACAAATTTGTTACGGGGAGCAACTCCAATACACCGAGGCGTTTTATCGGGAGGTAAAACGGTTTCGGTAGGCCGGTAAGCCAGAAAGGAGTACCAAACGATGGAAAATGATCGACACAAACAGCAGATGGTCAGCGCCAGTTCTGCGCTGCCGGGTCGAACCACAGCGGTAACGGTACCCGCCGAACACTACGTGACCGGCAACGACATGCAAACCCCGTTTCCGCTGGGTATCCAGCAGGCCATGTTTGCCATGGGGCCATTCTGGTTGCCGGAATTTCTCTATTGGCAGCAGGACGGCATCTACGCTACCGCCGTGGGCTATGCCGGTGGGTATACACCCAACCCCCGCGCCGACGAAGTGGCCAGTTCGCAAACCGGCCACGCGGAAGTGGTGCTGGTGGCCTATGATGCTTCCGAAATCAGCTATCGACGCCTGCTGAAAATCTTTTGGGAATGCCACAACCCCACCCAGGGAATGCGTCAGGGCGAGCACGTGGGAACCCAGTATCGGTCGGCGATTTTCTGTTTTGACAATGAACAGCTGCAACAGGCGGAAGCAAGCCTGGCGCATTACCAGAAGCGGCTATCCGAGAAGGGCTTTGGCGATATCACTACCGCAGTGGAAATGGCTCCTGAGTTCTACTATGCCGATGCGGAGCAACAGCAATACCTGGCAAAAAACCCCGACGGCGAAGCCGAGCTGGAGGGTACGGGCGTAAAGATTCAGTGGGATTGATTGGCTGCGGGCATTAGTTTGTAACGTCATTCTGAGCAAAGCGAAGAATCCCGTATCTGACACCAGGGCTGGGATCCTTCGCTGTACTCAGGATGACGGCATCCCGACACTACTCTTGATACGAACACCAATCACTCCAACTCCCCGCATAGAGCCTGGCATCGTGAATGCCGGCCATTTCCATTGCCAGCAGGTTGACGCAGGCGGTGACGCCGGAGCCGCAATAAACCACGATTTCTTTGTTTTCCGCCACCGGTGCCCAGCGTTGTTTCTGATGACTGGGGCAGCGGGCAAAGCCCTGTTCGTCGGTGACTTCCTGCCAGGGGAAATTGGCGGCGCCGGGAATGTGCCCGGCGATGGGGTCAATGGGTTCCTGCAAGCCTTGATAGCGAGGTGTTTCCCGGGAGTCGATCAATATTCGCCGGGGGCTCTCCAGCTGCTCACAAACGTTGTGGTAATCCACTGTCCAGCCTGTCTGGGGCCGGGCTTCAAAGTTGCCTTGTTGTGGCACTGCCGGCGCTTCTTTTGATAGCGGCAATCCCTGTTGGCGCCAACCGCTGTAGCCACCATCGAGTACGTAAACCTCGGTGTGGCCAAAATAGCGCAGCAGCCACCAGAGCCGGGAAGCGTAGGCAAATCTGTGGTCGTCGTAGGCAATTATGGTGGTATCGCCGCTGACGCCAAAGCTGGACATGGTGTTTGAAAATTGCTCCGGGCTCGGCAATGGGTGACGGCCACCGTGTTTGGCTTTTGCGCCTGAGAGATGGCTATCCAGGTGAAGATAGTGGCTGCCGGGTATATGGCCCTCGTTGTAGGCCAACTGGCCTTGCCCGGTATCCGCCAGATTAAAGCGGCAGTCGAAAATAATGAGATTGTCTGTTTCCAGCGCGTTGAGTTCATCAACGGAAATCATGGGTGACGAGGTCATGGTAAGGGTCCCAGTGGTACACTGCGTTAAGGGCACTTCTAAAAATGCACTATTTCCGCGATGGCGGCGTTGGTGGCGTACTCGACTCCTCATGTATCCTTTATACACTGCGGGTCTGCGTGCGCCACCGCCTTGCCCTCACGAAAATATCACTATTTTTATAAGTGCCCTTGAGTCTACCAAACCAAAGGAAAGGCAGTGAAGATACCGTTATTTATTGTCGCCATTTTTGCAACTCTGCAAGCTCAGGGAACCACACCTCAGGATGATATGCAGGCCTGCCTGGTGGATGCCCTGGCCACTGCCGCTGATAATGTCACGGTGGGGGAATTGCGCCAACAGTGCCACAACAAGTTGACCATACAGGAGCAATTCCAGTTTTCCGACGTTCTGGCCAACACCGCCTTGAAACGCCGTATAGCCCAGGAAATATCCGCCTCCGATAACCCATTCGCCCTGATTGCTCACCGCCCGACCTACTTTCTTACCGGCGTGTACAACGGCGGCATTGACGAGTCGGTCAACGTTCAGGAAGGGCAGTTGGATGATGTGGAAGCCCAGTTTCAGATGAGTTTTAAAATTCCCCTCTACCGCGGACTGTTTCGCGAGGTGCCGTTGCTGAAGGAGGTGTTTGGAGAAAACGGCAACCTCAGTTTTGCCTACACCAACCGCTCATTCTGGCAGGTGTACAACAGCGAGCTGTCGGCACCGTTTCGGGAGACGAATCACGAGCCGGAAATGATCCTGTCATTTTACAACGACTGGCAGTGGGGCAAGTTGCGCAATGTGGCCAACCAGTTTGTGTTTAATCATCAGTCCAATGGCCGCAATGTGCCGTTTTCCCGCAGCTGGAACAGGGTGATGATGGATTTTATCTTTGAGTATGGCGACAATTTTGCGTTCTCCCTCAAGCCCTGGTACCGGCTCCCGGAGCCCCTGAAGATGGACCCGTTGGAAACCACCGGTGACGACAACCCGGATATTACCCGCTTCCTCGGTCACTTCGAGTGGCAGGGGGTTTATGATCGCGGTGGTCACAGTATCAGTTTGATGGTGCGCGACCCGATTACCGCGGAAGGAGCATATGAACTGGGCTGGAGCTTTCCCATCAATGATCGCTTGCAGGGTTATATGAAGTACTTTAACGGCTACGGGGAAAGTTTGATTGACTATAATGTGAAGCACGAAACCATTGGTATCGGATTTCAACTGACCGATTGGCTCTAGGAGTGCTGCAGGTTAATTTTGCCGGGCACTGCGCCAGTGAACTTAACAAAATTAAATTGAAGAATTACTTGGAGGAAGCACTCTGTGTTAATTTATGAAGTAAATCTCACTGTGAGTCGGGATATTGCGTCAGACTATCGAACCTGGCTGCAAACCCACATTGAGGACATGCTAAAGAATCCCGGCTTTCATGCCGCTAAATTCTATCAGCGAGACGCTGACCAGGCGGGAGGGGACGGTGAGTGCTGGACGGTGCACTATTTTGTCGAAAGCCGCGCAGCTCTCAATGAGTATCTGGATGGCCCTGCAATTGCCATGCGTGAAGACGGTATCAAGCGCTTTGGTGGCAAATTCAGCGCCAATCGCAGGGTGTTGGAACCGTTGGAGAAGTTTGTCGATGAGAATGACTGAGTAATGGTCACAGCTCATTGCTAAAGGACAAATAATGATAATAAACCGATTCTGTGCGCCTGTTGTTGCACGTTGTGTGTTGTTCGGTGCGGCGCTTCTGTCCGGACTGTTTGCCGGATTCAATTCCCGGGCTCAGGACTCAAATTCAGCTGAACCTGAAGGTTCAGCCTACCTCAACTTCATCAAGCCGCTGCCACAATCACTTCCGGTAAACCGGGAAAAAGCATTGTTAGGGCAGCAACTTTTCCATGATTCAGGCCTGGGGGCGGGGCGCGCCTCCTGCGGTACCTGTCACAGTGTGGAGCTCTGGGGCAGTGACGGGCTGAAAAAATCCATCGACGTTCGCGGCGGATTTGACGACATGAACACCCTGACGGTGTTTAACGCCGTGTTCAATTTTCGCCTGATGTGGAATGGCGCTGTAGATGACCTCCATGGGCAAGTGGATGCAGTGGTGAACAATGATCGCCACATGGGAGCCGGCTGGACGGTGGCTTTGCAATATGTGCGCAGTAAAAACGATTATCAGCAACAATTTAAAAAGCTGTACGGGGGTGTGATTGATAAAAGCAGCATCACCGATGCCATAGTGCAGTACGAGCGTACCCTGATTACCCCAAATGCCCCGTTTGACCGCTTTCTGCGCGGAGACAACAACGCCATCAATGAGCAGCAAAAACAGGGGCTGAAACTTTTTATAGATTACGGCTGTATCGCCTGCCATCAGGGAATCAATGTGGGCGGAAATATGTTTGCGCGTTTTGGCGTGTTTGTCGAGCCGTACAAAACAGTGGTGGCAACCAATGAATTTGATCTGGGGCGTTTTAATGTAACTGGCGTGGAATCGGACCGTTTCGTAATGCGAGTGCCCAGCCTGAGAAATGTGGCCAAAACCGGGCCTTATTTTCACAGTGGTTCTACGGCCAGGTTGCAGGATGCCATCAAAACCATGGGTTATTACCAGTTGGGGCGCAAGATTCCCGATGAGGAGGCGGAATTAATCGCTCGCTTTCTCGAATCCCTCACCGGTGAAAAGCCGGAGCCGTTGCAATGATGATCAATCGCAGCCTGTTTGTACTCTTGTTGTGCGCGGTATTTGTGCTGATCTGGGTGGCTTTGACGGCCAACGTTGAGGAAGATGAGCGCCTTCTGGAAGGTCTGGCACAGCTGCGCACCACTGATGCCAGGCTCAACGAAGAAGTTGGTCGCAGCTACATCGGTATTTCTGTAAATTACGATGAGCTGATCAAATACCTTGATGAACTGCGCAACAGGTCCAGGGAGTTTGCTGATCAGGTCGCTGATATCGAAGGCACACAAAGTCGCCTGAAAAACTTCACACAAACCCTTGCGGATAAAGAACAGCGAATTGAGGAGTTTAAATACCACAACTCGGTGATGCGCTTGACCTGGCATCACTACCCTTCACTGAGCCTGAGCACCCTGAAGGTGCTGGAAGAACAGGTGTCCTCCGGCGACACTGCCCGTGCAGAGTTGTTGTTGCTGGCTAAAAATCTGGTGATGTCTACCTCCCTGATGGTGAACAGCAATCAGGGTGCAGAGGTGGTGCGTGAATATCTGGCTAGCTTTACGCAAAAGCGCCACCAGTTTGGTGACAACGAGCAGGAACTCGACCTGCTGAGCAGTTACTCGGAAAAAATTCTCCAATACCAGGGCAGCCTCGACAGTTTGACCAAGCAGATTTACGCTCATCGACTGGAACAGGCCATGGATCAGATGGAGCGGTTTTTGCTGCAAAAAAGACAGGCGTCGGAAAAACGCATTGAGGCATTGCGTATTGCCGCTTTGCTGGGAGCGATTTTGCTGAGTGGGGTGATGATCTATCTGGTGAGAAGAATCTCCCGCACCTCCCGCAAACTCGATGAGTCCAAACAACAGGCCGATTTTCAGCAATACGTTCTCAATGAATACGCCATGGTAACCATTATTGATACCGATGGCATGATTCGCGAGGTGTCGGATCGCTTTTGTGAAAAACTGGGTTACTCGCGGGATGAACTGGTGGGCAAGCCGCGCACGGTATTGTTTTCCAGTGAACATGACGTGGATTTCTATAAAAAGATCTGGGGCAAGATAAATACCGGGGAGAGCTGGAAAGGGGAAACGTGCCTGGATTGCAAAAATGGCGACAAGTTCTGGTCCATCACCACCATTGTTCCCAAGCGCAATTCAAAGGGCAAAATTGTTGAGTTTATTTTTATACGCGCAGATATCAGTGACCTGAAAAGGGCAGAGGCGGAAATATCTGCATTGGCGCGTTTGCCGGAAGAAAACCCGGAAGCGGTGTTGCGTATCGATGATCAACACAAGGTGGCCTATGCCAACAAGCCTGCCGAACACCTGCTGAATCATTGGGGGGTTG
The DNA here is from genome assembly GCF_052983295.1 of Porticoccus sp. GXU_MW_L64. NCBI lineage: Bacteria > Pseudomonadati > Pseudomonadota > Gammaproteobacteria > Cellvibrionales > Porticoccaceae > Porticoccus > Porticoccus sp. GXU_MW_L64. The sequence goes on along the minus strand of NZ_JBRKJK010000001.1, from coordinate 265,527 downwards.
GCCGAGGTGAGCGAGTACCGGAAACCTGGCAGTTGTTGTTTGACGACCTGCGGCGTACCGGGCGTGATCAGGAAGTGGAGGTGGAGTCCGCCGGGCGCTGCCTGCTGTTGTTGATTATACCGGTGGCGGATACGCCTTATATCAACATATACAGTCGCGATATTACCGCCCGCAAAAAGGCCGAAAAAGAACTCGCTTACATGGCCTACCACGACGACCTGACCGGCTTGATCAACCGCGGTGCGTTTGAGCAGGAATTGAATGCTGCGGTGATGAGTGCGGCCAATGGCGTTCTGGTTCATACCCTGATGTACATTGATCTCAACCAATTCAAGATTGTCAACGACACCTGTGGCCACATGGCGGGGGATGAGCTGCTGAAACAGGTGACGCGGATTTTCAATGACGCAGTGCGTGGCAGTGATATTGTCGGTCGCCTGGGCGGTGATGAATTCGGCATTATTTTGTGGGGCTGCGATGTGGATGCGGCGACAAAGGTGGCCGAAAAAATCACCGGCATCATGCAGGGGTTTCGTTTCCCCTGGAACGATCTGTTTTTTGATGTGGGCGCCAGCATCGGCATTGTCCGGGTTGATGATTCCGGCAGCGGTGTTGAAGATCTGATGGGCAAGGCAGATGTGGCCTGTTACTCCGCCAAGGAGGATATGGGCCGGCACATTCATTTGTATCAGGAGCAGGCATCGGAAGCCTCGGTTCGCCACAATGAAATGCACTGGGTGTCAAGAATCCCCAAAGCGCTGGAGAACGATCAATTCTGTTTGTTTGTACAACCTATTGTGGCGTTGAAGCAAGAGGCGTCACGGCCTCGCTACGAGGTGCTGGTGCGGATGCGCGATGAAGACGGCGAGTTCATTCCCCCTGGTGCTTTCCTGCCGGCGGCGGAACGCTTTAAACAAATTACCCTGATCGACAGTTGTGTTATCAACAAGATTTTTGAGTTTATGGCGCAGCATGCCAGCTATATCGAAACCCACAATCCGATATTTTGTGTCAACCTTTCTGGCTGTTCCCTTGGGGATGTGGATATCCTGGAACTGGTGACTAAAAATTGTGAACAACACCCTCGGCTTATGCAGAATTTGCACTTCGAGGTGACGGAAACATCGGCGGTAAAAGATTTTGCCGTTACCAGCAGCTTTATCGAACAATTCCTTATTCTGGGCTGTGATGGCATATCACTGGATGACTTCGGCAGTGGCATGTCGTCTTTTGCGTACCTGCAACAGCTGCCCGTGGACGCGGTAAAAATCGACGGTTCTTTTGTGAAAGGTATGGTCGGTAACGAAGTGAATTATTCCATTGTCAAATCTGTTCATGCCATTGGTAACGCATTGGGCATGGAAACCGTGGCGGAATGGGTGGAAGACCGTGAAACCATCAGGCTGTTGAAAAAAATTGGCGTGGATTACATTCAGGGCTACGTGGTTTCTGCTCCATTCCCTATTGATAACCTGCTGGACAGCAAAGACTGGGAGCAGTTCTCCGCGGTGGTTTGTTCAGATTATTAAACCGGCAACCTTATAGGTTGCGTTTAATAATGCGGCACAGGGATGTGCCGCCGCTGGCGTAGCCAGCGCGAGCTCAATAAAATCAAGCACTTCCGCGCAAGTGCGTTAGGTTCTATTGCCGGGTTAATAATAGTTCTGAACTGGGCACAGCTTCCATCAGCCGCCGGCAGTATTCCGTTTGCGGTTGGCTGAACAGCACCTCGGTCTGTTCTGTTTCCATCAGTTTCCCCTTGTACATCACCGCCACCCGGTCACAGAGCATGCGCACCACAGACAGGTCGTGGGAAATAAACATCATGGTCAGCTGGCGCTCCTTGCACAGCCGCAGAATCAGTTCCAGTATTTGCGCCTGTATGGTTACGTCCAGGGCCGAAACCGGCTCGTCAGCCACGATAAATTCCGGCTCGCTGGCAATGGCGCGGCCAATGGCGATGCGCTGACGCTGGCCGCCGGAAAATTCATGGGGATACTTGCGCACAAATGCCCTGGCCAGCCCCACATCGTCCATCAGCGCCAGCACTTTTTCTGTCACGTTTTTGCGGTTTGCCAGGCCGTGGTACAGCAGGGGTTCTGCCAGGGTGTCGAATACCGTCATGCGCGGGTTAAGAGATGCGTAAGGGTCCTGAAAGATCATTTGCATCCGCGGCCTTAATGGTTGCATCTGACGGTTGTTGTATCCCTGGATGTGCTGGTTATCGTAGGTAATTTGGCCGGAAACTCTGGCGGAATGACTGCTAATCAGATTCAGCAAAGCGCGCCCGGTGGTGGATTTTCCCGAACCGGATTCACCCACAAGGCCGAGAATTTCGCCGCGGTAAATATCCAGGGTGACGTCGTTCACCGCTTTGGTCCATTGACCTTTGCCACTGGCGAATTGCACCGCCAGATTGCTGCAACTGACCAGTGGCTTGTGGTCCGCTGTGCTGGTGGCCTGTTTGCCCCCCTGGGGAATGGCAGCCAGTAATTGTTTGGTATACGGGTGTTGAGGTGCCGTAAAAATAGCTGTGCGATCTGCCTGCTCGACAATTTTTCCCTTTTGCATTACCGCCACTTTGTCGGCAATCTCCGATACTACTGCGAGATCGTGGCTGATAAACAATACGGCGATATGGTGGCGTTGTTGCAGTTGATGGATCAGCTGCAACACTTGTGCCTGCACGGTAACGTCCAGTGCGGTGGTGGGTTCGTCGCAAATCAGCAGTTTGGGTTCTGTAATCAGCGCCATGGCAATCATCACCCGCTGGCGCATGCCACCAGAAAACTGATGGGGGTAGTCGTTGTAGCGCTGTTCTGCGGGGTTGATGCCCACTTCTTCAAGTATGGCAATGGCTCGCTGGCGGGCTTGGCTGCGGGTAATGTTGCGGTGTTCCAGCAGGGGTTCGATCAGTTGTTCGCCCACGGTCAGGTGCGGCGTGAGGCTGGTCATCGGGTCCTGAAAAATAATGGCAATGTCGTTGCCTCGCACCTGGCGCAATTCTCTGGCACTCATTTTCAATAAATCGCGGCCATCGAACAGGGCTGTACCGCTTTCTATTTTCCCCGGTGGCTGGGGAATCAGATTGAGCAGGCTGTAGCAGCTGACGGATTTTCCGGAACCGGATTCGCCGACAATGGCGAGGGTCTCACCACGGTCGATGGAAAAACTGACATCGTCCACCGACTTCACCACACCGTTGCGGGTGTGGAAGTAAGTTCGTAGATTGTTTACTTTTAATAGTGCCATAGCGAATTAAATATAAATTATGACCAATGTGGCCTTCAGCTGGTAAAGGTTTTCAGGCACGCTGTGAATACATCCTTGTACGCTCTTTGGCCGCTATCCCTGCGGCCAACGGCCTGAAAACCTTTACCAGCCGAAGACCTTCCGGTGGCAGACTGCGAGGTATGAGTTGGGTATTGTTTGTTATGACCGCGGCCAGCATGGATGCTGGCCACGAGCCCCCATGGATGGGTTCACGGCGTGTCATAACAAACAATACCCGGCTCATGCCGGACTATCTCATCAATCCTTACTCGCTTTAGGATCAAGAGCATCCCGCAAGCCATCACCCAAAAAATTCAAGGCAAACAAGGTGATGGACAGCGCCAACCCCGGAAAGATTAACAGCCAGGGGTATTCTTCCATGGTTTCCACACCGTAGTTGATCAACAGACCCCATGAGCTCTCCGGTGGTTGGATGCCGAGCCCCAGGAAGCTCAAAAACGCCTCCAGCAACATCACGTTGGGAATGGTGAGGGTGGTGTACACAATCACCGGTCCCAGGGTGTTGGGAATGATATGGCGGCGCAGGATGGCCCAGCGGGACAGGCCGATGGCGGTGGCGGCTTCTACAAACTCCTGATGGCGCAGGTTTTGTACCTGGCCGCGCACAATACGGGCCATGGTGAGCCATTCCACCGCACCAATGGCGAGAAACAACAGCAGAATGTTTTTGCCGAATATTACCATCAGCAAAATAATAAAAATCATAAAGGGCAGGGCGTAGAGAATATCCACAAAGCGCATCATGGCGGCGTCAATGCGGCCACCCATATAGCCCGCTACAGCGCCGTAAAGCACGCCGATAAGCAGCGCTACGCCGGTGGCTACAAAACCTACCGCCAGGGAAACACGACCACCGTAGAGAATGCGAGTAAGCAGATCGCGGCCAAAGGTATCGGTGCCCAGCCAGTGATCCCATGAGGGCGGGGTAGCGCCCAGTTCCAGGTTTTGCTGGTCGTAGGAGTACGGGGCCAACCAGGGGGTCAGCACTGAGACCACAACCAGCAGGCTCAATACGCCGAGGCCAAACAGTGCCAGGCGATTTTTGCCCAGCCGTACCCAGGCGTCTTGCCACAGGCTGCTGCCTTTTTCCGCAGGTAAGGTGGGTGTACTACTGGTCATTGCCCACCTCCCTGGTATTGCTGTCGCAGTTTGGGGTTGAGCCATACGGAGAGCACATCTGACAGCAAATTGAAGACAATAATCAGAGTGGCGAACAACACGGTGGTACCCATAATCAGAGTGTAATCCCGATTAAAAGCCCCCTGAACGTAAAGGCGGCCCATGCCGGGAATCTGGAAAACGGTTTCCACCACAAAGGAACCAGACAGCAAGCCTGCGAAGGCGGGGCCCAAAAACGCCACCACTGGAATCAGGCCACCGCGCAGCCCGTGTTTGAAGACTATGCGTGATTCGGGTAAGCCTTTGGCGCGGGCGGTGCGAATGTAATCCTGGGACATCACCTCCAACATGCCGCCTCGGGACAAACGCGCCACATAAGCAGCGTAGGCCGCACCCAGGGTAATGGCAGGGAGGATTTTGTCGCTGGGAATGGTTCCCCAGCCGGAAATTGGCAACCAGTCCAGCCACAAACCAAATACCAGTACCAGCAACGGCCCCAACAAAAATGAAGGCATGCAAATGCCCATCATGGCCACCGACATGGGCACGTAGTCTTGCGCGCTGTTGGGGCGCAACGCCGCCACCACGCCGGCGCTGACACCAATCAGTACTGCCACCAGCATGGCGTAAAACCCCAGTTCCGCAGTGGCGGGCAATCCGGCGGCAATCAGCTCATTTACCGTGCGGCCTACGTACTTGAACGACGGCCCAAACTCACCCTGCAACAGGTTGCCCAGGTAATTGACGTACTGCTGCCACACCGGTTTGTCCAACCCGTAGAGCGCACCGAGTTCGGCATACACCTCTGGCGGCATGGCTTTGTCGGAGGCCAGCGGGTCGCCGGGGGCGGCGCGCACCAAAAAGAAGGTCAGGGTGACTACCGCAAAGAGCACAGGAATGGCTTGCAACAGACGTATCAGGGTGAATCGCAACATCAATTACGGCTCGCTTTGGTGGTGTGGTGCGGGTTCGAGGTAGAAATGACTGAAGAACGGTCTATCCAACAGGTTTGACGTAACCCCTTTCAGGGACGGGTGCACCAGGTGGCGGGTGGCGTAGGTGTAAATGGGAATGGCCGGCAATTCGTCGAGCAGGATTTTTTCCGCTTTCATCAGCAGGGCGTAGCGTTGTTCGCGACTGGTGGCGCGGGGCGCCTGTTCCAATATCAAGTTATCGTATTCCGGGCTGTGCCAGCCGGTGCGGTTGTTGCCGCCGTCTTTCAGCCACATGTCCAGAAAGGTGTTCGGGTCCAGGTAATCGCCAATCCAGGACGCGCGTGATATTTGAAATTCCCCACGCTTTTCCGAATCCAAGTATACCTTCCAGTCTTCATTGCGCAGGGTAATATTGATGTTCAGTTCTTTCTTCCACATCTGTTGGATGGCCACGGCAATTTTGCGGTGATTTTCAGAGGTGTTGTACAGCACTTCCAGGGTGTCGATGCCCTCGCCGTTGGGGTAACCCGCCTCTACCAGCAGCTGTCGTGCACGTTCCGGGTTGTAACTGAGGCTGGATTCCGCAGTATACCCGGCAGTATCCGGTGGCGTGATGCTGTACGCGGGCAATTGCCCCTGTTTGGTAATGCGCTCGACAATTTGCTGACGATCAATGGCCAGCGCCAGGGCCCGCCGCACTTTGATGTCGTCAAGTGGTTTTACCCGGGTGTTAAGGCGGTAAAAATAAGTGCCCAGGTAGGGTTGATTGCGCAATTGCTGCGGTGCGTTCTTACGGTAGAAGGCGGTTTTATCTGCGGGAATTTCGTAAGTGTGATGCAGCTGCTCGGCGCGAAACATTCGTTCCTCGGTGGTGATGTTTTCCGTGGGCAAAAAGCGAATGCCGTTGAGGGCCACCTGGTCTGCTTTGTGGTAGTGAGGGTTTTTATCCACCGCAATGTAGTTAAACAGTTTCCATTCCGACAACTGAAAAGCGCCATTGCTGACCAGGTTCCCCGGCCGCGTCCAATGGCTGCCCCGACTCCAGGGGTCGCCGTGGGCTTCGATAGCGCTGCGGGGCACCGGGTAATAACTGTGATGGCTGAGCAGGCCAAGAAAATAGGGAGTGGGGTTTTCCAGCTGTATTTGCAGGCTGTGCGGGCCCATAACGGTAATACCCACCTCGTCAAAATTGCTGATTTCACCGCGCAGGTAAGGGGCGGCGTTTTTGATGGGGTAGTACATATAGCTGTACTGGTTGCCCAGCTTGGGATGCATGGCACGCCACAGACTCCAGCGAAAATCTTCGGCGGTTACCGGCTTGCCATCGGACCAGCGCGCCTCTGGGTTTAAATAGAATTGGTAGGTAGTGCCATCGTCGCTGACTTGCCAGCGTTGCGCCACACCGGGCACTGGCTCCAGGCTTTGTGGGTGGCTGTTTACCAGGGGTTCGAACAAGGCTTCCTGAATATAGGATTCCGACACGCCGGTGGTAATGTGAGGGTCCAGTTCCTGAGGCTCGGTGCCGTTACCCCAGTAGAGAATGCCCTCACGGTTGCCTCGCTCCACGTTGGTTTCACTGTCGTTGCATGCGGCTAGCAGAAGAAAGCCAACCAAGAGGAGGATTGTTTTTTTCACGGCCATTTTTCGCAGTTACAGATTTTGCTGCAAGCATAACTGCACCATAGCCGCAATAACAGGGAGTTGAGTAAAGATCAGGAGTAAAGTTTTGTTGAGGTTGAGTCTGTTGTCGTTTTAAAGGTGTTTGCATTTTGTGAATGTATGTATTGACATTTTGGGCTGTTTGTGGGAAAAGGTTCCCGCGCAAAATTTGTTGTCAGGTAAAAAAGGGACAGCATGGAGCAGAGCAGAAAGCGCATAACTACATAATAAATGCTTGTATCTTGACATTTTGGCACGGAATATTGAGCTTACGCAGACGTGGGGGGCATAGCTGGAACCTGGATTCGCTGAAATGGCGAATTCTTTCGGTTGTTCTGGTTTCCGCTGTTGGTTTTGCTGTTTATCTATGGATACATATAGCCGAAACCCGTCCCCAGGCTGCCCTTCTCGAGCAAATACGAAATCAACACTACCCCTTGCAAGCTCAATTGCAGCAAGCCATCTTCAGCCTGAAGCAAACACAGGCGGAGCTGGAACAGTCGGCTATTACCGGAGAGCCAGACAGACTGTTCGAAGCGAAGAAGCACGCTGAAACCTTTCAAAATACTCTCGACACAGTGTTTGTGCTGGGTAAATTCCCAAAGAGCGCTATCGATAATATCCGGGAACCTTTTGATAATTACTTTGGCAATGGTTATGAGCTGGCATCAACGATGGCGGTTACCATGCATCCACCAGAAGATGTCATCGCCAGAGTGCGTGAGAATCAAAATGCATTTCGTCAGGTAATGGCGCTTCTGGAGTCTTTTGAGCACAAGGAAAAAACAGCCTTTACCACCAGCGTTGACAATGTAACGGAACGGGCTAACGCTTTAATACGCAGAGTATTTGTTACCGGCATGGTGACAGTTGTTCTGGTGTTTCTTGTTGCCGCTTTTCTTATTCGCAGCGTGCTTGGTCGCATAGGTTTCATGGTAAACACACTGCGTACCATTGCAGAAGGAACAAGCGATACCAGTGCCAGAATTCCCATTACCAAACAGGATGAAATGTCTGAGCTGGCCTATTGGTTTAACTCTTTTATCGACAAGCTGGAACAAAGCGGCAAAGAGCTGGAGCGACTGGCCTATACCGACACACTGACCGATTTGCCAAATCGTCGCTCTTTCAATCGAATTCTCAAGAGGGAGATGGAAGGCTGTTTGCGACATCCAGACAGAGCGCTGAGTATCCTGTTCATGGATTTGGACAATTTTAAGTACGTCAACGATCACCTGGGGCACGATGCCGGCGACATTTTGTTGGCAGAAGTCGCCAATCGCCTTCAGGGAACGCTGCGTGCCCGTGATCAGGTTGCCTTGAATCGAAGTGGTGGCGAATCGGTAGTGGCCAGGATGGGGGGCGATGAATTTATGTTGCTGCTCAGTGGTTTGCGCCATCCCAGTGATGCCGGAATTGTGGCCGAGCGCATACGAAAAGCGGTTTTGGAGCCGGTAGTTATTGAAGGTCAGAGCCTTAATGTGGGTGTCAGCATCGGTATTGCCAGCTATCCCGGTACGGCAAAAACAGCAGAAGACCTCACCATCAATGCAGACCTGGCCATGTACGAAGCAAAGAAATCAGGCAAAAACAGTTACTGTTTCTTTGATGAGGACGTTGGAATTGCTGCCCAGCAGAATTTAAAAATAGAAAATTTGCTCCGCCAGGCATTGCGAGAAGATAAGCTGGATTTGTACCTGCAACCTAAATTTTTAATAAGTACCGGAAAGCTGTCAGGGGCGGAAGTGCTGCTGCGATGGAATAGTGAGGAACTGGGCTTTGTGTTACCCGGTGTTTTTATTCCTGTTGCCGAAAACAGCAATCTGATTTGTGATCTTGATCACTGGGTTTTGGAAAAAACCTGCCAGTTGATCAATCGCTGGCAGAGGGACAATATTTTCACATTGCCGATTTCCATGAATATTTCCGCTAAATTGGCAGGATCAAAAGACTTGGTGGGCGCTGTTGAAAAAACACTTGAGAAGTATCCATTGCTGGAGAGATCTCTGGAGCTTGAGATTACCGAAACATCAGTTATCGAAAACTTCGACAATGTTGCAATCAACATTCATGGTCTTAAAGCGCTGTTTGTCAAAGTGGCGTTAGATGACTTTGGTGCCGGGCACTCTTCCTTGTCGTTACTGAAGCATTGTGATGTGGACACCCTTAAAATTGATCGCGGTTTTGTGGGTGAAATGGAATCGGTCAAAAATTCCCGCTCTATTGTTGAGTCGTTGATATTGTTGTCGAAAAAAATAAACGTAGAAGTCGTGGCTGAAGGTGTTGAAACAGAATCTCAGTTAAAAATTCTCAAAGACATCAACTGTTGTTGTGCACAGGGTTATCTTCTTGCTCGCCCTATGCCGTTGTCTGACTTTGAAGATTTTGCAAAAAAACAATCCTCGATATAACCACTGGTGAATGTATGGATATATGTGGTGAACATTTTATAAAGCCGAAGCACGGGTCTTTGCTGGCTTGTCTGTTTGTGTTTTCGCTGCCACTTCAGGCAGAAATACAATGGCAGGGCAATGGTTTTGGATCCGTTGTGGCGAGCAAGCTCGACGATAACTCAATAAACCAGATGAATACCTTTTCCCGGGATACATCGGATGATTCTGTCAAGCTCAGTCCAAATACCCGACTTGGCTACCAGCTCAGCGCGCACTTTAATAAGCGTTTCAGTATGACAGCTCAAGCAATAACTCAAGGGAACAGGGATTTTGATATTAACCTGGATTGGTTGTATGCAAGCTACAAAGTTGATGAAAACCTTCAACTCAATATCGGCCGTTTTCGTCGCCCCACTTATACTTATTCAGAATATCTGCATGTGGGTTATTCCTATCCCTGGATCAGGCCACCAGTAGAGGTTTACTCTCTGGATCTGGAGTTTTTTACTCGGGTTGAGGGGGTGAGCTTGTTTTATCAACGCCCGGTTGGTAGTTGGCTTGCCAGTGTTCAAACCTATTATGGAAGGAGCTCCGATACGGCAAAATTGGCTTTCAATGAAAATGTTGACTTTCGAACACGCAACGACCGAGGCGTGTTATTTACTGTCGAAAAAGACGCTTTTAACGCCAGATTGGGCTACCACAAGTTGCCCGACACCACGATTGGTTTGCAAAGCAGTGGGGTGGTTTTACTCCAAAGCCTCAGGTCTGTGGGGTTTTCCAATATTGCCGACGATTTGGAAATCAGAAACAGGAATATTAACTTTTACAACTTTTCTGTTGGTGTGGATGTTGAGAATTACTTTGTTAACGCGGAATTTACCCAGACAGAGATAGGTAGAAGCCTGGGGCCGGATGAAAAATCCTGGTATGTAACGGCGGGCCACAGAATTAACGCTTTTACCCTGCACTATACATACGCCGATCGCGGTCGTGACAATGAATATCTGTTTTCTCAGCCAATACGTCTGTTGGCGAATAACATTCCACCTGCAGCGGCAGCTCCCTTGCTGGAGCTTGCCACTGCAGTGGATTTTGCTGTCATAAGTTCCGACACCGATCAGTACAGTCACACACTGGGTCTGCGCTACGACTTTGATGCGCCTTATACATTGAAAGTTGAAGGGCAGCAGATTAATGACAGGCGTTTGGGGTTGAGTAATTATCTGTTGAGCGTTGCGGTAGACTTTGTCTTTTAGTGGTGAAAACTGTGAAAAATAATCTATTTGTTGTTTCTTTTTGGTTCTTGTGTGCCTCGCCATTGATGAGTTATGGCGAAGACCTGGTGGTGATTTCGAACCCTGAAATAAAGGGGGAGGTAAGCTCCTCTGATGTGGCGCGGATTTATCTGGGTAAGGTCAATCAGTTTCCTGATGGCAGCCCGGCGGAACCATTGGATGTTAGCCCGTCAGATCCCAACTATGAAAAGTTCGCCCGAAAAGTGTTAAAAAAATCTCCCAGCCAATTGCGGGCTTATTGGGCCAAGCAGATTTTTACCAGTCGTGCCTCACCGCCAAAAACACGTAAAAATCAAAAAGAATTGCGCAAGGCAGTGGCAACAGATAAACGCTATTTGTCCTACATTGACTCCGGGCAGGCAGATGATTCGGTGCGTGTTGTACTCAAGGTTGAATAGCTGATATTCAGATAAACAGACCTTAAACCAAAACGGCGGCCCACAGGCCGCCGCTTTGGTTATTTCTGTTGCAAGAGGTTCACCATCAGTGGTGCCCGCAGCAACTCTCGTGAGCGTCACCGACTTCGCGGGTGCTGGCCAGTGGGGTTGGCTTGGGTTTTTCCAGCCTTTTCTCGTGTTTCAAATCCTGCTCCGGTGGTTTGCCGCCGGGACCTTTCAGGTAGTGGTCCATCCAGCGCAACAGGCGCAGGGAGTAGTCATACTTGCCGCCCACTTTGCGGTTGCCGTGACCCTCTCCGGGGTACAGCACCAGGCGTACCGGGGCGTTGTTCAGGGTTTTCAGGTAGCGGTACATTTCCAGCGATTGTGCCGGGTGTACACGCGGGTCGGCTTCGCCGTGCATGATCAGCAGGGGCGTGCGGTGCTTTTGAGCGTGGTAGATGGGACTGCGCTCCAGCATCCACTGGAAGTCCTCCCAGGGCCAGGCACGGGAGTGCACCAGGTACATTTCGTTGGCGATGTCGGTGGTGCCGAATTTTGACAGCTGATTGGAAATGCCCACAAACATCACCGCCGCCTGGTAGTGTTCGCTCAGCGCGGTGGCACTCCAGGCAGAGGCGTAGCCGCCGTAGGAGCCGCCGGTAATGCCCACTTTGGTGGGGTCTACCATGCCCTTGTCCACCAGGTGATCTTTACCCGCCACAATATCGAGAAATTCCGGGTCGGCGTATGCGTGCTGACCTTCTTTGGAGAAGTCGACGCCACGGCCGGTACTGCCCCGATAGTTGGGCCACAGGCTGAAGTAGCCTTTGGCGGCGAATACATGGGCGGGCTCGGAGTAGCGGCTGTGCCAGCCGTTGGAAATATGCGCTTCCGGGCCACCGTGGATAAAGTTAACCAGGGGGTATTTCTGGCCCTTTTGGTAATCCAGCGGGTACACCAGAACGCCCTCAATCTCGGTGCCGTCTTGTGCTTTCCAGGTAATGCTTTCCTGTTTGCCGAGGGCAATGTCGTCCAGCCAGGGATTGCTGTTACTGAGGCGGGTCACTTTGCCGCCCTGATACCAGAATGCCTCTCTCGGGTGGTTCGGAGCATCGGCAATAAAGGCAAAGCCGCGACCTTTTTTCGGGGTCGACAGGGAACGTGCGATGCGCTCGCCAATATTGAGTTGTTTGCCTTTGCCCGCTTTGCCGGCTTTCAGAATCACTATTTCGCTGCCGGTGCCAATATGGTTGACAGCCAGCAGGTCACCGCCGGGCAGGAATTCGATATCCTGAGTATGAGTCAGCAACCCCGGTTGCAGCTCCGTGGTTTTACCGCTCTTGTAATATTTGACAATGCCCTCGCGAGGGTCATGTGTATCTTGCGAGCCGATATAGGCCACATCGTTGCCATTGGGCGCCCAGTGTCCGGCACCTACTTTACCATCGCCATTCAAGGTGGCCTGCACTTTGCCATTGCTGCCGAGAATAACCACTTTGGGCTTCATCAGAGTGTCGTCCACCAGCGGGGTGGGGGAGACGGTGGCGATGATGCTGTTGCCTTTGGGGTTATAGGCAATGCGCATCAGGTGGCCGTCTACTGAAATTTGCTCCGCTTGGGCGTTTTTGTCGCTAAGGTCGAGGCGGTACAGCTGATTGTATTTCAGTTGCTCCTCGTACACTTTTGGTTGGAAGCCTTTGGCGATCAGCTTTTCCTGGTCTTTGGGAGCGGTGGGGATAGTCAGCAGCAACGCCTCTCCCGAGCTGTTGATGTCGTAACCGACAATGTCCGATGTGTGGGTGTAAACCAACACCGATTCGCCTCCACCCAGGGGGATGCGATAGAGGCTGATGAACTTGTCGTTGTGGCGCTTTGCCAGATAGTAGAGCTGCTGGCTGTCTGCAGACCATTTGACGCCAGCCACATTGACACTGCCGGAGATAAACGGGCGTGAGTTGCCCTGGGTGTCAGTGATGTGCAGCTCGCCCCAGTCGGGGCCATCGTCGTCTTTATAGGGAGTGCGTTGCACGCTTTTGGTGTAGGCGACCCATTGGCCATCCGGAGAGCTGGCCACGGAAGTGACCTGGGATATTCTGGCAATATCATCCAGATTCATGGGGCGTTTATCCGCCAGTGCCAGCGGATGAAGCAATAGCGCGCCAACCAGCGCCAGCGAGGTAATAAAGATATTAGGCACCTGTGCCTCCTTGGTGGTTATTCTGGAAATAAATTCTTGTTGGGAGCGTTTTACCCGAACGAGTATACCTTATAGGGACTGTTAGCAGGGCGATTGGCCGGTTAAAACATAACCTTGATTTGTACCGGTAAAGTACCCATAATTCCGCGCTCTCAATGGTGGCCCCCGTCGGTCCCCTCGCAATGACGACCTGTAAACCCCGCCAGGCCCGGAAGGGAGCAACGGTAGCAGTGAATTCATGTGCCGGGGTGTGGCTGGCGGGGGCTGCCGCCTTTTCAGATGTCAGTCGACAGAAGACAGTGGACAGAAGACAGGTATAATGCCTGACTTGTATTTCCACTAAAGAGCTCCCCATATGAGTTATCAGGTTCTTGCCCGCAAGTGGCGCCCGCGTATTTTCCGTGAAATGGCGGGGCAGGAGCATGTGTTGCAGGCATTGATCAATGCTCTTGATAACGAGCGTTTGCACCACGCCTACCTGTTTACCGGTACTCGCGGGGTGGGTAAAACCACCATTGCGCGGATTCTCGCCAAGTGTCTCAATTGCGAGCAAGGCGTCAGCTCTGCACCCTGTGGCGAGTGCGGCGCCTGTGTGGAGATCGCCGAAGGTCGCTTTGTGGATCTGATCGAGGTGGATGCGGCTTCGCGCACCAAGGTGGAAGACACTCGCGAGCTGCTGGAAAATGTCCAGTACGCGCCCACCCGGGGCCGCTTCAAGGTGTACCTGATCGACGAGGTGCACATGCTCTCTACCCACTCCTTTAATGCACTGCTGAAAACCCTGGAAGAACCGCCACCTCACGTGAAGTTTCTGCTGGCGACCACCGACCCGCAAAAACTGCCGGTGACCATTCTTTCCCGCTGCCTGCAATTCAACCTGAAAAACCTCAGCCCGGAGCGCATCAGTGAGCACCTGAAATTTGTGCTGGGCGAAGAATCCGTGCCCTTTGAAGACGCCGCCCTGTGGCAGCTGGCCCGTTCCGCCGATGGCAGCATGCGCGATGCCCTGAGCCTCACCGACCAGGCCATTGCCCACGGCGGTGGCAAAGTGGCAGAGGCAGAAGTTAACGCCATGCTGGGTACTATTGATCGCAGTTGGGTGGTGGAATTGTGCAGTGCCATTGCCGACGACGATGGTGATCAGGTGCTGTCAGTGGTGGCGCGGATGGCAGAGCAGGGACCGGATTACAATGCGGTATTGGCCGACATGCTGGGCTTTTGGCACCGGGTGGCCATTGCCCAAACCGTGCCCGAGGCGCTGGACAATCGTCACGGTGATTTCCAGCAGGTGACAGACGTGGCCAAGGGCATGGAACCTGAAGCCGTGCAGCTGCTTTATCAGATTGCCTTGTTGGGGCGTCGCGACCTGCCCCTGTCACCAGACCCGCGCAGCGGTTTTGAAATGGCCCTGTTGCGGCAGCTGGCCTTTAAACCCGGCAACAGTGAGATGCGCCCTCCGTCCTCATTGGCTGAACAACCAACCGGGGAGGGCCCCCCGGCAAAAAAGCCTCTTAGCCGGACTGCGCAAGCGGTTGCAGACAAGCCCGCCACCACCCCGCGTCGTTCTCCAGAGCCGCCACCTGCCCTGGCAGTGCCCGTTGAGGTGGCAATGCCGGAGCCGGTACACACTGAGTCAGCGCTAGCAGAATCAACATTAGCAGCGTCAGAGCCGCAAGCCGAAGTCGAGCCCAGTGTGGAAAAAGTGGCGTCCGGTATCGAGCTGGCGGAACAGTGGCCAGATATTTGTCGGCAGCTAAAGCTGGGCGGTGTGCTGGGCAATACGGCCGCAAATCTGGTGGTAACTGCGCGGGATGGCAATGATTTTCACTGTACCCTGGACAAGCAATACAGCTCTCTGTACGAAGACAGCCAGCAACAGCGGCTGGCGGATGCATTGCAACAGTACTGTGGCAGCCCTTGCAGCGTCCGTATTACCGTGGGGGCAGTCAGCGCTGAAACCCCACGCATGCTCAACGAGCGCGCCCGTGCCGACTGCATGGCCGCTGCTGTGCAAGCCATGCGCGATGACCCGTTGGTACAGGATTTAACCAAACAACTGGATGGCCGCCTGCTGGAAGACAGCGTGCGGCCCATAGAATAGAGGTAACCATGAAAGGCCTGAACGATTTAATGAAACAAGCCCAGCAGATGCAGGAGCGCATGCAGCAAATGCAGGAAGATGCGGCCAATGCGGAAGTGGAAGGGCAGTCCGGTGCCGGCATGGTCAAGGTGGTAATGACCGGCCGCCATGACGTGCGCAAGGTAACCATCGATCCAGACCTGATGTCGGAAGACAAAGACATGCTGGAAGACCTGCTGGCCGCCGCCATCAACGATGCCGTGCGCAAGGTGGAAGCCGCCAGTAAAGACAAAATGTCGGAACTGACCGCCGGTATGCAAATGCCTCCGGGATTCAAGATGCCGTTTTGATTGAAAGCCGGACGTCAGAAGTCTGAAGTCGGAAGCAACGTACTAAACCCAGTTGGGCGCAGCCCAACAGCGTCAGACATCCGACGTCAGACGTCCAGCCTGTCCTTGCGAAGCTCGGGCTTCAAGTTGACAAATTACTTGAAATTAAATCCATAAACTATTGATAGGAAAAAATTTGTTCGGAAGCCTGATCGACGAACTGATTGATGCCCTGCGGCAACTCCCCGGTGTCGGCCCTAAATCCGCACAACGCATGGCGCTGCAATTGCTGGAGCGCAACCGCTCTGGCGGTGTGCGTTTGGCAAAAGCGTTGGACGCGGCCATGGAGGGGGTAGGGCGCTGTCGCCAGTGCCGCACCTTTGCCGAAGCCGAACTGTGCAACATCTGCAGCAGCCCGCGCCGCGACCCCAGCCAGCTGTGTGTGCTGGAAACCCCGGTGGATCTGTTTGCCATTGAGCAGGCGGGCACTTACCGGGGACGTTACTTTGTGTTGATGGGCCACCTGTCACCTATCGACGGTATTGGCCCGGAACAACTGGGCATCAATCAATTGATGGAACAACTGCAAGGCGGCGAGGTAAAAGAGCTGATCCTGGCCACCAACCTCACCGTTGAAGGGGAGGCCACCGCCCACTTTATCAGCGAGCGGGCCAAGCCCCATGGGGTTACCGTCAGCCGTATTGCTCACGGCGTACCACTGGGCGGCGAGCTGGAATACGTGGATGGTGGCACCCTGGCCCACGCCTTTACCTCTCGCAAGCCACTGTGACCATGATTGAACTTCAAGACAACCTGATCGAATGGGTAGATAGCGATAGCCGCCTGGCGGAGCTCTGTGATCAGTGGAGTCAGCTGAACCACCTGGCGGTGGACACGGAATTTATCCGTACCGATACGTTTTATCCCATCCTCGGTTTGTTGCAGGTGTCTGACGGTGAGCATTGCTGGTTGGTGGACCCGCTGGCCATCAGTGATATGTTGCCTTTCGCCGAATTGCTGGTGGACCGCAGAGTGGTAAAAATCTTCCATGCCTGTTCCGAGGACCTGGAAGTGTTGCGTCACAGCATGGGTGTGATTCCCCGGCCCATTATCGATACTCAGGTGGCCGCCGCTTTTGTCGGTTACGGCTTTTCCAGGGGATATGCCGCCCTGGTGGGTGATGTGCTCGACATTGAGCTGGATAAACACGAAACCCGCTCCGACTGGCTGCAACGGCCGCTGACAGAAGCGCAATGCCGCTATGGTGCGGAAGACGTGTACTATCTGGTGGAAGTGTATCGCCGTCTGCTGGCGCAACTGAAACAGCGTTTGCCCTGGGTGCAAAGCGATATGACTGAATTGCTGACCAGGGCGGGCAGCGAGGGGAATGTGGCTGAATACTACCGCCGCATCAAGGGTGCCTGGCAACTGAATGCCCAGCAGCTAACCCTGTTACAAGCCCTGGCGGAATGGCGGGAAAACACCGCGCGGGAGCAAAACAAACCTCGCAACCGGGTTATTAGCGATAAACAGCTGTTGGATATTGCCCGCAAACGGCCCACGGATATGGCCGGGTTGGGGGGCTGCGGAGTCAGGCACCCCGGGTCCCAGCGGCGCTATGGCGATGCGGTGTTGCTCCTGGTGGACGAATTCAAGTCCCTGGAGCCGGAGCATTGTCTCGAACTCTTGCCACAGCCCCTGCCCAGGGAAGCGGGTGTGTGGATCAAACAACTGCGAGCCATTCAAAACCAACTGGCCGAGGAGTTACAGCTGGCACCGGAAATTCTCGCCCGCAAAGCGGATCTGGAGGCCATCGTCGCTTCCGCCTACAAGGGCGCAGCCCAGGTGCCGGAGCACTGGCGTGGCAACTGGCGGGAACAGGTGCTGGCGGAAAAAATGCTTGGCGCACTGCCGCAATTGGCACCGTCGTGAGCTGTCCATGAAAACCATTTGCACTATTTACAAAAGTCCCCGGGAAGGTGAGCTGTATTTGTATGTGGACCACCGGGATCAGTTGAGCCGGGTGCCCGAAGCGCTGCTGGAACGGTTTGGTACGCCTCAACGGGTGACCACATTGCCGCTGGCGCCAGAGCGCAAGCTGGCTCGCGCCGATACGGTAAAAGTGTTGGCGGCCATTGCCGAAAACGGCTACTACTTGCAACTGCCTCCCGCAAAAGAGGACTATATGCAGGAAGTAAACCTGCACAATCACAAGCTGGCGGGCAGGTAATTGCAGGCTTTCTGGGAACACAAATCTCTGGCTCAGATGACCCGCCAGGAGTGGGAAGCCCTGTGCGATGGCTGCGGCAAGTGCTGCCTGGTGAAGCTGGAAGATGACGACGATGGCAAGGTGTATTACACGGATGTGGCCTGCAAACAACTGGATTTGCGCAGCTGCCGCTGCCGGGATTATCCCAATCGCAAACAGTTGGTACCGGAGTGCCTGTGCCTCACCCCGGTGGATGTCGAGCAGTTCCACTGGCTACCCGCCACTTGCAGCTACCGGTTGCTGCATGAGGGTAAAGATTTACCCCGTTGGCACCCATTGGTGAGCGGTGACCGGGAGGCTGTGCACAACGCTGGTAAATCGGTGCGGGGCAGGGCGGTTTCGGAAATACACATCCACCCGGATGAGCTGGAAGATCGGGTGGTTTACTGGGTGGATGGATAACCCCCTGCTGTCATTCTGAGCGCAATAACTCAAATATAGCGTCATCGCGAGCGAAGCGCGGCGATCCAGTGGCTTTGATATTGCCGCGCTCACTTCCATTATGACGGGGTTCAGACTTGAATCCGGGAGATTAAATTATGTACACAGAAAGCAATTATTTTTGGGGGCTGGTGGGCTATTACCTGGGAGCACTGGTGGTGCTCTGGTACGTCTGGTGGCTGCTGTCGAAGCTGGCCTGGCACCATGTTCGCAATGTGCTGCTGCTGTTTTGTGCGGCCCTGCTGTTAACGCCGGTGCAGGCGTATTCGGACCCCAATCTGCAGCACCTGGCGCCCGCATTTTTGGTGTTCTTGTTTGAAGGCTTGATACTCGGTACCGAACAGGATGCAAGCCGGGCCCTGATACCTATGTTGTTTGTATTTACATTGCTGTTGGCTGGCTATGGCGGTTGGCTGTGGTGGTGTAATAAACAGGCAGTATCCGGGCAGGCCGAGTCGGGGAATAGTGACGCGGAGCAAGTTTAAGCGGTTGATTTAGGCTATTATGCGGCCTCTAAATTATTGAATGACGCCTGTGTGGGGGCACGGTGATTCATGGATGCTATTAAAAAGCGCTTTTCCTTATTGGCTGTAGCTGCCCTGAGTACATTGCTGGGGGCCTGTTTGACGGCCACCAATGCACAAAAGAACGCTCCGCAACAAACAGCGCCACAACAAGCAGCGCCACAACAGCCGCAAGCAGCTGCTCCACAAAAGCCGGTGGCCAACGCTGCGCCAGCTGCTGGCAAGCCCCAACCAGTAGCTGCTGCGCCAACGGTTGCCGCGGTTATTGCCAAGCCCGCCCCCAAACCTGTGATCAAGCCAGTAATCAAACCTCAGCCCCAATCCCAACCCAAGCCCGTTGTAAAACCGCCCAAGTATATGGGCGAGAAAAAACTGCTGGTGGTTGGCAGTGTGGAGCGCCTGACACTCAGCCCGCCGGGGCTAAAGTTGAAGGCGCGTATCGACACCGGTGCTGAAACAACCTCCCTGCACGCCGATCCCATTGTGCGTTTTGAGCGGGATGGCAAACGCTGGGTGCGTTTTACCTTGCAAGCCGGGCACGATATGGAGCCTGTTGTATTGGAGCGCCCGGTAGAGCGGCGGGTGCGCATCAAACGCCACGATGCGGATTCACAGCGCCGCTATGTGGTCAAGTTGTGGCTGCAACTGGGGGAAATCAAGGAGCATGTGGATGTCACCCTGACGGATCGCTCCGATTTTGAATACCCGCTGTTGGTGGGTCGCAACTGGCTCACCGATACCGCAGTTGTCGATGTCAGCCGTCGCTACGTCATCAAGTAAACCTGTTATCAATAAGGGCAAGCCATGCACTCGTCGCGAATACAGTTAATTGTGGTGGCGGGCTTGCTGATTTTGGCGGGCGTTGGCCTCACTCTCTACAAAGCCATAGAGTTGGGCTTCCCCTTGTGGCCGGGGGAGAATCGCAAGGTCTGGACCCTGGAATCAAAAATTTCTTTTACCCCGGCTGATGGCCCGGTAGAGGTGTCTTTGGCGTTACCCGAGCCCATGGCGGGTTGGAAACTGCTGGACGAAAATTTTGCCTCTGCCGGCTTCGGGTTCGCCATTCAGGGGGCGGGCAGCGAACGCCGCGCGGTTTGGAGCCGCCGCTCTCTGGATGAAAAAACCACTCTGTATTACAAACTTCAGCTCTATCGGGAGCAGCCTGCGGCGTTGCCTGTCATGGCGCCGAAAGCCATTCACCCGCCGAGTTTGCCAAAGCGTCGCCAACAGGTTGTGGATCATCTGGTGGCACTGATTACCGAAAAGTCCCTGGACGATGCCAGTTTTACCCGCCTGCTGATCAGCGAATTTATCCGTTCCCAGCCCAGTCAGGAAGTGAGCTTTCTGCTGTCTGAACACAACCGCAAAGCGCTGCCGGCCATGGAGGAGGTATTCGCTGTGGCCGGTATTGCCAGCCAGCGGGTGAAGGGGGTGTATTTGGAAAATGGCCGCCGCCGCCAGCAGGTGAGCGATTTGCTGGAGGTGTATTTGGGCGATAAGGGTCAGGGGGGCGACTGGCTGCTGTTCGACCCGGAAAGTGGAGAAATTGGCCTGGCGGATAACTTTTTTATCTGGCAGCGGGGCGGGGGCTCTACGCTGGATGTGATTGGCGGCAATCGCTCGCGCCTGGAGTTCGCCATGGTAGCCAATTCCCTGCCGGCAAAAACCGTGCTGCTGATGGAGCCGGAGGTGGCCAGTGTGCCGCTGCTGGATTTTTCCATCTACGCCTTGCCGGTGGAGCAGCAGGGGGTGTTCAAAAATATTCTGCTGGTGCCTATCGGTGCCTTTTTGGTGGTGTTGCTGAGGGTGTTTGTGGGGCTGCGCACGGCGGGTACCTTTATGCCCATTTTGATTGCGCTGGCGTTTATTCAAACCACGCTGGCCACCGGTTTGTGGGTTTTTCTGGTGGTGGTCAGTATCGGTCTGTGGATTCGCTCCTGGCTGAGTCACCTCAATTTGCTGTTGGTGGCGAGGGTGTCAGCCGTAGTTGTGGTTGTGGTGCTGCTGATGGCGGCTTTCAGTATTGTCAGTTACAAACTGGGCATTGATCAGGCGCTGACGGTAACGTTTTTTCCCACCATTATTTTGTCCTGGACTATCGAGCGCATGTCGGTGCTCTGGGAGGAGGAGGGCGGCAAGGAGGTGTTTATCCAGGGCTTCGGTAGTCTGGTGGTGGCGGTGGCTACGTATCTTCTGGTGAGCAACCGTCTTATCGAGCATCTGACGTTTAATTTCCCCGAATTGATGTTGAGTTTGCTGGGGGTGATTTTGGTGCTGGGGCAGTACAGCGGTTATCGCTTGAGCGAGCTTTACCGGTTTCGTTACTTGAAGGAGCAGGTGAAGTGATTTTGCTCGGTGCTGAGTGCAGGGCGGGGAACGGTATCAGAACCGCCGACAGCATGGATGCTGTCGACGAGCATACATGGACGTACTTGCTGCGCGTTCTGATACCGTTCCCCGTTCTGCGCGGGTGCGAAGCGTTGATTCCCGGCAGTAGCTCCCTTAGGTGTTTCCTGACACGCCGTGAATACCTCCATGTAGACTCGTCTGCGGCTTCCATGCCGCAGGCGGTCTGGAAACACCTAAGGGAGCTACTGCCTTGCTCCGGTAGATTCGGAGGAAGTTTTAAATGCCTTTAATCTGGCCCTCCGAACTTCGCAAGCTGGGTATTGTGGGCATGAACCGCCGCAATGTGGAATACATTGCTCGCAATAACGAACGCCGTTGTTATCCCATGGTGGATAACAAATTAAAAACCAAATTGGCGGCGACGGAATACGGTATTGATGTGCCGGAGCTGTATGGTGAGGTGCGTTACCAGTATCAGGCTCGCCGTCTGGAACAGATAATCGGCGACCGGGAAACCTTTGTCATCAAACCCGCCCAGGGCTGTGGTGGCAAAGGTATTCTGGTGATTGTGGGTCGCAATGGCAGTCGTTTTGTCAAACCCAATGGCCGCGAACTCTCCCTGCGGGAACTGAAGGGCCACGTTTCCAATATTCTCAGCGGATTGTTCAGCCTCGGTGGTCGCCTGGATGTGGCCATGGTGGAAGAGCTGGTGAACTTTGACGACCGCTTTGCCAATTACAGCTACGAAGGTGTGCCGGACGTGCGTGTGGTGGTGTACAGGGGTTACCCGGTAATGGCCATGCTGCGCTGTTCTACCCGTGAGTCCGATGGCAAGGCCAATTTGCACCAGGGAGCGGTGGGGGTGGGTATTGATATTGTGTCGGGCACCAGTATTTGCGCAGTGCAGCACAATCGCACTGTGGAGCGGCACCCGGACACCGGGCACTCTTTCGACAATCTGGTTATTCCCCAGTGGTCAAAAATGTTAAAGCTGGCGGCAGGTTGCCAGGAAATGACCGGGCTGGGATATCTGGGGGCGGATGTGGTGCTGGATGCAGACCGCGGGCCGCTGATTCTGGAAATTAACGCCCGTCCGGGGCTGGCCATTCAGATTGCCAATCGGGTGGGGTTGCGTAAGCGTTTGACCGAAATTGACCAACTGAAGCCCGGCCAACGGGATGTGGATTCCCGCATTGCCGACAGTGTCAGGTTGTTCGTCAAGCGCTGAGTTGTAGTATCTGTTTTAAATGCCTGGGTGACGTCACCAGGTCGGCCAGCGTGAAGTGATCAAGTTCTGCCAAAAATGCATCGCGGGCATTATTGAGTGCCTGTTTGAGGCGGCAGCAGGGCACGATAGGGCAGTCTTCGCCCTCGCAATCGACAATCTCCAGACTTTCCTCCAGGGTGCGAACCACGGTGCCCACACCAATATTTTCAGGCTGTTGGCCCAATTGAAATCCGCCGCCTTTGCCTCGGGTGGTGGTTAGCCAGCCCTGGTGCGCCATACGATTGACAATTTTCATTACATGATTGCGCGAGATTCCAAACACTTGCGCTACTTCTGAAATGCGGGCTTTGTCGCCTTCCGGCTGTAAGGCTGCGTACATCAAAACCCTGAGCCCATAATCGGTGAAGCGGGTCAGTTGCATGGTAACTCCTGTAGACATTTATTAAAGATGCATCTATTATGCATTTATTTAAAGATGCATGGGAGATAAATGTTATGTGTGACAGCACCATTCTCAATCGACTGCAAAAGCTGAACAAATCCGGGCGCTGGATGGTGGCGTTCAGTATTGGTTTGACCGTGCTGGGAGTGTGGGTGGCCTATGGCCTCGACCATCGCTTGAGCCTGACACAACAGGTACTGGCTCATCTGGTGGTGATTATTTTTCCGGTGGGTTTGAAAATTGGCTATGTGATAATGCTGTATGCTCAACAGCAACTTCGGCAGTGTTCCGATTTACGGCTGTCCCAAATTCACTGAAGCATGACTACAGTAGTGCTATAAACCCTTGGCGCTGGGTATGAACCTGGAATGACTTGCTGTCACACGCTGCAACTTTTTTGTGAGAGAAAGCATCCATGTAAGCTCGGAGCCAGCATCTTTGCTGGCTACGGTCACAGCAACTCACCCCAGGTTCATCCCTTCGGAGTTTGCAAGCAATAACGCTCCTAACCTGTTTATTAATTCTGGATTTCACCAATGGCAGTTATCAATATCTCCGAACCGGCCAAAGGGCCAGCCTTATGGCAGCTTGCTTTTCGGCCCTTTTTTCTTTCAGGGGCGTTGTTTGGGGCTTGTGCAATAGCCGCGTGGGGATTGTTTCTCTCCGGGGTTGAATGGGTGCCTGGCAGCAGCCTTGGCCCAACCCAGTGGCACGGCCATGAAATGTTGTTTGGGTTTGGCCTGGCCATTGTTTACGGTTTTTTGCTGACTGCGGTGCAAACCTGGACCGGGGTGCCCGCTGTCAAGGGCGGCCAGTTGGCCCTGTTGTGGGGCTTTTGGCTAGCGGCCAGGTTGCTGTGGCTGGTTCCCTGGGAATTAAACGCCGAGCTTATGCTGGCCTGTACAGCGGCAGCAGATTTGTCGTTTCAGTTATTGGGCTTGTTCTGGCTGCTGCGGCCAATATTGCTGGTCAAACAGTGGCGCAATATGGCGGTGGCTGCGGTGCCGGTGCTGATGTTAGTTGTCAATTGCCGTTATTATCTGGCGGCTGCGGAGGGGGAGTATCTGCAACAGCAACACAGTCTGCAGGCCATGATCTGGCTGTTTGCCGTTATGATGAGTGTGATCGGTGGCCGGGTGATTCCTTTCTTTACCGCCCGCAAACTGGGGGTTGAGCAGCCAATCAGACGTTTGTGGCTGGAAGTGGGGTGCCACCTTTCGTTGCTGCTGTTGGCGCTACAGGCGCTTATTGGCTTTTATCTGCCCGACATGGTGTTGCCGTTACTGGCGGCGCTGTTGCATCTGCTGCGCTGGGGCAGTTGGCAAAATATCGGCTTGTGGCGGGTGCCGCTGCTGTGGTCGCTGCACCTGGCTTACCTGTTTATCCCGGTGTTTACCATCGCCTGGGGGCTGTCGGGGGTGTTGAACTGGTGGACATCAGATGTTCTTCACCTGCTGGCTATCGGCGCTATCTCGGGGATGATTCTGGCCATGATCGCACGGGTGTCGCTGGGACACACCGGCCATGAATTGCGCAGTTCTGTTGCCATGAATTGTGGGTTCGCGTTGGTGACCCTGTCGGCACTGTCCCGTTTTCTGCCGGTTTTTGTATCGTCCTGGCGGCTGCCACTGTACAACCTGTCGGCACTGGCCTGGACGTTGGCGTTTGTTATCTTTCTAATTGGCTACTGGCGTATTCTTACCAGTAAACGGGTGGACGGGCGTCAGGGATAACAGCGAGGTGATTTATGGAAGGTTGGGTAGAGGCAACAGTCGTTGAAAATAAGCGTTGGAATCAACGGCTGTGCTCGCTGAGAGTCACAGCGGATGAACTGCCCGATTTCCGCGCCGGGCAGTTTTTGCGCCTGGGGTTGGAAGTGGGTGGCGAGCTGCTGGCCCGTCCGTACTCCCTGGTCAATGCTCCCCATGAAACAGCGGCGGAGTTTTACTTCAACAAGGTGGACGAAGGGCCGCTGTCGCCACGGCTGCACGCTCTGGAAAAAGGTGACAAGCTGTGGCTGTCAAAAATGGTGGCGGGGTTTTTAACCCTGGATGATATTCCATCCGGCAGGCGTTTGTGGATGCTTGCCACCGGCACTGCACTTGGGCCATTTCTGTCAATTTTAAAAACCGATCAGGTCTGGCAGCAATATCAGCAAGTGATTCTGGTGCACGGCGTGCGCAGTGCCGATGAGTTGGCTTATGGTGATTTGATTGGCGACATTCAAGAACAGCAAGGCGAGAACTTTGTGTTTCTGAAATCGGTGACCCGTGAGGTTGTTGTCGATACCCTGTCGCAGCGAATCCCCCATGCCATTGCCGCTGGCCATTTAGAGGCATTATTGGGCGTGACAATAAACCCGGACGAAGATCGGGTGATGCTGTGTGGTAACCCGGGGATGGTAGAAGGTTGTGTGGAACAGCTGGAATTAAAGGGCCTGATACGCCACCGGCGCAGGATGCCGGGGCAGGTGGTTATGGAGGTTTATAAGTAGTCAGGCCTACGACAATTAATAATAGAATCATTGCTGTCCCACAAACTCGAACAACATGAATTGGGTCTTGCTTGATGTGACCGTGGCCAGCATGGATGCTGGCCTCGAGCCCCCAGGGATGGGTTCACGGCGTGTCACAGCAAGCAAGACCCAATTCATGTCTGCTGAGAACTTAAACCCTTTGACGCCCTTGTATTTCCCACGGTTTAGGAACTCTGGGCTCAAAGTTTGTGGGACAGCAGTGTAATAGAATGACTTTTTAGGGAAACAACATGGATTTTGTTGAATATAGATACGAAGACTCAGGCGTTGGGTTTGAAAGACTTCATTTAATTCCCTCAATCAAAGCAATATCTTTTTTTAGCAGGTCATTAACCATAACGCTGAGGTCAACACCTTTGGCTTTGGCTTTAAAATAGCTCAAAACGTCACTATCAAGATATACCGGCAAATTCATAACTGCGTCAGGGTTATGAAACTTGCCCCGTTCGCCATTGGAAAAATCATATTCTTTAGACATTGCTTTTAACCTTCATACTGCACCGGCCATCCTTGTCTGCTTCAAATCCATTCCCGATAATTCGCCCAAATTACCGTTCCGGCAACCACCAGTAATCCAACCGCCACAGCTGCCAGTTCAGGTAAGCCCAGGGTTGCCCCAGATATTTGCGTTACCCATTGATTGATTGAGGTCGCAAAGGAAGGTAGCAAAGTGGCGGCACAGCCAGCGCCCAATATCGTCGAACCGAGAATAATGCCGCTCTTTTTGCCGTTGCTGAGGCGGCTGCCCGGTTGCGCGGGAAGGCCGGCGATCACGTTGTCGCTAAAGCCACCGTCCTTTAAATATGGTTCGGTGGCACGGGCGGCCCTGAACAGGGCGTCCAGTTCGTCTGGCTGCGAGTTGTTGTGATTGTCTGAGATAGGTGCGTTCATGGTGTCACCGTTGTCTGCCAGGCAGAGAGTAGCACTTTCAGTTTTTCCCGACCACGTTGGATATGGCTTTTTACCGTACCCAGTGGGCTGTCCAGTATTTGAGCTATTTCCTGGTGGCTGTGTTCCCGCTGCAAATGCAGGTGCAGGGCCATGGCCTGTTCTGGGGGCAGTTGCGCCAGGGCTCTGGAAATATCCCGGTGAAGGTCCGTCTCGACCGCAGGGCTGTGGTTGTCATGGCTGTCTTCGTTTTCCGATAGCGGCTCTGTGGGTTTGCGAGAGCGGTAGTAACTGGCGAACTGGCGGTAGGCAATGCGGTACAACCAGGTGTAAAAATTGGCGTCGCCGCGAAAGCTACTGAGATTGGCGAAGGCCTTGATAAAGGTTTCCTGGGCCAGATCATCCGCCAGCGCCTCGTCCCAGCCAGTGAGCTGACGCAGGCTGTAGCGCAGCTGTGACTGGTAGCGGTTGACCAGTTCCCGGTAGGCGCGCTGGTCGTTGGCGGTGAGAACCCTGGCAATCAGGGTTCTGTCGTCGTTGGTCATGGATGCAATCTCCAGGAATTCGTTCCAGGAATTACTGTTCCAAACCGTCGCTTTTTTTGCTTTCCAGCTTCCACACAAGCAGTTGTGCCAAGCCGATAAACAAGGGAATCATACTGATGGCAATGGGTGGGTTTTTCCCGGTGACCAGGCCAAGAGCCATCAGCCCCAGAGCAATGCCAACCATGACCATGCCTTTGTGCAGGTTGCTTTTGGGGTTTTCCTGCTTGTGCAGGCCTTGCAGCACTTCGGCGGGAATATCTTTACCCGCAGCCACGTAGTTGCCGATGGTTTCATGGGTCAGACGGCGCTTTTTGAAGGAGCTATACAGAGCGATGGCAACAATAATAATTGGCCCGCCAAATATCAGGACAATCGCTGTGAGACCAAGGAACATTTCGGGAATAGAGGGGCCATTGTCACTACCACCGACTTTGATATTGATTTCTTCCAGTTCTTTCAGGGCTTCCCTGGCATCGTAAAGCCCTTCCCGCAGTTCTTCCTTTTCCTCATCGCTGAGATTGGAATTTTCTTCATCTATTTTTTTGCTGATGCGTTCAAACAGACGATCAATTTTGTCGTCCTTGCTGCTTTTTTCCCTGTCTTGCTCTGGCAGGGCTGTTTCAACTTGTTCTTCAACGGGTGTTTGTTCCTGTTCCGCCCAGGCCGTTGGGGTGCAGACTGCAAGTGCCAGCAGAGATGCAATAAGGATTTTCATGGTGTTCCTCGCTTCTTTCGGATATTTACAGGTTATTGACGATTGTAGCCGCTAAAGCCGCAATCGCCCCTACGAACACTTAGACGCGGGGAGGAGGGGGTTTGGATGCAGGAAGATTAAAAAAACTGCAGGCTATTATAGGTTGTGTGGTTTTGTCATCCTGAGCGCAGCGAAGGATCTCTCAGGCTTCACAGTCAAGAGATTCTTCGCTGCGCTCAGAATGACAGACTGCACTGTACTTCTCGCAGCCCGTAGCCCGCAGCAGCTTTACAGGCGCTTGCCTTTACTATTCTTCGCCTGGTTAAACAACGCTGCCATAGTACCGGTAGCCGCTGGTTTTTGTTGGCGCTGTTGGGGTTTGCGGTGATTGCCTGAATTGCGCGGCGCAGATGAGCGCTTATTGTCCTGCCCGGGCTGGTCATCCAGACGCATAGACAGGCCAATGCGTTTGCGGGGGATATCCACTTCCATCACTTTCACTTTGACGATATCGCCGGTTTTTACCACTTTGCGGGGGTCTTCCACGTAGCTGTGGGAGAGGGCGGAGATATGCACCAGACCGTCCTGGTGAACGCCGATGTCCACAAAAGCACCGAAGTTGGCCACATTGGTGACGGTGCCTTCCAGCACCATGCCCGCTTCCAGGTCTTTCAGGGTTTCCACCCCTTCCATAAAGGTGGCGGCTTTGAATTCCGGGCGTGGGTCGCGGCCGGGTTTGTCCAGTTCACGGATAATATCGGTGACGGTGGGAATACCGAATTGGTCGTCGGTGTAATCCGCTGCTTTCAGACTGCGCAGGGTGGCGCTGTCGCCCAGCAGCAATTTGATGTCTTTGCCCTGCTTGCTGGCGATGCGTTCCACCACCTGATAGGACTCCGGGTGTACCGCCGAGCTATCCAGAGGGTTGTCGCCGTTGGCAATGCGTAAAAAGCCGGCGGCCTGCTCAAAGGTTTTGTCGCCCAGGCGCGGGACTTTTTTCAGTTCCTTGCGGTTTTTGAATACGCCGTTGGCGTCCCGGTAGCTGACGATGTTATCGGCGATGGTCTGGTTCAGGCCGGATACCCGCCGCAGCAAAGCGGCAGAGGCGGTGTTTACCTCCACGCCCACGGCGTTTACGCAGTCTTCCACCACCGCGTCCAGACTTTGTGCCAGCTGGCTCTGGCTGACATCGTGCTGGTATTGGCCTACGCCGATGGATTTGGGTTCAATTTTTACCAGTTCTGCCAGTGGGTCTTGCAGGCGGCGGCCAATGGAAACCGCGCCGCGAATGGTTACATCCAGGTCGGGAAACTCTTTGGCGGCAAATTCCGAGGCGGAATACACGGAGGCACCGGCTTCGCTGACCATGATTTTTTGCAGTTTCAGCTCCGGGTGGCGTTTGATCAGCTCGCCAGCGAGTTTGTCGGTTTCCCGTGAGGCGGTGCCGTTGCCGATGGCCACCAGTTCGGTATTGTGTTGCTGGGCAAGTTTGGCCAGCACAGCGATGGATTGATCCCACTGATTTTTGGGGGCGTGGGGGAAAATGGCCCCGTGGTCCACCAGTTTGCCGGTGGCGTCGATCACCGCCACTTTCACCCCGGTGCGCAGGCCCGGGTCCAGAGCAATGGTGGCTTTGAGTCCGGCGGGGGCGGCCAATAGCAAGTCACTGAGGTTTTCCGCAAATACTGTAATGGCCTCGGTTTCCGCCTGTTGGCGCAGGTCGCCCAGCAGGTCGGTTTCGATATGGGAGTGCAGCTTTACCCGCCAGGTCCAGCGCACTACTTCGGCCAGCCAGTTGTCTGCCGGGCGGCCCTGGTCGCGGATATCAAAGTGCGCAGCAATACGGCTTTCGCAAAGGTGTTTGCTGGTGGGGCTGGCGTCTTCTGATGGCGGCAAATCCACTTTCAGGTGCAGAAAACCTTCGCGGCGGCCACGAAACATGGCTAACGCCCGGTGGGATGGGGTCTTTTTTACCGCTTCTGTGTGCTCAAAGTAATCTTTGTACTTGTTGCCTTCCTGTTCTTTGCCGGGAGCAACCGCACTGGTCAGTACACCCTGGTCGAGTATTTGCTGACGCAGTTGCCCCAACAGTTCCGCGTCTTCGCTGAAGCGTTCCATCAAAATAAATTTGGCACCGTCCAGGGCGGCTTTGGCATCGTCGATTTTATGTTCCGGGTTCAGGTATTTGGCCGCCTCGATTTCCGGTGTCAGGGTAGGGTCGTTAAACAGCGCGTCTGCCAGCGGCTCCAGGCCCGCTTCAATGGCAATTTGCCCTTTGGTACGGCGCTTGGGTTTATAGGGCAGGTACAGGTCTTCCAGACGGGTTTTGGTATCGGCGGCGAGAATGCTGGTTTTTAACTCAGGAGTGAGCTTGCCCTGTTCGTCAATGCTGTTAAGAATGGTGGCGCGGCGTTCTTCCAGCTCCCGCAGGTAACCCAGGCGATCCTGCAAATTGCGCAATTGGCTGTCGTCCAGTGCACCGGTCACCTCTTTGCGGTAACGGGCGATAAAGGGCACAGTGGCGCCTTCGTCCAATAATTCCACTGCGGCATCCACCTGGCGGGTGGTGACGCTGAGTTCGTTGGCAATGGTGTTTACAATGGACTTAAGGGTTGCAGCAGACATAGACGCAGACATAAGTAAAGCGGGCCGTTTAAAAATAGAAAGGCGGCGATTATTAACCAAAGCCATGGTTCGAGGTAGTCTTGTTTTTGTTGGGCAAGTGTGGTTTTGCGGAGGCGGTTTGATGGGACAGCAATGACTAAACAGATAAAAATTTCTCCCCTGTTTAAAAAAATCGAACAGCTCCAGGGCAGCACTCCATGGGGGCATATTCTCGATGTGGGCACAGGCCCCAAGTCGCTGTCATGGATCAACCGCTTGCCGAGCCAGCGCTGGACGGCGGTCACAGCTCAGGAGTCAATGATTGACAGTGCCCGCCACGCTCTCGCAACACCTCCGCGAGAAGCGGATCGGTTGGTTCTGGGCAATTGGGCAGACGACTCGCTGTTGCAGGGCGAAACCTTTGATACGGTGTTACTGGATTACTTTATCGGTGCCGTCGACGCCTTTGCGCCCTATTTTCAGGAGGCGCTGCTGCACCGTTTGGCAGAGCGTGTGCGCGGCACACTGTATGTTACCGGCCTGGAACCCTATGTGCCGGTGGTGGCCGATGACCCGGTTGGGGAGTTTGTGGGGGACCTGGGGCGGCTCCGTGATGCCTGCATGTTGTTGGCCAGAGACCGCCCCTACAGGGAGTATCCGGCTTCTTGGGTTGCCGCACAGTTGCGCAATGCCGGCTTGCAGGTAACGGATACCCGGTTTTTTTCCATTCGCTACCGCAGCCAGTTCCTGTCGAGCCAGCTGGGTTTATGCGAAGATCGTGTGCAACGCTTTGCGGACCCGCAGCTGACCGCAGCCATGGTTGCACATATTGCGCAAATGCGCCGCCGTGGAGAGGCCCTTATCGAGCAAAACGACGGCCTGCGTTATGGCCGCAATTATGTGTTGCGTGCGGTGCCAACTGTGGTCACAGAGAGCTGACCAGGTGGCCACCGTCCACAGCCAGGGCAACGCCGTTGATAAAAGAACCCGCATTGCTGGCCAGTAACAAGAGAGGAGCATCCAGTTCGTGAAGCTCACCCAATCGCTGAGCCGGTGTTTGTTGGATAAACTGCTGGCCTTTGGGTGATTCAAAGAAGTCCTGGTTTAATTCTGTTTTGAAGTATCCCGGACAAAGGGCGTTAACCCGAATACCCTTTCTGCCCAATTCCAGGGCCATGGCCTTTGTCATTTGTACAACCGCCGCTTTGGAAGTGGAGTAGGTGCTTTCTCCTATAGCCACTCGAAGGCCGAGGATAGAGGCTATATTGACAATGCTGCCATTGCCTTCAGCGGCCAGCAATTCTTTGCTAAACCTGTTCGCGACACGCCAGACGCCGCTGAGGTTTGTGTTTATTACTCTTTGCCAGCTGTCTTCATCCACATTGGTAAAGCGCCTGGAGTTGGCCACACCCGCGTTGTTGATAAGAATGTCCGCAGGTCTGCCAAGCTTTTCTGTTATTGATGAGAAAGCACTTTCAACGCTGGCGGGGTCGGTAACGTCAAGCTGTACCGCAAGCGCCTTGCCCTTGGCCTTTTCAATGTGTTCAACTTGCTGTTGCAATTTTTCAGTGCGTCTTGCTGCCAGCACCACATGGGCACCTGCCTGAGCCAGAACTCGTGCGAAGTGGGCACCGAGGCCACTGGATGCGCCGGTTACCAGGGCAACCCTGTTATCCAGTGTAGTCTGTTGATCTAACATAGTTGTGCAGCCATTTCTGTTAAAGGTCTGGTCAATTCGCCCATTTCAAGGGCCTTGGAGCTGGATGCGTTACCATCCAACGCCCGCTTTTTAACCCCTTGCAGAATAGCAGCAAAGCGGAAAAAGCTGAAAATCAGGTAGAAATTCCAGTTGGGAATCGCTTCGATATTTCGGGCCTGGCAGTACCAGCTGACGTACTCTTGCTCGCTGGGTATGCCCAATTCTGCTCGATCAATACCGCCGAGCCCGGGCATCACACTATCGTGGGCCATACGCAGTTGCATGCATTGATAGGCCAAGTCGGCGAACGGGTGCCCCAATGTGGACAATTCCCAATCCAGCACCGCCAGAACGTTGGCTGCGTTTGCGTCGAACAGCATATTGTCCAAGCGAAAGTCGCCGTGAACCAGAGAAGTGTGGCCATCATCTTCGGGCATGTTTGCTGGCAGCCAGTCGATGAGCTTTTCCATGGAGGCGATGTGTTCGGTCTCTGAAGCGCGGTACTGTTTTGTCCAACGACCGATCTGGCGTTCGTAGTAATTGCCTGGGCGGCCATAATCGGACAGACCCACCGCATCAATATCAACGCTGTGCAGGCTGGCTAGTACCCGGCTCATTTCCCGGTAGATGGCTGTGCGCTCTTCGGCAGACGCTTCCGGCAGGGATGGGTCCCACATCACCCGGCCTTCCACATATTCCATCACGTAAAAAATACTGCCGATCACACTTTCATCGGTGCAAAGGTGGACCATATGGGGGACTGGAACATCGGTAGTTTCCAGTGCCTTCATCACTCGGTATTCCCGGTCAACCGCGTGGGCAGACTTGAGCAGTTCCCCCGGTGGCTTGCGGCGCAATACGTAACGCTGCTTCGGAGTGGTGATTAAAAAAGTCGGGTTGGACTGGCCGCCGGCAAACTTTTCTGCCGTCAGTGGGCCCTGAAACTCTGGGATTGCTTCTTCCAGATAGCCCCCCAGAGTTTGAATGTCGAACGTAAAATCAGACAAAACTTAATTCTCTGCATACCGGTTAATAATTTGTTTGCCCAGAGCCATCATATGTACTTGGTCTGGCCCGTCTGCCTGACGGCACCAGCGCGCGTAATTAAAGGCTTCGGCCATTGGATAATCTTCTGTGAAACCTCCGGAACCGTGAATTTGCATGCAGCGGTCAATCACATTTTGGGTGATGGTCGGCACCGATATTTTGGCTGCTGCAATAAAATCCCGAGCTTCTTTTGCGCCAACTTCATCAATTCTCTGTGCGGTTTTCAATGTTAACAGGCGAGCCTGTTCGATTTCTGAAAAGCATTTTGCGATATCTTCACGTACAGATTGATGCTGGCTGAGTGTTTTGCCAAAAGTGGTGCGTTGTGTGGAGCGTTTGCAGGCCAACTCCAAAGAGCGCTGGGCACAGCCAATCAGGCGCATGCAGTGGTGAATTCGGCCTGGCCCTAAACGACCCTGGGCAATTTCGAAACCTCTGCCTTCTCCAAGCAACAGATTGCTCGTTGGTACACGTACATTATCGAATACTATTTCTGCGTGGCCAATAGGGGCGTCGTCGTAACCGAAAGTGGTCAGTGCTCGCTCAACGCTAACACCGGCAGTGTCTTTGGGTACCAAAACTTGAGATTGTTGCAGGTGACGGTTTGGGTTGTCTGGGTCGGTTTTTCCCATCACAATAAATATTTTTGTACGCTCGTTCATGGCGCCAGTAATAAACCATTTGCGGCCATTGATAACGTATTCATCACCGTCGCGAACAATGGATGTTTCAATATTGGTAGCGTCGCTAGAAGCAACAGCAGGTTCGGTCATGGCGTAAGAGGAACGAATTTCTCCGTTGAGAAGGGGCGTTAGCCACTGTTCTTTTTGTTCTTCGGTTGCGTATTTCAGGAACACCTCCATGTTGCCGGTATCTGGTGCATTGCAGTTGAACACCTCCGGTGCCCAAAGAACACGCCCCATAATTTCTGCCAACGGCGCGTAATCCAAATTGCTCATGCCGCCAAACTCTTTCGGCATGAATAAATTCCACAACCCCTGTTCTCTGGCGATTTCTTTTAGCTTGTCGATAATTGGCAATGGTGCCCAGCGATTTTCTGCGGATGCCAGTTCCTCCTCAAAAATCTTTTCAGAGGGGTAAATGTGCTCATCCATAAAGGTGGCAAGGCGGTTCGTCAGATCCTGTTGTCGCTCTTTATATGCATTCATAATATTGCCAATTATGTTTAATAGTTATTAGAGGTAAGTAATAGCCTGGCTATTACCAGAGTGTTCCAAGTGCCCAATGCAGTTAAAACAATCCAGCGTAAAGTGTTGCCTGTTGTAAAGCAGGGTACTTTTGCTGCTGTTCCTTATCTGCAGGCTCATATTGCGTACTGATTCATTCTTCAGCCCCAGTGCGTGTCCCAGCATGACTGAGATTGGACCCCCCGAAGTAACAATCAGTACCTGTTTTTTATTGGCGTTACTAACAGCCTGGAAATTCTCGATAACCTGTTGTCGAAAGTATTGCCAACTGATTGTTGTCCCTGCCAAATGTCCTTCCATCCAGTACCCTAATGCCCGGGTTATATTTCTGTAGTAACAGGATTGCGGGCTTCCTTCGTTAGTGACCTCATCGGGGTACTGTTTTTGAAATGCGGTCAGCAGGTCCTGAAAATCGTATTCATTAAAGCCGTCGTTCTCTATTTCTTCAGGCGAATTACTCAGGCCGTTCAAAACGTTGACTGCGGTCTGTTTGTGTCTGACCATGGTGCCGGTAACAAGTAGATCAAATTCCTTCTGCTGCTGTTTGAAGTGCTGGCCAAGGTAAGTTGCTTGCTGCCCACCGAGTTCCGTAAGCTGATCGTAGTTGTCACTGCCAAAGCTGGCTTGTCCGTGCCTGACTAATGTAATTTGCGGCATTCGTATCAATCTTTTACAACGGTTGAAGAATTATATAGTTCCGTTCAACATCATATCAGTTTATTTTCGTTATATGTTATTATTCATGAAATCAATAAAAGTAAAGGTGGTGTTATGCGTTTGGGGCGTCTGGATCTGAATTTGTTTGTTGTGTTTGATGCTGTATATAGAGAACGGAGTGTCACCAAAGTGGCACAGACGCTGAACCTGACTCAGCCTGCCGTCAGTAATGCGTTGTCGCGCTTGCGTGAAATGTTTGATGACCCCCTTTTTGTACGAACTTCGGAAGGCATGATGCCAACGCCAGTGGCGGACACGGTGGTTGGTGATGTGAAGTCGGCGCTTGCGTTGTTGGAAAAAAGTGCCGGTATTAATGCCCACTTTTCTCCAGAGAGCGCCGAAAAATTGTACCGACTGTCAATGAACGACCTTGCTGAGTCGCTGTTTTTGTCGCCACTGTATGCAGAGCTTAAAAAGCGAGCACCCAAGATGTCGCTCAGTAGTTATTATATCGATCGACAGTCCGCAACGGCGGATTTGAAGTCGGCTGCCATTGATTTTCTGGTGGATACGCCTTTAGTACGTGCCAAGGAGTTTCACTTTCAGGAGGTGATAAAGCTGCCCTATGTGTGTGCCGTTCGGCAGGGGCATCCCCTGGCATCCAAGAAACTCACGTTGGATCGGTATATCGAGTCGGAGCATATTCACGTGTCCAGCCGCCGCAAAGGACGTGGCCAGGCAGATGTGGCAGTGAACAAAATGGGCCTGCAGAGAAACATTGGGATGCGGGTAAAGGATTACCTTGTGGCGGCGCGAGTAACCCGGACGACCGACCTGGTGTGGACCGCCCCTAAAGTGTTGGCGGAGAGCCTGCCTTTGGTGGTAAAGCCCCTGCCATTTGATGTAGAGCCTTTGGAGTTGATCCTGTACTGGCACAAAAGCGCGGATACGGATCCGGCAAATCAGTGGTTTCGGGATTTGTTTATCAGTGCAACACGCGGTATGGGTGACAGTCTGTGATGGGAAAGGGGTTGTGTGTATCTGTATATATGTCGCAGATGCATATTTATAGGTCGTAGATATATCGCTTATTAATTTTATGAATAATTATATATAACAAAAATAAATTTCCTTGATGTTTGAAGCAGGTCTATAGTCAGTTGTTAGTTTCATGGGCAGTTTAATCGTTGGCAGTGCCTGGTTTTACGGCCCAAGTAACTAACTCAGTGCATGTTTTGTCCGCTTTTTACCAAATACAGAGATGGTAAAAGCGGGGGGTTTCAAAACGTGTTCGGTAGGTTAAAAATTCCTGTTTAAGAGGGGAGTATAATGAAAAAGGTTGCAAGAAATTATTTGTCTGCGTCTATTTCGGCAGTTCTGATGGGTTCGGCGCTTGCGTCGGTATCCGCTGTTGCTGAAGAAGAGAAAAAGGTTAATGTATTGGAGGAGATCGTTGTAGAGGCTCGTCGCCGCGAAGAAAGTCTGCAAGATGTGCCTCTCTCAATTTCGGCAGTATCTGAAAATACACTAAAGAATCGCGGTGTTGACGATATTAAAGATATCTCTGCTTTCTCACCGGGCCTGAATATTGAAGGTGGTGTGGATAATAATACCAGCCGCTTCTTTATTCGTGGTGTGGGTACTGCAACACCAACATTTGGTAACGAGCAGTCGGTTCCTTTGTATATTGATGATATCTATACGCCGCTTGGTATCGGTAGCAATATTGATGTCTTCTCTGTTGATCGTGTAGAAGTTCTGAGTGGTCCTCAGGGTACGCTCTATGGTCGTAACAGCCTGGGTGGTGCGGTAAAAATTTACTCTAAGCAGTTCAGTGATGAAGCTGAGGGTAGTGTTGGTATTACTTTTGGTAGTTTTGGCCAACGTAATATCAAGGGTGAATTTATGACGCCTGTTATCCAAGATAAGCTGTTCTTTGGTGCGGGTTATGCGTCTATTCAGAATGATGGCATCCAACGCAATGTCTTCACCAATACACGTAGCTGGGAAGATGATAAAGAGTTGTATCGCATTCGCCTGGAGGCGCGCCCATCTGATCAGTTGACACTGAAGTATAGCTATGAAGAAAATACCTCTGAAGGTGCGGCTAAGCAGTTACGTCGTCGTCCTGGTACGGGCCCAAGTGTCGATTCTATATTCGGTGAGATTGGCTGGGAAGGGTTTTTGCAAGCTGTGATTGATGGCTACAACGCTGCTGCTACAGACTTGCACGCATTGGGTCTGTCTGGCTTCAGTGCGGCCGACTATCCTTTGTTGCCAGATGCTCCTGCTCAATTTACTAGTATTGCTGATGCTGCCGCTGCTCGTGGTGTTGATCCTAATGATGTGGATAACATTTTCTCTGATGTCACAGGCGATAACACAGTAGAAACTGAAAGTCATTCTTGGTCTGTAAATTTTGCACTTAACGATAATTTGAATTTGAAATATCTGGGTTCAGAGTTTGAAATCTTCAATACTCGTCTACTTGATATCGATGGTTCTGTTGAGGCATATTTCCCAGGTTTTGAGGAATTTGAGTACGAATCCAGCAGTCACGAGTTCCGTTTGGAATACAGTTCGGACAGGTGGGATCTTTCTGCGGGTGTGTATCTGTATGAGGAAGATCACACGGCCTTTCAGAGCTTTCACAACCTCTTTGTCGGTTTTGGGGCGGTTGCAAATATTCAAGCTGCTGTAGATGCTGCGGAGGCAGCAATTAATGCAGGCGAAACTCCCGATCTGAGTGCCATTCCTAATACGCCATTAGCCGCAGTGACAGACCCATTGGGGCAGGTTTCAGGTTTGAACATTCTTGAGTTGCGCCAGAACCTGCGTCAGAACACTGAGTCAACGGCTTTTTATGCAAACTTTGGTTTTCAGGCTACTGAAAAGCTGCGCTTGAGTTTGGGTGTACGTCATACTCAAGATGAAAAAATTGGTGAAACACCTGTTGGTAACAACGATGGTGGTCCAGGGATTATTCTACCTTTCAGTATCTCTCCAGGAACGGGTAATTATGCGCCTGTCGGTGGCATACAGCAGTTTTTTGATGGTGATGATAACCTGTCGCAGTTTGCGCTGGATAACTTTGCTGCCGTGAATGGCGATGTGCCGCGTACTAATGTTGCTCCGCTAAATGAGCGATTTGGAAATCTTGGTACTATTAATGCTGAGTTCGATGAGACAACGATTGAATTCACAGTTGATTATTCGGTTAATGATGACTCTCTGGTTTATGGTTCATACAAACAGGGCTTTCAGAGCGGCATAATTGTACCTATTGATCAAGGTGTTACTTTTACTGACGGAGCTGGGCAAACAGTTACAGTTAACGCTTCGCCTGTGACTTCACCGCAACAGATTGATGCGCTCGAGCTAGGCTTTAAAACAGTAATTAATGATCGCGTTCGTTGGAATAGTGCGGTTTACTATTACGATTGGTCGGATTTGATTTTAATCCAGACGCTGCCAACGCTGCCGGGCGAAGCGACTTTCGGCACTCTGGGTGTTCCTACTAGTAATGCGACTGCTTCCTCCTACGGTGTAGAGACAGATATACAGTGGCTGGTAAATGATAACTTAAGTATCTTTGCTAACCTCGGTTATAACAAGTTCTCGCTGGATTCGGCGAGCAATGTAAATCTGGCAACTGGAGAAGTGACCGATACCACGGCTGACTTTGTTGATGAGTTCCCTGCAGCTACTCCTGAACTCAAGTTTGTGCTTGGTGGAGAATACCGTCATAACCTCTCCAGTGGTGGAGAGTTACGCTGGTGGGCGACGGCTTCTTGGCGTGATGACATTAGCACCAACTCCCAGTCATCCTTCCAAAATGCGGGTATCAACCTGCTGACTGTTGCCCAATTTGAGGAAAGCAGTGATTGGATCAGCCCATCATTCACCAAACTGTCCGCTGGTGTTACCTATACCAATGGCGACTGGCGCGTTGATCTGAGTGGTGACAACTTGCTTGATGAACGCCGTGCTGAGGGGGCTATTAACGCAAGGCCAGGATTTTTCTTCGGAACCCTTGAAAACTACAATAAACCACTGACTTGGGCTCTTTCAGTTTCTCGTGACTTCTAATGAGTTGCTGAGAAACAATCAGTCCTCTAAAAAGGAGGTGCTTCGGCTCCTCCTTTTTTTTGTCGAAATAAATAAGAACCACCGCTACATTAGGCGGGTGGGAAATGCCTTCATTAAAGTAATGATTATTCGGGGTGAGTAGCTATGCTAACAAATGGTATAAAAAGTTCGTCGCTGGTCGCCTATGCATCCCCCACCTTTTGTCTGATGTTTTTGGTGGGCCCTGCTCAAAGTCTGATTCAAGGTGTATATACCCAGCATTTCGGTCTTCAACTTGCTGATCTTGCCAGCATTATTCTTATTTGTCGGCTGTTCGATGCCTTTACTGACCCGGCCATTGGCTTTATTTCAGACCGCACGCGCAACCGTTTGCCCGGTGGCCGTAAATTTATGGTGGTGTTTGGTTCCATCGTTTCCCTGGTTGCGGTGTATTTTCTGTTTATACCCACCAGTACGCCGGTGACACCCGGCTATTTCTTTATCTGGTTTTTGCTCTGTTATCTGGGCTGGACTCTGATTGAAATCCCCCACTTGTCCTGGGGTTCGGAGCTGTCCAAAGATTATAAAGACCGTTCCACGGTGTTTACCTATCGCGCTTTCTTTTACTATCTGGGCTACATCGGCTTTCTGGCGCTGCCGTTCCTGCCGATTTTTGACGAAGAAGGCTATACCCCGCAAACCCTGGTGGTGGCGTTCTGGGTGGTGGCCATTATGTTCCCCATTACGGTATTTTCCGCAGCGCGCTATTGCCCACAGGGTGAGGGGGCATCGGAACATAAAAGAACCAGTGCGCTGCACGCGTTCAAAGCACTGGTGTGGAACAAGCCTCTGCGTGTATTTTCCGTTGTCTTTATTCTGATCGGCCTGGGCATTGGCCTGCAAACCGGTATTGCTTTCCTGTACATCACCAGCTTTCTGGGGCTGGCGGAAAGTGCGCCCATTATCTTTGTGGCCAGCTTCCCCCTGGCCATTATTGCCTTGCCTATTTGGTTGAAAATTTCCAAAACCATTGGCAAGCATTACGGCCTGATGCTGGGCACACTGCTGACGTCTGGAACCTTCTTTATATTGGCGACCCTTACGCCGGGGCCGAATATCTTCTGGACGTTCTTTATTCTCAATGCCGCGATCCACTTTCTGCAAAGCTCCTGGATATCCATTGGCCCATCCATGTTGGGTGATATCATCGACTACGATCAGTCGGTGACCGGTGAAGATAACAGCGCCACGTACTACGCCTTCTTTACGTTTATTCGCAAAGTCTTTGAAGGTGTGGGTGGTGGGCTTGGTTTGTTCATTGCCGCTAAGTACGGCTTTGAGCCGTCTAACTTGGTCATTAACGACGACGTAATTTTCAGTATGCAACTGGTGATGGGTTATCTGCCGGGTATCATATTTATTATTGTGGCTTTGGCCAGCTTTAAATCGCCGATAACGGCCAAGAAGCACAAAGAGATTCTTGAAAAAATTGCCAGCCGTAAAGCGGCCGAACAATAGCAAACATTCAGTAAATTGAGATTGGAGTTGTTTAAGTGAGCGAACAAGTAGAAGGTGCAGCAACATCGGATTGCTGCAATGGCGGTTACTGCGGTAAGAACGGAACCCCAGAATTTACCCAGATGATTCCGGCAGACAAAGCGCTGTCTCCGGAGTGGGTGAAATCTCTGTATGAGCGCGGTGAGCCAAAAACCTACCGCGGCGATGAGCTGAAATACATCGGCATGCCGGTCAGCGGTATTTGTACAGGACAGGTTTATCTGGGTGGTGATGGCCAGTTGTGGCACTGGGACGTGTTCAAAGCCTACGGCGGTTCTGGCGAAATTATTGACCCCCGGGGCTATCACTACAAAGAGCCCGTCTCTGTTAAATCGCCCATGGATCAAGGGTTTGCTCTAAAAATTGAAACCGCTGATGGTGGCTCGCAAGTGCGCAGGCTGGATGCCAGTGGCTTTGCCAATGTCGGTTTTCAAGGCCAATACCCAATTGGTCGTGTTGAATATGGCGATGCTGATGCCCCTGTTACGGTGGTTTTGGAGGCGTATTCACCGTTTATTCCTCTGGATGAAAACAACTCAGGCCTGCCGGCCACGGTTGTTGAATACAGTGTGACCAACACCAGCGACAAACCCATCGAAGTCTCTCTGGCTGGCTGGCTAGAAAATAAGGTTTGTCGCTACGACGACGAAGCCGGCAAAGGCATTCGCCGCAACGACGTGAGCACTAGCGGCAACGCACTGCTGCTGAGTTGTTTTGCCGATCAGGCGGAAGGTGCCGAATGTCCATCCACCCTGGAAGGCTACGGCAATATGACCCTGGCGTTGCTGGACAGCGCCGATTCTGATTTGTCCTGCGCGGTTATCGATAGCGCTGCGGAAACCGTTGAAGCGCAGGTGTTTGAGCAGTTGGAGCAAACTGCGGCGGCTTCTGCATCCCAGCCATTTGGTACAAAAACCGTTGGTGCTTTGGGCCGTACACTTGAATTGGCGCCGGGGGAAACCCAAACCGTTAAATTTGCCATTTCCTGGTACTTTCCCAAATACAGTGGCGGTTACGTGTTCCACTCCACCATGGAAAGCCTGCCGGATCTGGAAAAGCTGCGTCGTCACTACGCCGCACAATTTGAATCCAGCCTGGCGGTGATTGAGTATCTGGCAGAGAACTTTGCCGACCTATCCAGTAAAACGCGTCTGTGGACGGACACCTGGTACGATTCCTCTCTGCCGCACTGGTTTCTCGATCGTATCTTCCTGAATACTTCAACACTGGCTACCCAAACCTGTCACTGGTTTGATACCGGGCGCTTCTGGGCCTGGGAAGGAGTGGATTGTTGTCAGGGTACCTGTCAGCACGTTTGGCAGTACGCGCAAACCATTTCCCGCTTGTTCCCGGCGTTCGAGCGCTCGCTGCGTGAGGATATCGACTTCGGCATTGCTTTCTGTGAAGACGGCTCTATTGAATATCGCGCCGACTGTAATATCGGTGGCGACGTGGATATGAAATCGGAAAACAACGCCGACGCTTTCTTTGCCGCCGATGGTCAACTTGGCACCATCATTCGCGTCTACCGTGAGCACAGCATGTGTGCGGACAGTGGCTTTTTGACGCGCATTTGGCCGAAAGTGAAAAAGTCCATGGAGTTTATGATGACCCTGGACAAAAACGAAGATGGCCTACTGGACGATCCGCAGTTCAATACGCTGGACACCAGTTGGCACGGGGAAATCCCCTGGATTAGCTCCCTGTTCCTGGCCGGTTTGGCCGCCTGTAAGCAAATGGCCACCGAAATGGGCGACAGTGAATTTGCCGAGCGCTGCAACACCCGTCTGGAAGCCGGTCGCAAGAACATCGTCGAGCAACTGTATAACGGCGAATACTTCGTACACCAGCCAGACCCCAGCCGTCCAGAGGCCATGAACCTCACCGAAGGTTGCTACATCGACCAGGTGTTCGGTCAGGGCTACGCTGCACAACTGGGCCTGGAACGCGTGATTCCAGAAGCGGAATCCGTATCGGCGCTGAAATCCCTGTGGAAGTACAACTACACCCCGGACGTTGGCCCTTACCGGGAAAAATTCAAGGAAGTGGAAGGCGGCCGCTGGTACGCCATGCCCGGCGAAGGCGGCCTGCTGATGTGTACCTGGCCGAAAAACGACTGTAACCGCGCTGACTTTGAACAGAAAATCCTCGGCTTGGATGTAACTTCTGAAGGCTACCTCAACGAATGCATGAGTGGCTTTGAGTATCAGGTAGCCTCACACATGATGGCCGAAGGGCTGGTGGAAGAAAGCCTGGCCGTAACTCGCACCATTCACGACCGTTACAACGCTAGAGAACGCAACCCCTGGAACGAAGTGGAATGCTCCGACCACTACAGCCGCGCCATGGCCTGTTACGGCGTGTTCCTCAACGCCTGCGGTTATCACTACCACGGGCCGAAAGGCGAGCTGTCTTTTGCGCCCAGACTGACCCCGGAAAACTTCAAAGCAGCGTTTACTGTCGCTGAAGGCTGGGGCAGCTATTCACAAAGCGCGTCTGATAGTAGTTTCTCTGCTCAGGTGGAGCTGGCTTACGGCTCGCTGGAGCTCAATAAAGTGACATTGCGGGCAGCTGCCAATGGTCGTGATATACAGGCTAGCATCAATGGTTCGGCGGTGGCTTGTGAGGCGAGTGCGGCGGATGGCACAGTAGAAATACGCTTTGCCCAGCCGGTGATACTGGCTGAAGGCGATACGCTGACTATTGCTGCCTGATGAATCAGCGCTGACCGGGCTTTCCTGAGTGTTGGAGTACTTGATAATAATCCGTTAATTTGGCCATTACTTGTTCAAGTTCTTCATCGCTCAGGGGACGCTCGTAGATCAGCAGCCGTGCCATTGTGCATCTTCGATGCCGTTTTGGGTGTCGGCAAAGGCGTGGTGATCATCGTGAACCACCCCCCAGAAGCCTTCGAGTGTCCACCGGTACCTTGTCCGCCATAGGCGTTGGTGTTTCTCAGACTACCAAAAAAGCGTGGGTTTTGCTGGTGGGAGAGGTCTGATTGTAGCGCGCTAATGCACAAAGCCAGGCGTAGCCGCTGCTACTGGTGAGGTGGTCAAAGGCGATTTCGTGAGCGTTCACCAGTTCCTGACGTTTGAATTGAACGGTGGGTAATGCCCCGGTGGCCTGTTCAGGCAGGCCGTTATCCGGGTTATCGCGGCCAACAGGG
The DNA here is from genome assembly GCF_052983295.1 of Porticoccus sp. GXU_MW_L64. Classification (NCBI taxonomy): domain Bacteria; kingdom Pseudomonadati; phylum Pseudomonadota; class Gammaproteobacteria; order Cellvibrionales; family Porticoccaceae; genus Porticoccus; species Porticoccus sp. GXU_MW_L64. The sequence continues at coordinate 221,918 of NZ_JBRKJK010000001.1, read as the reverse complement.
CTTGGTGCGAAGTTCTGAGCGGCAAAGGCTTTTACCTGATTGGCTCAGCAGGTTACCTGGACTCTACTGTCGGTTTCAACGCCCTTGCGGGGGTTGAGGTCCAGAACCAGTCCGGAGGTGATAATGCCGGGCATACAGTAGGCACTATTCTTTTAAGACAGCAAATTTCAGGGTGTCGGATATTTGTGTGGCGGTTTCCACGAGTCTGGCAGTTGCCACTTCTTTTTCCGATTCCAGCGTCAGATGTTTGATAAAAGGAATTACCAGACTGGCGATGGCGCGGTCGCCGAATGGGTCAAGGATTGGGGCGCAGATGTCGGTGACTCCGGCAATTTTGTTATTGGGGCGAATTTCGTAACCGGTGGCGCGAATTTTCTTCGCCCGACGTTTGTAGACATCGCTGTTAAAGTCATCGTCTTCGAAACTTTTAAAGCGCTCCAGCCATTCGCCCTGCACATCTTCTGGCAGGTAAGCGAACATCACATGGCCTGCCGCTGTGGGAACAATTTGTTCCTGATGGCCCATTCTTACGGAAAAGCCCAGATAGCCCGGTGCCTCCATATTGGCGATGGTGATGATATGTTCGAATTGTGCCACCGCAAGATAGCAGCATTGGTCAGTGGTGGTCGAAAGCTGCCGCATCAATGGCAGGGCAACTTCCTGAAGGCTGCGGTTGGGGGGGTGGTTTATGCCCATTTCAAACAGCTTGATGGTGAGCATAAAACGGTCGGACTCTTCGCGACGATAAATATAGCCTCGCTGCTCCAGCGTTGAGACCATTCTGAATATTTCGCTACGGGTTCTGCCAAGGCTGTTGGCAATATCATTCATTGCCATTGGAGTTTTTTCCTGACACAGAAGTTCAAGAATATCCAGGCCTTTGTCCAGTGCTGGTGTTTTGTATTTTTGTGTTTCCCTGTTTGCCATGACTGCCCCAAAAGTAGTGCGAAAGACGTAATGCTAATTATTTTTTAAATAAAGTTTTTTAAATCAATTAGTTAATGTTTATCTCTGTTTTCTGAATAGAAACCTGAATGGCTGTTTTTCAGAAAATAATTGCTGGGCATGATGCTATCTCAGCGAGCAATTATCCGCTACTGGTCGTGCTACTTCACTGCAAAAATAATATTGACATATGCAAAGTGAAGGTTTAGCTTATCAGTTCATATATGATTTTAATATTCGTATATGAACAAAAATATGACCTAGACAAAGTTCTTGGCCGACTCTTGGCCAAGAACTCTTTTTTAAAACCTTGGGGAGGCGTAATAGTGAATTTAAAAAAAGACAGACTCGGCATGTATGTCGCGCTCATAGCTGCTGGTTCTGCTGGCGTTGTTGCAACCGCCAATGCGGAAGAACAGAAAAAAAGTGCTAATGTGCTGGAGGAGATTGTCGTAGAAGCACGGCGAGTCAAGGAAAGCCTTCAGAAAGTTCCACTGTCAATCAACGCATTTAACGAAGACTTTCTGGTCGATGTTGGTGTTGATGATCTGGATTCCATTCAAACGTTGACTCCTGGCCTGACGGTGGCTGGTGGTTCAGACGGTAATTCTGCCCGCTTTTATATTCGTGGTGTGGGTACTGGTACTCCTTACGTAGGCGTAGAGCCTGCTGTTCCTGTTTACATTGACGATGTATACACGCCATCCGGGTTGGGCACGGCACTTGATCTTTTCTCGCTTGATCGTGTCGAAGTGCTCAAAGGTCCTCAAGGCACCCTTTATGGTCGTAACGCCTTTGGCGGCGCAGTTAAGGTATACAGCAAGAACATTGCAGTTGATGAGGCACAAGGCTATGTGTCTGTGTCTACCGGCACAGAAAGCGCTCGCAACATCAAAGCGGAATTTACTGCCCCTGTTGTTGCCGATAAGTTGTGGTTGAGCGGTGGCTATGCCCACCTGGAACATGACGGCTATCAGCGTTTGACCAGTGGTGCTGAGGGTTGGGCAGAAAATGCTGACATCTACAAGCTGAAAGCGTTGTTCACTCCGACCGACCAGCTGAGCATTACTCTGACTTACGATGAAACCAACAAGCTGGCACCGACCAAGTATTCCAAGCTTACCCAGCAGGGAACCGTTGGTACCTGCTTGGACATCGACCCTGTTAATGGCCCTGACTTTGCCTTCTCTTTTGCGGATTTGTCTGCGTTCTGTCAGCCGTCTATCGGTGGGCCCGAGCTGGTAGGTGCGGAGCCTATTCAAGGCAATACTATTGCAGATATTGACACTATTGAGTCAGATGTAATTGCAGATGCTCTGGTGGAGTTGCAAAGCTTTACCTGGACTTCTGAGTACACATTTAGCGATTCTGCCAGTGTCAAATACATTGGTTCCAGCCGTGACACCCGTCAGGTTCGTGCATTTGATATTGACGGTACAGTAGCGCCTTTCCTGGCTGTGATTCAGGATTTCCGTTTCGATTCAGAGAGTCATGAGATACAGCTGAACCTGGACTACGATAATTTCCGTGTAGTGACTGGTGTGTTCTCCTATGAGGAAAGCTCCAGCGTTCCTACCCTGGACACTCCCAACCAGTTTTTAGGGCAGGGGTCTGAGCTTGTTACCAACTTCCTCGGACAATCTTCCGGTTCAAATCGTGGTGGATTCGCGAATCAGTTCCAGGAACTGGACTCTTTTGCCGTGTACGCCAATGTCAATTTTGACCTGACTGAAAAACTGTCGTTGGGTTTGGGCGCTCGTTATACCGAAGATGAAAAGGTCGCAACGGCCGATGATGGTTTCAGTTTTACCGGCGGTGGTTTTGCTTTTACCGGTAACATCATTCCCGGCGCCATTTCTGAGCCTGTCGGTGTGGATAATGTCACGCCTCTGACACGCTTCTTTGACGTTTCCGATGAGTACAGCGAAACAACAGTAGAAGCAGTTCTGGATTACCAGCTGACAGAAGACAAGCTGTTGTTTGCCTCTTATCGTCAAGGCTTTCAGGGCGGTCAGCTGTCTACCTTCTTTGCTGGTGGTGTTGACGCCGATGGCAATGTAACAGGTACATCTACAGATTCGCAGGTGCTCAATGCCTATGAAACAGGCTTTAAAGGGACATTTCTGGATGGTCGCGCTCAGTTGAATGCGTCTATTTATTACTACGACTTTGAAGACCTGATCGTTGGTGTGAACACTCCGGTAGATACTCTGGTGAGTGCAACCGGCTTTGCCAGCCTGCCAACTAATGCCGGTGGTGCCACATCCAAAGGTATTGATGGCGATTTCCGCTTCCTGATTAATGACAACCTGACTCTGCGTGGCGGCTTTGCATTTATTGACTTCGACATTAAAGAAGTCATCAGCTTTGATGGCGACGGCAACCCGCAAAATATTGCCGATACCTTTATCGACACCTTTTCTGTAACTCCGGAAACCGAATTTAACCTCGGTCTGGATTACGAGACTGATATAGGCGATGGCACTTTGGCGGGTTACTTAAGTGTTCACTATCGTGATGAGATTGGTATTGACAGTCGTGCGGAAAACGAAACTTCCGGTGTCAGCCTGGTGCCTGCTACAGGAATTGAAGCCATCGACTCCAACTGGATCAGCCCTTCGCTGGCTACTGTTAATGCCGGGCTTTCCTATGAAGTGGATGACTGGAAAGTCTGGTTTGCTGGTCGCAACCTTACTGACCAGCGCCGTCCTGTAGCTACAATTTTCAATGTACCTAACGTGGCGGGAACACCCTTTGTATTTGGTGTTAATCAGCAGTTCAACGAACCCAGAACCTGGGAGTTGGGCATTACCCGTAGTTTCTAACAGCTGATCTGGCAGTAACTTTGCCACAAACAAGCACGGAAATTCGCGGTTGGGTTTCCGTGCTTCTTTCTTTGATATTGGCTTTACAGAATGCACTGGCATCAATGGGTATGTATGCCGTTATGTCTGACGCAGGATCCAGGGCTTGTTGCTTCTTTTTTTACACTCTGAGATAGATAGAATAGCTATGAATTGTACAGAAATCGCGAAAGAAAATACCTCCTGCTGTGACACCGGTGGAAGTTGTTCATCCCCGAAAACAAATCTGGCGAAGTTTACCCAGATGATTCCGCAGGAGAAAAACCTGTCCCCTGAGTGGTTGCAATCCCTCTATGAACGTGGTGCGCCAGAGGTGTACTCTGGTGACGACCTGAAATATATCGGTATGCCGGTTAGTGGTATCTGCACAGGCCAGGTTTATCTGAGTGGTGATGGTCGCTTGTGGCACTGGGATGTGTTTAAAGCATATGGTGGTTCTGGAGAGTTGATAGATCCTAGAGGTTATCACTACGCTAACCCGGTAGAAGTCAAATCGCCTCTTGATCAGGGTTTCGCCCTGCGTATTCAGCAGGGAGAACACACACAGGTCAGGCGTCTGGATGCCAGTGGCTTCAGCGACGTGGAGTTTGAGGGTCGTTACCCTATTGGCTATGTGAGTTATAAAGATACGGGTTGCCCAGTTGCTGTAGAGCTGCAGGCGTTTTCTCCATTTACGCCAATGGATGATGATAATTCCGGCTTGCCCGCCACGGTTATGGCCTACCGTTTGAAGAACACCAGCGATAAGCCAGTATCGGTAACCCTGGCAGGCTGGTTGGAAAACAAGGTTTGTCGTTACGACGAAGAAACAGCCTCCGGCGTGCGCCACAACACAGTGGCGGATTCGGGGAGTGCCGTTCGATTAAGCTGCTATGCAGACTCGGAATCGGATCAAGACTTGTCTGAGTTGGACGGTTTTGGAAACATGACTCTCAGCCTGCTGACCAGAGATTATGGTCATTCAGGGTGCGCTCACTTGCGTGGCGATACAGGGTATGACGCCATAGTGGAAACTGTATTTGCCGAATTATTGCCAGAAGTTAATCAGGACGAGAGCCGTCAGCCTTTTGGTACAAAAACCGTAGGTAGTATTGGTTGTGAGTTGACGCTGCAACCCGGCGAAGAAAAAGAAGTGTGTTTTGCTGTTGCCTGGTATTTTCCGGCGTATTGTGGCGGTTATGTCTTCCACTCTACTCTGGAAGATATTCCCGATATTGAATCTTACCGGCGCTATTATTCCACTCAATTCACGTCCAGTGAGGCCGTCACTGAATACGTAGCGGAAAACTATACAGCGCTGGCTGGGAACACGCGGCTTTGGGTGTCCACCTGGTATGACTCAACGTTGCCATACTGGCTGCTAAATCGCACCTTTATAAATACCTCTACCCTGGCTACACAAACCTGCCACCGGTTTGATAACGGTCGCTTTTATGCCTGGGAAGGGGTGGACTGCTGTCCGGGTACCTGCCAACACGTGTGGCACTATGCCCAGGCTGTGGCGCGATTATTTCCGCAACTGGAACGTTCAGTGCGTAAAGACATCGACTATGGAATAGCCTTTGCTAACGATGGCTCCATTGGCTATCGGGCGGAAGCCAGTGATCACAGCGAAGGCGTTAACATGAAGTCGGAAAATAATTCCGATGCGTTTTTTGCCGCCGATGGCCAACTGGGTACTATTATTCGCGTGTACCGCGAGCACAGCATATCCCCCGATAGTGAATTCCTGACGTCTATCTGGCCAAAAGTGAAAAAATCCCTGGAATTTATGATTACACTGGATCCTACAGGTCAGGGCCTGCTGAACGCTCCTCAGTTCAATACTCTGGACGTTACCTGGCACGGCAAAATTCCCTGGATAAGTTCTCTGTATCTGGCTGCTTTGGCTGCGGGCAAAGCGATGGCGGGTGAGATGGAAGACAAAGATTTTGCGCAGACCTGTGACCGCTTGCTGCAGGAAGGCCAGAAACGCATTGTCGATGAACTGTTCAATGGCGAGTACTTTATCCACCAGCCAAACTCTGAATACCCGGAGTCCATGGATCTTACCGAAGGTTGTTATATTGATCAGGTATTCGGTCAGGGTTATGCCATTCAACTGGGGTTGGAACGAGTGGTTCCCAGGGATCAAGCCGTCTCTGCCCTTAAAGCCCTGTGGAAATACAACTACGCGCCGGACGTTGGCCCTTATCGGGAAAACTTCAAAGAAGTAGAAGGTGGACGCTGGTACGCCATGCCCGGTGAAGGTGGCCTGTTAATGTGTACTTGGCCCAGGGAAGATTGCAATCGTGCGGAGTTTGAGCAGACCTTGCTGGGGCTGGATGTGACCTCTGAAGGTTATTTAAACGAATGCATGACTGGCTTTGAGTATCAGGTGGCTTCGCACATGATAGCCGAGGGCTTGATAGAGGAAGGTCTGGCAATAACTCGTACAATCCACGATCGTTATCACCCGTCCAAGCGCAACCCCTGGAATGAAGTGGAATGTTCCGATCACTACAGCCGGGCTATGGCAAGCTACGGAGTGTTTCTGAATCTTTGCGGCTTTACGTATCACGGCCCCAAAGGCCAGATTGGCTTTAATCCTCGACTGACTCCGGAAAACTTCCGGGCGCCCTTTACCGTTTCACTGGGCTGGGGTACGTTTGCACAAACAATCGTGGACGGTCAGCACAACGCAAGCATCCGGTTGAGTTACGGTGAATTGCAGCTGTCTCAAGTGACGCTGACAACAGATAATGGCTCGGACATTGATGATGTTTACGTGTCACTGAATCAGGAGCCACTTACCATTGAGTACACCCATGCGAGCAGCGAATTATCTGTATCGCTGGATAGTAACATCAGGCTTTGTGCCAATGATTGTGTAGATATTCACATCCAATATAAAAAATAAACAGGAAATACATATGCTCCAGTGTGATTGCCGGGAGGGAACCAGTGAATAAGAAGTTGCTGCTGTACGCTCTGCCGGTTTTTTGCCTGGCAATAATGATCGGGCCTGCGGGTAGTATTATTCAGGGGGTATATACCCGAGAATTTGGCCTCAAATTATCAGACATTGCTTTTTTTATTGTTATCTGTCGTTTTTTTGATGCTCTGACGGATCCGGCCATAGGCCTGTTTTCTGACCGAACCCGGAATCGTCGGGGTGGCCGTAAAACCTGGATTGTTGCCGGTACGCTGGTGTCAATTGTGGCCTGTTATTTTCTGTATATCCCCCCGGAAAATGTTACGCCGTTCTATTTCTTTATTGCATTCCTGTTTTGCTATCTAGGTTGGACGCTGATCGAAATCCCTCACCTTGCCTGGGGCAGTGAGTTATCGCGCAGCTATCACGAGCGCACGCGAATTTTTAGTTATCGCATGGGGTTGCTGTTTTTGGGGGCGTTTGCCTTTTTTGCTCTGCCGCTGATTATTGCTGCCTTCGATGTAGTGGTTCACGGCGTTCAATGGTCAGACGCCAGTAAAGAATACGACGGGCGTACACTGGAAGTGGCGTTCTGGGTGCTGCTTGTCCTGTTTCCGTTAACGCTATTTTTCTGCCTTAAATACTGCCCGGCAGGAGAGGTGGTTGAGACGCAAGAACGCCCCAATATGCGCACTACACTGAAAACCCTCAAGTGGAATAAGCCGCTTCAGTTTTTTGTGTTGGCAATGGCCATTTTCTTTATTGGCAACGGTATGCAGGTGGCTGTTGCCTATCTGCATTTAAGTAGTTATTTGGGGTTGGCTGAATCAGCGGCGATTATTTATGTGGTGTGTTTCCCACTGAATATCATATGTATTCCACTGTGGGTTAAGCTGGCAAAGCGCATAGAAAAACATCGAGCTTATGCACTTGGCGCGTTGATGAATACCATTGGTTTCGTTGCCCTTGGTTTTATTGAGCCGGGAGAATCAGCGTTCTATCAGTACTTGATCGTATTTGGCTTTTTGCAAATGGCTCAAGCGGCCTGGTGGGCACTGCCAACCGCCATGCTGGGTGACATTTCCGATTACGGTACATACAAAAGCGGTGTCGAGCAGTCGGCCACTTATTACGCCGTACACACGTTTATGTACAAATCTTTTCAGGGGCTGGGGGGAGCCGTTGCCTTTTCACTGGCAGCCTTGTTCGGGTTTGATCCGTCGCTGGATATGCACGATGCAGAATCTGCGTTTGGTATTAAAGCGGTGATGGGGTTTATTCCCGCAATTTTGACTTTCGCTGTTACTATACTGATTCTGTATTTCCCCATTACTGCCCATCGTCATGGGGTTATCAGGAAATACCTGGATAAACGCCAGTCCCGTCTCCTCGGCAAAGTTGTACCGTGACAATATCAGTTAGTGTTTGCACACAAACTGCATCGGAGCTGGGCGAAGGCCCAGTCTGGCATAATGGTGATTTTTACTGGATAGACATAACCGGTCAGCGCTTGAATAAACGCTCTGCAACCGGGGAGGAGTCCTGTCTGTTGCAAACGCCTTCAATGATTGGTTGTGCGGTTCCTGCGCAGGGTGACAGCTTTTATCTTGGTCTTGAAGACGGTATTTATCATTTTGATGGCCGCAACTGTCAGCCAGCGGGCCATTTCAGGATGGCTGACCCGGCACTGCGTTTTAATGACGGCAAGTGCGATGCCCGCGGTCGCTTCTGGCTCGGTTCTATGGATAAACTCCATGAGCAGGAACCACTGGGCGGCCTGTATGTTGTCGACGCCGGGTTAAATACCACACAAGTGCTCAGTGGTATTACCGTTTCCAATGGGTTGTGCTGGAGTGCGGACGAAAGCTGTTTTTATTACGTGGATTCTCCCACGCGAAACGTCTGCGCATTTGACTACAACCCGGAAACTCTGCAACTGGAAAACCGCAGGTCAATTTTCAGCGTCCCGGAGCCAGCCTACCCTGACGGTATGACCATCGATGATGAGGGTATGCTGTGGCTCGCTCTGTGGGATGGCTATGCGGTATTGCGGATTGATCCATCCGATGGCCAGATTCTTGAAAAAGTGGACGTTCCCTGCCGCAAGGTTACGTCTGTGTGTTTCGGGGGCGCTGATCGGAATGAGCTTTATATCACCACGGCTTCATTGGCAATGGCAGACTCTGACTGGCAGGCGTATCCGAATTCCGGCCGTTGTTTTGTGTGTCAGCCCGGTGTAACCGGGGCCAGGTCCAAGACATTTAACGGGCTGTGTTGAATTCTGTGGCAGCGGGCCTTTACATATTTATTTTTTATTGATATTGATGATAAATAACCATCAATAAAATAAATTTTATGAATACTTGCCGCCTCGCTAAAATTCATATCATGTAATCATCTGCAACATTGCGCCTAGTGCGTCTGTTGTTATAAAACCGTGTCCACCTGTTAGTGATCGTTCGGTGGTACTGGTTTTCATATATGCGTTCTCAAGGAGACAACTATGTCTGCACCACTTTCTTACGATAACTACATCAATGGTCAATTTGTCGCAATCGATAGCAAGCTGGAGGTATTCAATCCTGCTGACGATCAGCTGATCGGGCACATACCCAATAGCTCACAAGCGGAGGTGGACGCGGCAGTAGCTGCAGCAAAGGCGGCACAGAAAGCTTGGGCCAGCCGTGGCGCGGTGGATCGCTCTCAGGTGCTGTATCAGGTGGCGGACCAGATACGTGCCAATGCCGATCATCTGGCACGCACCATCAGCCGGGAGCAGGGCAAGGTGATGCCCCTTGCGCAGGCAGAGGTGGACTTTGCCGCAGCGTATTTTGACTATACCGCAGAATGGGCGCGCCGCATTGAGGGTGAAGTGATTACCAGTGACCGCCCAAATGAACACATGTTCCTGCGCTACAAGCCCATCGGCGTAGTAGCGGGCATTTTGCCCTGGAATTTTCCGTTTTTTCTGATTGCTCGCAAGATGGCACCGGCTCTATTAACCGGCAATACCATTGTGATCAAGCCCAGTCAGGAAACACCCATCAATGCTCACGAATTTGCCAGGCTGTTGGAAAATACCGACATTCCCGACGGCGTATTCAACCTGGTGAGTGGCCGTGGTTCCGTTATCGGCTCGGCATTGTCCCGTCACCCGGATGTGGGGCTGGTGACCTTTACCGGCAGTATTCCCACGGGTCGCGCCATTATGCGTGACGCGGCAGAAAATATTACCAAAGTGAATCTGGAATTAGGTGGTAAAGCACCGGTACTGGTAATGGCCGATGCGGATGTGGATTTGGCTGTGCAGAAAATTGTCGAGTCCCGGGTTATCAATTCCGGCCAGGTGTGTAACTGCGCCGAGCGTGTGTATGTGCAGCAAGGTATTCAGGACGAGTTTCTCGATAAACTGACCAAAGCCATGTCGCAAGTACGCTACGGCAACCCGCTGTTGTCCCATGATGCCGGTGAAGAACTGGATATGGGGCCGCAGGTAAGCGCTACTGCGGTATCGGAGATATCCGCTATGGTGGATGCTGCCCGCGACAAGGGTGCAGAAGTGCTCACTGGTGGCCAGGCGCCAGACCGGGAAGGCAATTTCTACCAACCTACGGTACTTGCCAATTGCAGTGACGATATGGCGGTGATGCGCGATGAAATCTTCGGCCCGGTGTTACCTGTGCGGGTCATCTCCGATTTGGACGAAGGCATTGCTCTGGCCAACGACAGTGTTATGGGGTTGACCTCATCCATCTTTACCAACGATTTGAACGCTGCCATGAAAGCCAGCCGCGAACTGGAGTTTGGTGAAACTTACGTAAACCGTGAACACATGGAAGCTTTCCAGGGCTACCACGCTGGCGTCAAACAGTCCGGCATTGGTGGTGCTGATGGCAAGCACGGTCTGTACGAGTTTATGGAAACACACGTTACTTACATTCAGGAAACTTGATTGATGTCCAAAGACCCAAAGAAAGTATCTCTGGATGACAAGTACACCCAGAACGGCCGGGTGTACTTAACTGGCACCCAGGCACTGGTGCGCTTGCCGATGATGCAGCGCGAGCTGGACCAGAAAAACGGTTTGAAAACCGGTTGCTTTATCTCTGGCTACCGGGGCTCGCCCCTGGGTGGTCTGGATTTACAGCTGCTGAAAGCCGAGGATTTCCTCAAGAAAAACGACGTCGTTTTCCAACCTGGCGTTAACGAAGAAATGGCTGCCACTGCCGTTTGGGGTTCACAACAAGTGGGCCTGCGGGACGAAAGTGAGTTTGATGGTGTATTCGGTATCTGGTACGCCAAAGGCCCGGGTGTAGACCGCACCGGTGATGCCTTCCGTCACGCCAACCTGTCTGGCACTTCCCCAAACGGTGGCGTAATTGCCCTGCTGGGGGACGACCACACCTGCGAATCTTCCACCACCTGCCACCAGAGCGAATTCGCCATGGTGGACGCCATGATGCCGACATTAAATCCGGCGGGTGTGGAAGAGATTGTCGAATACGGCCTGCACGGTTGGGCCATGTCTCGCTACAGCGGCTGCTGGGTGGGCATCAAATGCGTGCACGATACCGTGAGTTCCACCGTGTCGGCGGACTTATCCCTGGATAAGTTCAACAGCGTGATTCCCGAAGATTTTGAACTGCCGGAAGACGGCGTCAATATTCGCCTGGGAGATATGCCGCGCCCACAGGAAGTGCGTCTGCACCGCTACAAACTGAAAGCCGCCCAAGCTTACTGCCGAGCCAACAAACTCGACCGGGTGGTGATGGACTCCAGCAACGCCAAATTGGGTATTGTGACCACTGGTAAATCCTACCTGGATGTTCGTCAGGCTTTGTCGGATCTCGGCATCGACGAAGCCCGCGCCGAACAGTTAGGACTGCGCGTGTACAAAGTGGGCATGGTTTGGCCGCTGGAACAGCAAATGGCCAAACAGGTGTGTCAGGGCCTGGAAACCGTATTGGTGGTTGAGGAGAAGCGCAACCTCATCGAGCATCAGCTAAAAGATGCCTTCTACGGCCAGGACGATGCCCCCATGATCATCGGCAAATCCGATGAGCAAGGTAACGAGTTGCTGCGCAGCATCCTTGACCTGAACAGCAATATTGTCGCCTCTACCATCGCCGAAGCCATTCTCGCCAAAGTGGACGATGCTGAGCTGAAGAATCGCTTGGCGGATATTCACCAACTGGAAGCCCGTGAAGAGCCACAGGCCTCCATGAAGCGCACCTTCTATTTCTGTGCCGGTTGCCCCCACAGCAGCTCCACCAAACTGCCGGAAGGCAGCCGTGGCATGGCTGGTATCGGCTGCGCCTGGATGTCGCAATTTATGGATCGCAACGTCGACGGCTACAGCCAGATGGGCGGCGAAGGTGGTACCTGGATTGGCGAAGCCCCGTTTTCGGGTACGGACCATATTTTCCAAAACCTGGGTGACGGAACTTACTTCCACTCCGGCAATATGGCGATTCGTTCCACTGTGGCAGCGGGCACCAATATCACCTTTAAAATTCTGTACAACGATGCGGTGGCCATGACCGGCGGTCAGCCCCACGACGGCACTTTGAACCCTCACAGCATTGCCTGGCAGGTTTACAGCGAAGGTGTGAAAGCGGTGAAAGTGGTCACCGATGAACCGCACAAGTACCAGAATATTAACTGGCCTCCAGGAACCAAGGTGTATCATCGCCGAGACCTGAATGCAGTACAGCGTGAGCTGCGGGGCATTCCTGGCACTACCGTATTGATATACGACCAGACCTGCGCTGCGGAAAAGCGCCGCCGTCGCAAGCGCAAGTTGTATCCCGACCCCGCCAAGCGCCTGTTTATCAACAGCAAGATATGCGAAGGCTGTGGCGATTGCGGTGTGGCGTCTAACTGTACCGCCATACTGCCCAAAGAAACCGAGCTTGGCCGCAAGCGCGAGATCGACCAGTCCGCTTGTAACAAAGACTATTCTTGTGTGAACGGTTTTTGCCCCAGCTTTGTCACCGTACTGGGTGGTAGCCTGAAAAAAGCCGAAGCGGAAGAACAAATCACCATGATGCCGCCGGAACCTGCAGTTGCCTCACTGAACCAGGGGTATAGTGTGGTAATTACCGGCGTTGGCGGCACTGGCGTAGTCACCGTGGGCGCGCTGTTGGGTATGGCCGCTCATATTGAAGGCAAAGGTTTTGCGGTTCTGGATATGACCGGCCTGGCCCAGAAGGGTGGGGCGGTAATGTCCCACTTGCGCCTGGCGCCCACATCGCAGGATATTGGCACCATACGCATTGCCTCTGGTGGTGCCGATTTGGTACTGGGTTGCGACTCGGTGGTGACTGCCGGTGGTGAAGCGCTGGAAACCATGCGTAAGGACAAAACCCAGGTGCTGGTGAATTCGCAGGAAGTGATGCCTGGCGACTTTACCCGCAACGCCGATCTGGAATTCCCGGCGGAAGAATTGCAATCACTGCTGGAAAACTGGGTAGGTAAAGAGCAGGTGGAGTTTATTGCCTCTACCGATATGGCAGTGAAATACCTGGGTAATTCCATCGGCGGCAATTTGCTGATGCTGGGTTATGCCTACCAGAAAGGCCTGATTCCCCTGTCGGCGGATTCCATTAACCAGGCCATTGAAATCAATGGTGCAGCGGTGTCTATGAACCAGCAGGCCTTCCTGCTGGGGCGGCAGCTGGCGGCCGGAATGATCAATGCCGACAAGCTGTCATCCACTGAGAAAAACCTGGCTTTCGATAGTGATGACCGCAATGCCATCGTCGCCCATCGCAGCGAGTTTTTGGTGGATTATCAGGATGAAGCCTACGCCCACCGCTACAGGGCGCTTGTGGAGCAGGTGGCGAACAAAGAAGCTGAGCTGGGTATTGGCTTGCAGGCACTGTCTACTGCAGTGGCCAAATACTACTTTAAGTTGCTGGCCTACAAAGATGAATACGAAGTGGCACGGTTGTACTCCAGTCCAGAATTTATGCAGAACTTGAAAGGCACATTTACTGGCGACGTTAAATTAAAGTTCAATTTGGCACCACCTTTGATTTCCAAGCGCGACAAAGTCACTGGCAATTTGATTAAACGCGAGTTCGGTAGTTGGATGTTGTCTGCATTCAAATTGCTGGCACCGTTGAAGAAGCTCCGTGGCACGGCACTGGATGTGTTTGGCTATACCGCCGAGCGCAAAATGGAGCGTCAGTTGATTGCTGACTACGAAGCCATGCTGGAGAACATCCTCGGCAAGCTGACGGCGGCCAACTACGATACCGCAGTGGCGTTGGCGGAATTACCGGAACAGGTACGGGGTTTTGGCCACGTGAAGGAAGATCATATCGCGCGTATGCGAGCAGAAAAGAGCCGCTTGCAAACCCAGTTTGCCATGGCCGATCAAATAGTTAAGGTCGCTTGATGGGCAGACCGGCAGCCATTCTCGCCCCCTGGCTATTGGCTGCTGGTGTTTGCAGCGCGCCTGCACAAGCGGATTCGCTTGTGCAGGATAGCCTGTATACCGTTTCTCGAGTGTCGCCAGAGGGGGTTACCATCGATGGTCGTGTGGACGATGCTGCCTGGCAAAATGCGCCTGTACTATCAAGCGAGTTTCACTATCCCTGGCGAGAAGAGTCGGTTCCAAACACGCGTTTTCAGGCGCTTTGGGACGATCAATACCTGTACTTCGTATTTGTTGCACATGACGCGGATATCGTTGCCCTGGACCAGCTGACACAAGAGTTGGACATCGGCAATGAGGACCGTGTGGAACTGTTTTTCGCGCCCGGTGTGCTGGAACAGCCGGTGAAATCCGAAAACGGAACTGAGCTGCCCCGTTATTACGGCATAGAGATCGATCCCAAAGGCCGCGTGCTGGATTTTTCGGCACAGTACCACCGCAAGTTCGACTTTGATTGGACAATGCCTGGCCTGGACGTGGTGGCGTCTGACAGTGAATCTCGCTACCAGGTTGAAGCGCGTATTCCATTACAAACACTGCGCACTCTGGGTTTGCTGTCTGCAGAAAATACCTTGATGGCTGGTGTGTTTCGGGGAGAGTTCAGTCATACCGATGCCGGTCTTGTCAGCCGTTGGATCAGTTGGGTTAATCCTCAGGTTCCGCAGCCGGATTTTCATGTCAGCAGTGCCTTTGGTTTATTTCGTTTGACTCAATAGTTTTTTCAAAAAAACACTATTTAACAAATAGTTTCCATAGCATTGGCGCTGGAAAAGGTGTCGCGGTGCTATTTGAGAGAATCTGGTTTTTAGGAGGCATAAGTAAGATGCTTAACTTTACTTTTCACAATCCCACCCGTGTTCATTTTGGCGAAGGCCAAATTACCAATATTGCGAATGAAATTCCCCGGGATGCAAAAATATTGATGACCTACGGCAGTGGCTCCATCAAACAAAATGGCGTCTATGATCAGGTGCGTGAAGCCCTGAAAGAGCATGAAAATGTCATCGAGTTTCCAGGTATTGAGCCTAATCCTACCTACGAAAAAATGATGCAAGCAGTTGCCCTGATCAAAGAGCACGGCATCACCTATATTCTCGCTGTAGGTGGTGGCTCGGTTATTGATGGATCAAAATTCGCTGCAGCTGCGGCCTGTTATCAGGGCGACGATCCCTGGGATATTCTGGCCAAGGGCGCTGCGGTAGAAGCTGCATTGCCGCTGGGTTGTGTGCTGACATTGCCCGCCACAGGCACCGAAACCAATATTGGTGCGGTGCTTACCCGCGATGGCAGTAAGTTACCCTTTGGCAGCCCGCATGTCACACCCCGGTTTGCTATTTTGGATCCGAGTATAACCCTGACTTTGTCTGACCGGCAGATATGCAATGGCGTTGTTGATGCTTTTGTGCATACTCTGGAGCAGTATTTGACATACCCGGTCAATGGAAAGGTTCAAGATCGCTTTGCAGAAGGATTGTTGCAGACGCTGATTGAAGAAGGTGGCTCGGTGTTCGAAAACAGGGAGGATATAGATATTCGCTCCAACATTATGTGGTCTGCTACGCTGGCATTGAATGGACTGATTGGCTCCGGTGTTCCCCAGGATTGGAGTAGCCACGGGATCGGGCATGAGTTAACCGCAATGTTCGGTATAGACCATGCCCGCACTCTGTCGATAATTGTGCCGGCCAACTTGAAATTGCGAAAAGAAGCCAAGCGAGAAAAACTATTGCAATACGCTGAACGGGTATGGGGTCTTACTGATGGTGAAGATAGTATAAAAATAGACCAGGCAATCCAGTTTACGGAAATTTTTTTCCAAGATTTGAATATGCCCACTCGACTCTCCCACGAAGGAGTAGCGAAAGATGCAATACAGGATTTGATCAACAGCCTGAAGAAGCATGGCATGCTCAACCAGGGAGAGAAAGGGGATGTTGACCTGGCCACCTGTGAAGAAATTCTTATAGCGGCTTTATGAGTGTCATACTTTGAATTTATGCCCACTGTGCTCTGCGGCAGACTGTCAGCCATATCATCAGGACAAGTTCCACCACTACCTGTGCTGTAACCGCTGCCAGTTGGTATTTGTACCACCGAACCAGCACTTGTCCCCTGAACAGGAAAAGGCGGAGTACGATCTTCATCAAAACGACATTGACGACCCCGGTTATCGTCGCTTTCTCAGCCGCCTTTTCACTCCGCTGTCAGAACGCTTGCCAACAGGCGGCGAGGGTCTGGACTTTGGCTGTGGCCCCGGTCCGGCGCTGGCGGCGATGTTTCGGGAGGTGGGCCATTCCATAAGTTTGTACGACTGCTTTTATTACCCGGACAGCCGTGTTCTGGACAAACAGTACGACTTTATTGTCGCCACCGAAGTGGTGGAGCATTTGTCGCAGCCCGGTTTGGAGCTACAGCGCCTCTGGGGTCTGCTAAAACCGGGTGGTTGGCTTGGGGTGATGACCAAGCTGGTGATTGATCGGGATGCTTTCCGGCAGTGGCACTACAAAAATGATAAGACTCATATCTGCTTTTTCAGCCGCGAGACTTTTCAGTGGTTGGCGGGACAGTGGGGCGCTAGCGTGGAGTTTGTGGGCGCTGATGTGATTTTGTTGCAGAAACCCGTCACCGAATAAAACCGCAGAGTCACAAACAAGGCAGTAAATATTTACGAAACCATGGTCGTAATTCTGGTCACGATATGACACTCGCATTACACTCAAGTCGTTAGGCCTAAAATTGGAACCCTTAATTCGGAATCCTTAATTCGGAAGAATACGTTATGAATGACACTCTCTATAAAGGAGAAGCGCTGTCGGTGGTTGTGCAGGAGTCAGGCATTGCCGAGATGTGCTTTGACAACCAGTCGGATTCAGTCAACAAATTCAATCAGCAAACCGTGCGCGAGCTCGGCGAAGCGCTGCAAGTTCTGCAAAGCGCTTCCAGCGTAAAGGGGTTGCTGGTGACCAGTGGCAAGTCGGTATTTATCGTCGGCGCCGACCTTATGGAGTTGTCGCAGTTGAATGCGGATGGCCTGCGCGCAGTTTCCAGGCAGAACAACGACAACTTCAGTGCTTTGGAGGATTTGCCGTTTCCCACTCTGGTGGCCATTAATGGCTTTGCTCTGGGTGGCGGTTTTGAATGTTCCCTGGCTTGCGATTTTCGGGTGATGAGCACCGAAGCGCAGGTGGGGTTGCCGGAAACCAAGCTGGGCATTATCCCCGGTTGGGGTGGCACCGTGCGTCTGCCCCGGCTGATTGGTTTTGATAATGCCGTTGAGTGGATTGCCAGCGGCGGCCACAAGCGCCCGCCACAGGCGCTGAAAGACGGTGCTGTTGACGCGGTACTGGCACCGGAGCAGCTGCGGGACGAAGCCCTGAAGATGCTACAGCGTGCCATCGACGGCCAGTTGGACTACCACAGTCGCCGCAAACGCAAAACCGGCCGCCTGCAATTGAATGCGGTGGAGCTGCAGATGGCTGCCACCACCTGCCGCGCACTGGTGGCGGCGAAGGCGGGCAAGCACTATCCGGCGCCATTAGTGGCGGTGGATTTGATGACAAAAGCGGCGTCTTTGGATCGAGAGGGCGCTTTGGTGGAAGAATCAAAAGCCTTTGCCAAGGTGGGTGAAACACCTCAGTGCCGGGCGATGATTGGCCTGTTTCTCAATGACCAATACCTGGGCAAGGTGGCCAAAAAACTGGCCAAAACTGTCGATAAGCCAGTGACCTCTGCCGGGGTTCTGGGGGCCGGCATTATGGGTGGTGGTATTTCTTATCAACACGCCTTGAAAGGGATGCCGGTGGTGATGAAAGATATTGCTCAACCCGCCCTGGAACTGGGTTTGTCGGAAGCCAATAAATTGGTCAACAAGCGGGTAACCAAAGGCCGCCTGACGCCGCTGAAAGCCGGTGAAATCCTCTCCCGCATCAATCCCACACTGCACGATGTGGAGCTGTCCAGCGCCGATCTGGTGGTGGAAGCGGTGGTGGAAAACCCCAAGGTCAAAAAGCAGGTGTTGGCCGAGGTGGAGCAGGTAATCGGCAACGATGCCATCCTTACCTCCAATACCTCCACCATTTCCATCACCGAGTTGGCGGAAGGCCTGCAACGGCCAGAGCAATTTTGCGGCATGCACTTCTTTAACCCGGTGCACGCCATGCCACTGGTGGAAATTATTCGCGGCGAAAAAACCGCCGATGCCACCGTAGCTGCGGCAGTGGCTCATGTATTGGCGCTGGGCAAAAAACCGGTAGTGGTAAACGATTGCCCGGGCTTTTTGGTTAATCGGGTGCTGTTCCCGTCGGTGCTGGGTTTTGATGCATTGTTGCGGGCTGGCGCCGATTTTCAGCAGGTGGACAAGGTGCTGGAAAAATGGGGCTGGCCCATGGGCCCGGCTTATTTGCTGGATGTGGTGGGTATTGATACCTCGGTACACGCACTGGGTGTGATGTCCAAAGGCTTCCCGGATCGTATGAGTGGTGCAGAGGATTCCCCATTACAGCGGCTGTTTGCCGCCCAACGCCTGGGGCAAAAAACCGGCGCCGGTTTTTACCGTTACGAGGCGGATAAAAAAGGCAAGCCGAAAAAACTGGTGGACGACTCTGTTTATGACTTGCTGGGTGGTGGTCAGGCCATTGAGCCGCGGCAATTCAGCGATGAGGAAATCGTTGCCCGCTTTATGGTGCCCATGTGTACCGAGATGGTTCGTTGCCTGGAAGATGGCATCGTCGCCTCACCATCAGAAGCGGACATGGCGTTGATTTACGGCGTAGGCTTCCCGCCATTCCGCGGCGGTGTGTTCCGCTGGCTGGATGAAATTGGCCTGGATACTTTTTGCGCAATGGCGGAGCCCCTGGCAGAACTGGGCCCCCTTTACCAACCCACTGAAGCCATGGCTGCTATGGCGGCCAGTGGCAAAACTTACTACGGATTGAAGGAGGCGTAATCATGGCGTTGAACTCAAATGAATTATCCGCTCGCGATGTGGTGATTGTTGATTACGCCCGTACTGCCATGGGCCGTTCCAGGAATGGCTGCTTCCGCCACCTGCGTGCAGACGATATGTCGGCCCGGTTGGTTGAAGGCTTGCTGGACCGCAACCCCAACGTGCCGGAAGATGAAATCGACGACCTGATCTGGGGCTGTGTGATGCAAACCCGGGAGCAGGCCTTTAACGTGGCCCGCAATATTGTTCTCGGCACCCGCCTGCCACATACCATCACCGGCATGACGGTGAACCGCCTGTGCGGTTCATCCATGTCGGCACTGCACACCGCTGCGGCCAATATTATGGCGGGCCTGGGTGATATTTATGTGGTTGGTGGGGTAGAGCACCTGGGGCACATTCCCATGGATCACGATGTGGATATCAACCCGGCGCTGAGCCTGTCGGTGGCCAAGGCCGCCAATATGATGGGCTTTACCGCAGAATACCTGGCCAAGTTACACGGCATCAGCCGCAAACAGCAGGATCAGTTTGGCGTGCGCTCCCACCAACGGGCTGCTGCCGCTACCGAAAATGGCTGGTTTGACGGTGAAATTATCCCCATGGAAGGTCACAACGCCGAAGGCGGGCTGATTTCAGTGACGGCGGACGAAACCATTCGCCCGGAAACGGATTTTGAAGGGCTATCGGCATTGCGACCGGTGTTTGACCCCAAACACGGCACCATCACCGCAGGCACTTCATCCCAGCTGTCTGACGGTGCCTCTACCATGTTGGTGATGTCCGCAGAGCGGGCACAGGCACTGGGTGTGGAACCGGTAGCGCGCATACGCTCCATGGCACTGGCAGGGGTAGACCCTTCCATTATGGGTTACGGCCCGGTACCCGCTACCAAAAAAGCATTGAAGCGCGCCGGCCTGAAAATCGACGATATCGACTGCGTGGAATTGAACGAGGCGTTTGCGGCCCAGGCATTACCGGTACTGAAGGATCTGGACCTGCTGGCCAAAATGGATGACAAGGTCAACCTGCACGGCGGCGCCATTGCCCTGGGGCACCCGTTTGGCTGTTCCGGCACACGCATTACCGGCACCTTGCTGGGAGCCATGAAGCAACACGGTGGTACTTTGGGTGTATCTACCATGTGTATTGGCCTGGGGCAGGGGATTACGACGGTGGTGGAGCGGTTGAATTAAAAGTTTGCTTTCCCGTGTGCACCATGAGGCACTGGGGTTTCCAGACACACTGTGAATGCTTCCTTGTACGTTCTTTGGCCGCTATCCCTGCGGCCAAAGGTCTGGAAACCCCAGCAGCCCACGGTGTGTGTGGGACGTTTGGCAGTAATCCAAAATAATAAGCTTTTCGGCCTCTTTTCATTCTTGTAAGAGTATTGGTTATGATAATGGTGTATGTATAGGAGATCGACCATGCTGACCGCAAAGCAAGAAGCGCAGGAAATGATCCAGAATCTGCCGGAAAACAGTACCATCGAAGATATCCAATATCACCTGTATGTATTGGAAAAAGTACGCCGTGGGATGGAGCGTATTGATACCGAAGGTGGTATCAGTCAGGAAGATGCTGAGAAACGGCTAAATAAATGGATCATGAAGTAACCTGGTCACCAGAAGCACTGGAAGATATCGAGGATATTGCTGGCTACATTGCCAAAGATTCCCCGCAATACGCAGAATCTGTGGTTGCGCGCCTAATAACCGCTTCCCGGAATTTATCCCACCTACCACTGCGAGGCCGAGTTGTGCCCGAGCTTGGCGATGAGCACTATCGGGAATGCTTTATCTATAGTTACCGAATGATCTATTGGGTGGAGGAGCAAGAAGTAAAAATTGCAGCTGTCATCCACGGTGCCAGATCCCTGGAATTAGTGGATCGTTTTGATGGATAACGAATAAGAGACTGATTTATTTTCCTAATCCTGCGTGTGTAACATGAGCTATTGAGGTTTCCAGACACGCTGTAAACACTTCCCTGTGCGCTCTTTGGCCACTATCCCTGCGGCCAAAGGTCTGGAAACCCCAGTACTTCATAGTGCTGAAAGTTCGCAGTAACCCGATAAATTGAGGTCAAAATCTATTCGGTTGACCTATCGGTGTCAATAATGAGAGTGCCCGGATGGGGAAGGCCGCGTTGGTTGTGAGGCCCATACTCATTTATGGCTTTGCTGCCTTCGTTAGCAGGGCCGAAATTAGCCGCCAAATCATAAATTATGACCACCATGTGGTGGATTACTGCGGATGACCTAACTCATTGAGTTTGTCACCCAGCTCCTCGGCTTTTTCTTCCGCAGCGTCTTTGACTTCTTCCATTTTGTCCTCAGCCGCATCTTTGATTTCTTCAACTTTGTCTTTCGCAGCTTCTACGGCTTCTTCACCAGCGGTTTTGCCCTGGTCAACCAGATCGTTGGCTGTGGTTTGTGCTTCTGCCGCTTGCGGTGCTTCGGCGGCAGGTTGGGTGCTGGTGGCAGAGTCGCCGCTGCAGGCAGCAAGCAGTGCGGCCAGGCTGAGTGCGGTGGTTATGCAGATTATCTGTTTCATGTTTTTCCCCTTTGTAATCAAATTTTTACATTCACAACTTTGCCTGTCTCGGCAGGCTGATTTGCCCCCAAATCCTAGCGGATTATCAAGCGGTTGCCCAGTGCCATGGCCTGTGGCAAAATCTGCCCCCTTTTTTGCGGGGGTCTGCTGCCAGATTGCCGTAAATCGCGGAAGTGGTGGAATTGGTAGACACGCCAGATTTAGGTTCTGGTGCCGCAAGGTGTGGGGGTTCAAGTCCCCCCTTCCGCACCATTTTATCGGACCTCAGGGTCTTACATGAGAAAGCAATACGCTAGAGGAACAACATGCAGGTTTCCATTGAAACAACTTCCGGCCTTGAACGTCGTCTGACGGTAGAGGTACCCGCCGAGCGCGTCGACAGCGCGGTAGACGCCCGTCTGCAAAAAGAGGCCAAGACCATCAAAATGAACGGCTTCCGCAAGGGCAAGGTGCCTTTCAAGGTGGTCAAACAACGCTACGGCAAGTACGTGCGCCAGGAAGTGATGGGCGAAGTGGTGAGCCAGTCTTTTTACGAGGCGGTTTCTCAGGAAAAGCTGCGTCCTGCCGGTCAGCCTTCCTTTGAACCCCTGAAAGGTGAAGAGGGTGAAAACCTGGAGTATGTGGCCACCTTTGAAGTGTACCCGGAAGTGACGCTGGGGGACCTGAGCAAAATCGAAGTGGACAAGCCGGTTGCGGAAGTGACCGACGCCGATATCGACAAGATGATTTCTGTGCTGCGCGAGCAGCAGTCCAGCTGGGCTGTTGTGGAACGCGCCGCAGCGGATGGCGACCAGGCGACTATCGATTTCACTGGCACTAAAGACGGTGAAGAATTTGAGGGCGGCAAAGGCGAGGGTTACAACATTGTGCTCGGTTCCGGGCAGATGATTCCCGGATTTGAAGACGCCATTGTTGGTCTGTCCGCCGGGGAAGAAAAAACCGTTTCACTGACCTTCCCGGAAGACTACCACGCCGAAGACCTGAAAGGCGCTGATGTTGAGTTTGCTATCACCCTCAATGAAGTATCTGAACGCCAGCTGGCCGAGCTGAACGATGACTTCTACGCCGGTTACGGCGTCAGTGAAGGTGGCGAAGAAAAATTCCGCGAAGAAGTGCGCAACAATATGGAGCGCGAGCTGAAAAACGCCGTCAACAACAAAGTCAAAAACCGGGTAATGGAAGAACTGGCCAAGCTGCACCAGGTGGATTTGCCCAAATCACTGGTGAGCGGTGAGATTCAGGGTCTTAAACAGCAAATGCTGCAGCAGTATGGCGGCGGGCAGAATCAGAATATCGACCTCTCCATCATTCCGGATGATATGTTCAAAGACCAGGCCGAGCGCCGCGTTACCCTGGGGCTGATTGTTGCCGAAGTGGTAAAAGCCAACGAAATCAGCGCCGACGCCGACCGTGTACGCGCCCAGGTCGATGAAATCGCCAGCACCTACGAACAGCCGGAGCAGGTGGTTGAGTACTACTACGCCAATCCGCAATTGCTGGATGGCATCCAGTCTGCGGTTCTGGAGGAGCAGGTGGTGGAGCATATTCTGGACGGGGCCAAGGTGAACGAATTGGCCGTGTCCTACGAAGACGCCCTGAAGCCGGATGAGCAGCCCCAGGCGGAGGAAGAATCCGAAGGCTGATAGTCCAGGCGATGCACAAAAGGCGAGCTGCTTACCCGGCTCGCCTTTTTTGTGGGTTGGCAGCGTTCCTTTTGACAGGCAACGGAGATAGAATGCCGAATCAGTTATTCTTACCTGGATCAACAGAATGATAAATAATTCAGTTCCTCCCTTTGGCGACAACTCTATGGATATACAAAACGTCGGCCTGGTGCCGATGGTGGTGGAGCAAACCTCACGGGGTGAGCGTTCCTACGATATTTATTCGCGCCTGCTGAAAGAGCGGGTGATTTTTCTGGTGGGGCCGGTGGAAGACCATATGGCCAACCTGATTGTGGCGCAAATGCTGTTTCTGGAATCGGAAAACCCGGACAAAGACATTCACCTGTATATCAATTCCCCCGGTGGTTCCGTTACCGCTGGCCTGTCTATTTACGACACCATGCAGTTTATCAAGCCGGATGTGAGCACCATGTGCATTGGTCAGGCAGCCAGCATGGGTGCCTTTTTGCTGGCAGCCGGTGCCGAGGGCAAACGCTACGGCTTGCCCAATTGCCGCACCATGATCCACCAACCCAGTGGCGGCGCCCAGGGTCAGGCTACAGATATCCAGATTCAGGCCGAAGAAATACTGAAGCTGAAACAGCGCCTCAACGAAATCATGGCCAAACACAGCGGTCAGGAGCTGGACAAGATCGTTGCCGACACCGAACGCGACAACTTTATGAGCGCTCAGGAGTCCATGGAGTACGGCCTGATTGATCAGGTTCTGGACAAGCGCCCGTAGAGCCGCTAGTCTGAATCAAATTATTTTTATGTTGTTTTTGTAAGTGCTTGTTTTGAATTGATATTCAAGGCAAGCAAGCATGGGAAAAAGCTATGACCAAAGAAACCACAGGCGACGGCGACGACGGCAAGCTGCTGTATTGTTCGTTCTGCGGTAAAAGTCAGCACGAAGTGCGCAAACTGATTGCCGGCCCCTCGGTGTTCATCTGCGACGAATGTGTTGACCTTTGTAACGATATTATCTCTGAAGAAGTTCAGGAAACCGAAGGGGAGCCGGTTCGCGATGACTTGCCCACCCCGGCGGAAATCAACGGCTCTCTGGATCAATACGTTATTGGCCAGAAGCGCGCTAAAAAGATTCTCTCGGTAGCGGTATACAACCACTACAAACGCCTGCAAAGCGATGGCAAGGGCTTCAATGGCGAAGTGGAACTGGGCAAGAGCAATATCCTGCTGGTGGGGCCAACCGGCAGTGGCAAAACCCTGCTGGCAGACACGCTGGCGCGGTTGCTGGATGTACCCTTTACCATTGCCGACGCCACCACGCTTACCGAAGCGGGTTATGTGGGTGAGGATGTAGAGAACATTATTCAGAAGCTGTTGCAGCGCTGCGATTACGATGTGGAAAAGGCCCAGCGCGGCATTGTTTACATCGATGAAATCGACAAAATTTCCCGCAAATCCGACAATCCTTCCATTACCCGCGATGTGTCCGGTGAAGGCGTTCAGCAGGCCCTGTTGAAACTGATTGAAGGCACGGTGGCTTCGGTTCCCCCCCAAGGTGGTCGCAAGCACCCGCAGCAGGAATTCCTGCAAGTGGACACTTCCAATATTCTGTTTATCTGCGGCGGCGCTTTTGCCGGTTTGGAGAAGGTGATTCGCGATCGTTCCGAGAAGGGCGGTATTGGTTTCAGCGCGGAAGTAAAGTCAAAAGACGAGCAAATCAGTATCGGTGCGACTCTGGCGGATGTGGAGCCGGATGATCTGGTACGCTTTGGCCTTATCCCTGAGTTTGTTGGTCGCCTGCCGGTAACCGCTACTCTTGAGGAACTGGACAAAGACGCACTGGTAAGCATTCTGGTGGAACCCAAAAACTCTCTCAGCAAACAGTACAGTGCACTGTTTGAAATGGAAGGGGTGGAGCTGGATATTCGCGCCGATGCCCTGGAAGCCATCGCCGAGAAAGCCCTGGAGCGCAAAACCGGCGCCCGCGGCCTGCGTTCCATAATGGAAAATACCCTGCTGGAAACCATGTACGAAATTCCCTCCAAGGAAGACGTGTGCAAGGTAGTAATTGATGCGGCGGTGATTTCCGGTGAGTCGGAACCTCTGTTGGTGTACGAGAGCGTGGAGCAGCCCAAGGCGGCGGGTAGCGAAGAATAATCGCTCCCGGCAGCAAATCTGAAATGCCAGTCAGCGAAAGTTGGCTGGCATTTTTTGTGTTTTAACCTGAATCCGTGATTTCAGAGTGGATGCAGAGCGTAAGATATTGGTTTCACAGCGGAATTAAAAAATCTTAGCTTCACCCATTGGTTAAGTGGGTACATCTTTGATTAAGAAAGTTGAACCGCTGTGGAATCAAGAGCTTGCGTTATGCGCCGCTCTGGAGTCACGGGTTCAGGTTTTAAATCTGGCTCCGAGCCTGGGTGGTGCAGGACCTTTTGCGACACGTTGTAAATACCTCCATCTAAACTCGTCGCCAGCATCCTTGCTGGCGGCGGTCACAAAAGGTCCTGCACCACCCAGGCTCTCAGAGGTTAACCCCGAGCTGGTCTGCATTGCATGACGGTACTCCGATGCAAGCCTGTAAGCCCGGTGTGCTTTCTGTGACCGTGGCCAGCAGGGATGCTGGCGACGAGCCTCCAGGGAGGGATTTACGGCGTGTCACAGAAAGCACACCGGGGTTGCGGGCGTTTCTTTGGCACCAAACTGACAAAAACCCCCGAAATCCGGTTGATATCTCTCCTTATAATCCCCATATTGCAAGGCATACGTAGTAGAGGATAAGTAATGGGACAGGAAACTTACGAACCACTAGATACTCCGGCAGATAACAACGTGTTGCCTCTGTTGCCCCTTCGCGATGTGGTGGTGTATCCCCACATGGTCATTCCCCTGTTTGTCGGGCGTGAAAAGTCCATCGTTGCCCTCGAGCAGGCGATGGCATCGCAAAAACAAATTCTCTTGGTGGCCCAGAAAGAAGCCGCCGCCGATGACCCGGGTCCCGACGATATCTACCGGGTGGGCACCGTTTCCACGGTCCTGCAATTGCTGAAACTGCCGGACGGTACCGTCAAAGTGCTGGTGGAAGGTGGTGAACGGGTGTCCGTGGATGATGTGGTTGAACGGGATGATCACTTTCAAGCCCGTGTAACGCCAATGAGTGTGGGGGAAATGGACGAGCGCGAAGCGGATGTGTTGATGCGTTCAGTCATCAACCAATTCGAACAGTACGTCAACCAGAGCAAGAAAATCCCCTCGGAAGTGGTGACCACCCTGGCGGGTATCGACGAGGCCGGGCGTCTGGCAGACACCATTGCTGCCCACATGACTCTGGCTCTGGAGCAAAAACAGGAAGTACTGGAAGTTGCCGACGAGAAAGCCCGTATCGAACATCTGCTGGGGCTGATGGAGTCGGAAGTGGATCTGTTCCAGATCGAGCAGCGTATCCGTGGCCGGGTGAAAAAGCAGATGGAAAAAAGCCAGCGTGAGTACTACCTCAACGAGCAGATGAAGGCCATCCAGAAGGAACTGGGGGATATGGACGATGGCGGCAACGAGCTGGAAGAGCTGGAAGGCAAGATCAAGCAGGCGGGCATGCCAAAGGCCGCGTTGGAGAAGACCGAAGCGGAATTGAACAAATTAAAACTGATGTCGCCCATGTCTGCGGAGGCGTCGATACTGCGCGGTTATATCGACTGGATGATCAGTGTGCCCTGGAAAAAGCGCAGTAAAGTACGCCACGACCTAGCCAGGGCAGAGCGTATTCTCAATGAGGACCACTACGGTCTGGAAGAAGTGAAAGAGCGCATCCTGGAATTTCTGGCGGTGCAGAAGCGGGTCAAGAAGCTCAAGGGGCCTGTGCTCTGCCTGGTGGGGCCACCGGGAGTGGGTAAAACCTCGCTGGGGGAATCCATCGCCCGCGCCACCGGTCGAAAATTTGTGCGTATGGCCCTGGGCGGCGTGCGTGACGAAGCGGAAATTCGCGGTCACCGCCGTACCTATATCGGTTCCATGCCCGGCAAGATGATTCAGAAAATGTCAAAAGCGGAAGTAAAAAATCCGCTGTTCCTGCTGGATGAAATCGACAAGATGGGTATGGATCACCGCGGTGATCCGGCTTCAGCGTTGCTGGAGGTACTCGACCCCGCCCAAAACCATAATTTTAATGATCACTATCTGGAAGTGGACTACGACCTCTCCGAAGTGATGTTTATTTGTACCTCCAATTCCATGAACATTCCCGAGCCGCTGCTCGACCGCATGGAAGTGATTCGTATACCGGGTTACACCGAAGACGAAAAAATCAATATCGCCAAGCGTTACCTGGAACCCAAACAGCGCAAAGCCAATGGACTCAAGGACACAGAGCTGGATATTGGTGAACAGGCCCTGCAAGACATCGTGCGTTACTACACCCGCGAGGCCGGTGTGCGCGGCCTGGAAAGGGAGCTGGCGAAGGTGTGCCGCAAGGTGGTAACCGAGCATGTAAAAGCCAATAAAGGCAAAGAGTTATCCACCAGTGTCGGCCCGCAACAGCTGGAAGATTTGCTGGGTGTGCGCAAGTTTGACTTTGGCCGCGCTGAAGAAGAAAGTCAGGTTGGCCAGGTAACCGGTTTGGCCTGGACTTCAGTGGGCGGAGAACTGCTGACCATTGAATCCTCTGCGGTTCCCGGCAAGGGAGGCGTGATCAAAACCGGCTCCCTGGGGGATGTGATGCAGGAGTCCATCCAGGCGGCGCTGACGGTAGTGCGTGGCCGCGCCCAGGGTCTGGGTATCAAGAAGGATTTTCACCAGAAAAACGACCTGCACATACACGTGCCGGAAGGGGCCACACCCAAGGATGGCCCCAGTGCCGGTGTTGCCATGTGCACTGCGTTTGTGTCCGTATTGACCGGCATTCCGGTGCTGGCAGATGTGGCCATGACCGGAGAAATTACCCTGCGTGGTCAAGTACTTAGAATCGGTGGCCTGAAAGAAAAACTGCTGGCGGCCCACCGGGGTGGCATCAAAACCGTGATTATTCCTCACGACAATGAGCGGGACCTGAAAGAGATTCCAGACAACATCAAGGCGGACCTCGACATCCATCCGGTAAAATGGGTCGACCAGGTTTTGGAGATTGCCTTGCAGGTGGCACCAACCCCTCTGAGTGACGAGGAATTTGCTGCCAGTGAGCCGGTGGCCAGTAAAAATACAGGCTCTGAGGGACGCATTAGCACACATTAATCGCAGCATGTGCTTGACCGGCATACCCACTATTGGTATAAATTTGCGCCTACTGTCGACGGCTGTACACACGTATACAGACCTCCAAAGGATTGTAGAAAATATAACCGGGCTTACCCATCCGTAGGCCTTTAACCAAAAAGCATGAAGCCATAAGATTGCTTATAAAACTTCATGACTTTTCATAAAATAAAGGGGTTACTCTTGTGAATAAAGCTGAACTGATTGAAGCCATTGCTGCCGAGGCAGACATCTCCAAAGCATCCGCCAGCCGTGCGCTGGATGCTGCCACTGGCGCTGTAGCGGGTGCCTTGAAAAAAGGTGACCAGGTTTCCCTGGTAGGTTTTGGCACTTTCTCTGTTAAACACCGCGCTGCCCGCACTGGCCGCAACCCGCAGACTGGCGCTGAAATCCAGATTGCCGCTGCCAATGTACCCAGCTTCAAAGCTGGCAAGGCACTGAAAGACGCCGTCAACTAAATACAGAAGTCACGCGGCTTTTAACCGCAACGCTTCAACAAGGTGTACCCGA
Source organism: Porticoccus sp. GXU_MW_L64 (assembly GCF_052983295.1). Taxonomy (NCBI): domain Bacteria; kingdom Pseudomonadati; phylum Pseudomonadota; class Gammaproteobacteria; order Cellvibrionales; family Porticoccaceae; genus Porticoccus; species Porticoccus sp. GXU_MW_L64. The sequence goes on along the minus strand of NZ_JBRKJK010000001.1, from coordinate 192,866 downwards.
TGGGTGCACCTTTTTTGCATTACAGAGTTCTATAATTTTTTCATAACCGTTTTAAGGGCACGTCATGCTGCAGAACATGCGCGACAACCTGAAAAGTTTTGGCCTGATTATCGTGGTCATTATTTCCATCCCCTTCGTGTTTACCGGTGCGGAGCAATTTTTCACCTCTGGCTCCAATGAGCCCCAGGTGACGGAGGTAAATGGCACCGCCATTACCAGTGGCGACCTGGCTCGAGAGGTGCAGCGCCTGGGTATCGACCCACAGCAACTGGAAACCATGGGAGAGGGCGTTCGTCAGCTGGTCCAACAGCAGGCCCTGAACTCGATCATTACCCGTATTGGCCTTCAGGATGCTGCTCAGGAGGGCGGTATGGTGGTGTCACGTAAAGCCATCAATGACAACCTGCGCAGCGAGCCTGCCTTTCAGGTCGATGGCAAGTTTGATCCCGACCAGTATGTTTTCGTGTTGCAACGTGCTGGCTATACACCATCGTCATTTGTGGGGGACATGGAACGGCAAATGCTGGCAGGGCAGTTTGCACAGGGCCTGGTAAACAGCGACTTTGTCAGCCCCCTGGAGGTTGAGGAGGGTGCTGCGGTATCCGAGCAAACCCGTGATTTTTACTATCTGACTGTGCCTGTTGCGGCTACTCTGGACAGCGTGGAGATCGACCAGGAAAGTCTGCAGCAGCGCTACGACGCATCCAAACAACAGCTGCAAATTCCGGAGCAGCTGGTGGTGGAATACATTGAATTAAACCTTGAGGAGCTGGCGGCCAGGCAGGTTGCATCGGAAGATGAAGTACGCCAGCGCTATGAGGAAGAAGTTGCCCAAGCAGGCAACAATGATGATCAGCAACGCCGACTGTCCCATATTCTGATTAACCAGGGTAGCGATCAAGAACAGCAGCAATTGATTGCCGACATCAAAAGCAAACTGGATGCCGGTGGCGCCTTTGACGAGCTGGCCAAAGCTCAGTCACAGGACGCTGGTACCGCCAACCTGGGTGGTGACTTGGGCTTTATTGACCCGGCCATTCTGCCCGCTGAACTGTCCGCTGCAGCGGCAGCCCTGAAATTGAATCAGGTGTCTGCGCCGGTAAAAACCGATATGGGTTATCACCTGGTGACGGTCACCGACCTGCAACAGGTTGAATTGCCTACCTTTGAAGCCCAGCAACAGCGTATTGCTGAGGAAATCAAGCGAGAGCTGGCGGAAACCCAGTTCGCCGCTTTGTTGGGTAAACTCAAGGAGGCGGCCTACGACACGTTTGGTGATGATAGCCTGCAAAAAGTAGCTGTCGAATTAAACTTGGACATGAAACTCTCCCAACCCTTTGCTCGCACAGGTGGCAGCGGTATTGCCGCTGAACCGGCCATCGCTTCCGCCGCCTTTGGCGACCCGGTGTACAAAGACGGTTTTAGCAGTGACGTACAGGAACTGGTTCCCGGTGAGCGCGCAGTGGTGGTAAAACTGAAAGAGAAAATCCCCGCTCGCACCCAGACTCTGGAAGAAGTGAAAGATGAACTGTTGGCCGAGCTGAAGCAGGAACGTGCCAGTGAACAGGTAATATCCCGAGGCAACGCCCTGAAAGCCCGCGTCATCGCCGGGGAAAGCATCGAGGCGGTGGCCAAGGCCGAGCAGCTGGAATGGCAGGTGGGCCTGAATACGCCGCGCTCTGGCGGCAACGTAGACGCCACCGCGCGCAATCACGCCTTTACCATGATGGCACCCGCCGAGGGAGCCGCCAGGGTAGACAGCGTCACCAGTGGCGGCGGTGATTACATCCTGATACAGCTGGACGCTATCCACTATCCGGATGTGAGCAAATTACCTGTCAGCCAGCGCCAATCAGTGAGCAATACGTTAAAGCAAACCTCGTCCACTCGCAGCTTTGCCGCCTATCAAAAACGGATTCTGGATCAGTTGTCGAATTAAAAGCATCGTTGATGCAGTACAAAAAAGCCCGGGTAAATGCCTGGGCTTTTTTGGTTTGGACGTTTGAAGTTCGACGTTTGACGAAGTTGGCTTGTCACCTACATGCTCCTTGTCCAACGTCCAACGTCCAACGTCCAACGTCCAACGTCCAACTCAAATACCCCGGATATCCACAAACAGTGTGAGCTTCTGGCCCGGTTGCAGGTATTTGCCGGGGTTGAGTTTGTTCCAGGACAAAATATCTTTGACACGCACATTAAAGTGGCTGGCAATACGGGACAGGGAGTCCCCGCGCTTTACCCGATAGTTTAACTTGCGGTTGGTGGTGCGAATCACCGGCTTGTAGCTGCTGACCTGAAGCTGCTGGCCAGGTTTTAAATACTCGTTCGGCGCCAGGTTATTCCAGGCGCGCAGATTTTTCACGCTTACCTTGTGGCTGCGGGCAATTTGCCACAGGGAATCGCCGGAAGCCACCGTGTAATAGCTGTGACGGGTCTGGATAGGTGTCACACCCGCGCCGGGAATGCGCAATACCTGGCCGATGCTGAGTCGGTCGGATTTCAGGTTGTTCTCCCTTTTCAGGTCAGCCACGGTCACTTTGTGTTTTTTGGCAATGCGCCCGAGAATATCGCCGGACTTAACCCGGTACTCACGGGTGGCCAGCCATTGTTCTTTGGGTACCCGGGCAATGGCTTCCTCAAAGCGTTCGACTGCGGCAACCGGTAACAGCAGCCGCTGATCACTTCCGGGAGCGGTGCTGAGGCGGTTATAGGCCGGGTTGAGGCGGTACAGTTCTTCGCTGCCAATGCCGGCCATCAGCGCGGCCTGCTCCAGATCCATCTGGGCACCGAAGCTGACTTCACCAAAGTAGGGTTCGTTGGCGATTTCAACCAGAGTCAATTTGTGTGCTTCAGGATTGGCGATAATGCGAGACAGCGCCAGCAGCTGCGGCACATAGGCCCGTGTTTCCCTGGGCAGCTTGAGCGACCAGAAGTCAGTGCCTTTACCGGCTCTGGCATTGCGCTTGATGGCGCGTTTTACGGTGCCCTCGCCACTGTTGTAGGCAGCCAGTGCCAGCAGCCAGTCGCCGTCGAACAGGCCGTTCAGATAGTCCAGATATTCCAGCGCCGCGCGGGTGGATTCGGTAACGTCCCGGCGGCCATCCTGCCACCAGTCCCGTTGCAGGCCAAAACGTTTGGCAGTGCCGGGAATAAACTGCCACAACCCAGCGGCGTGACTGTGGGAGTAGGCGAACGGGTCGAAGGCGCTTTCCACGGCCGGTAACAGCGCCAGCTCCATGGGCATGTTGCGGGCTTCCACTTCGCCGACAATGTGGTACAGGTAGCGTTCCGAGCGTTTCAGCACCCGGTCAAAATACGAGGGGTGGGAGGCGTACCACTTTTCCTGTTTGTCGATGCGCGGGTCCTGATGCTTTGCCACCATGGTCATACCGGCCCGCAACCGGGCCAGCAAATCCACTTCTTCTGCGGGAGCTTCTACTGAATTTTTTTCTGGCTCCACCGGCATTTCCGGCAGGGTAAGGGTAGGCACCAGCTCGGCAAGGGAGATGGCCTGGGGCAGGGTGGGCTGCACAGGAGTTTGCGCCTGTTTGCTCGGCTTGAGCTGGCTGCAGCCGGTGCTGATCACAGCGGCAACAACAAGGGCGATAGGCTTAATGCGCATTATGAGAAAGAATCCATAAGTTTTTGTTTTTATAGCGACTGTTAGGCATTTATAGCACAGAGGGCCGTTGTGTCACGAACCCATCCTTCCATTTGCGAAGTAGCGCAAATGTTTCCACTTCATCCACGGTTTTTACATTGCTGTGCTCACAGGCCCGCCGTTGAAGGCTGCCTATACTGCAGCGCAAAAACGGGTTGGTCAATTTTTCCAGGCCGATGGTAGTCGGCAAGGTCGGTTGAGCCTGTTGGCGCAACTGCTGGCAGTGCGCCAGGCGTTGGGCCAGCTGTGTATTGTCCGGCTCAGCGGCCAGGGCAAATTGCATATTGGCCAGTGTGTACTCGTGAGTGCAATACACCTGAGTATGCTCCGGCAGCGCTGCCAGCCGTTGCAGGGATTGATGCATCTGCTCTGCTGTGCCTTCAAACAGGCGGCCACAGCCTGCGGCAAACAAGGTGTCGCCACAAAACAGCAGTGGAGTGGCTGTATCGATAAAGTAAGCGATATGGTCCAGAGTGTGCCCCGGCACCTCGATAACCTCAAAGCTGCCGTTAGCAAAACTTACACGGTCGCCATTTTTTAAAGGTTGGGTAATCCGGGGTATTTTGGGGTTGTCAGGCCCATAAACAGGAACTCTGTAGTGGCTGAGCAGGGTGTCGATACCACCGGTGTGGTCCCAGTGGTGATGCGTGATAAAAATGGCTGCCAAGTCGAGTTGTTGAGACTGCAGGTATTCAAGCACCGGCTGGGCATCACCCGGGTCCACAACAGCTACGGCATCGCTGTTTTCGGGCTGGATAACCCAGATATAGTTGTCGTCAAAGGCAGGGATGGGGTGAATGTCAAACATCGGTTAACAGCTACTGGCAAAAATGGTAGTTTATCAGCCCCTTCTTGTTGAGTCACAGAGTACCGGGTGCAAAAACAGCTAGCAAAATATTTCCGCCCCTACCCGTTGGCGGAATCACAGCATGTGTTGCAACAGTGGTTGACAACCCCTGCCGGTGAATACCTGCTGGGAAAAGAGCGGGAGCTGTTGGCTCGTTTGCCCCATCTGCATGGCTATCACATGATGGAGCTGGGTTTGTCTCCGCAAGGCAGTTTGTTGGAACAATTCGATAACCTGCACCGTTTCACCCTGAGTCCGACAACCAGCCGCGCTGCTGGAGCGGTGGCGGAGTTGACGGCATTGCCGTTGCCCAGTGACACCATTGAAACGGTGATTGCCCATCATATTCTGGAGTTTTCCCCCAAGCCGCACATGGTACTTAACGAAATGGCCAGAGTGGTGGCTCCCGGCGGGCATATTGTGCTGTTTGTACTCAACCCGTTCAGTGTGCGCGGGCTGCTGAAGTGGCCAATGGCGCTATTCAGCAAGTTCCCGCTGTATCGCCACCACTCCCTGCGGTTGGGGCGGACGATTGACTGGTTGCGGCTGCTCAGCTTTAAACCGGTTGCGGTAAAACGGGGCGGCTTTGGGTCTTTGCAGGAGCACAGCGACAGTACCTGGCTACGTCGTTGGGGCTACGGCCTGGGCCTTCCCGGTGGGGCTTTTTACACCATAGTGGCCCGCAAGCAGGTGGCCAAAGTGATTCCGCCGAAAGCGGATTTGTTAAAAAATCTCAAAGTGCCCAATCTCGGCTGGCAGCATCACAGGGTGCCAGCACCGGAACAGCGCGTGGCCGTTGTAGAAAATTATGAAGACAGTTGAAGTGTTTACCGACGGCGCCTGCCGCGGCAATCCAGGCCCCGGAGGTTGGGGTGCATTACTGCGTTACGGCGATGTGGAGAAAGAACTTTACGGTGGCGAGCCCGATACCACCAACAATCGCATGGAGTTGATGGCTGCCATACGCGGCCTGGAAGCATTGAGCCGCCCCTGTGAGGTGGTGTTGACCACCGACTCCCAGTATGTGCGCCAGGGCATTACCAACTGGCTGGAAGGCTGGAAGCGCAAAGGCTGGAAAACCGCCAGCAAGCAACCGGTAAAAAACCAGGATTTGTGGCAACTGCTGGATCAGCAGGCCAGCCGCCATCAGGTCGACTGGCGCTGGGTGAAGGGACACAGTGGTCACCGGGAAAATGAAATCGCCGATCAACTGGCCAATCGCGGCATTGATGAGTTGTGATTAGTAGTCGTCATTGCGAAGGAGCGAAGCGACTGTGGCAATCTCGTGACATCGGAGTGCGCTGCTCGAGATCGCCGCGCTGCGCTCGCGATGACGATACTATTAACCCGGCAATACACAAGGCGTCCTGCCTTTTGTATTGAACTTGCGCTGGCTAAGCCAGCGGCGGTACATCCCTGTGTCGCATTATCAAATGCAACCTGTAAGGTTGCCGGTTTAATATAAGTGGAATAGCCTGGGTTTTGCTGCGACTCGGATTGCATTCTTACCAAAGGAACTTTGTACATGAGACAAGTCGTACTGGATACCGAAACCACCGGTATCGAAATTTCCCAGGATCACCGCATTATTGAGATCGGCTGTGTGGAACTGGTGGATCGCAAGCTCACCGGCAAACACTATCACCAATACATCAACCCGGAGCGGGAAGTGGATCAGGGGGCGTTTGAAGTACACGGTATTTCCAACGAGTTTCTGGCGGACAAACCCCTGTATGCCCAGGTAGCTCAAGAGTTTCTGGAGTTTATCGATGGCGCCGAACTGGTTATCCACAACGCCCCCTTTGATGTGGGCTTTATGGACCATGAATTCGGCAAGCTGAAAGGCAAATACAAAAAGACCCGCGACTACTGCACGGTGGTGGACACTCTGGTGATGGCCCGCCAGAAGCACCCCGGGCAGAAGAACAACCTGGATGCGCTGTGCAAGCGCTATCACATCAACAATGCTCACCGAGAGCTGCACGGCGCACTGCTGGATGCGGAGATTCTGGCGGAAGTGTACCTGGCCATGACCGGTGGCCAGGTTACCCTGGGGCTTGGAGGCAAGGGCGGCAGCACCGCTCAATCAGGCGAACAGCAGATACGCCGCCTGGACAGCAATCGCCCGCCACTGGCTGTTATTGCTGCCAGCGAAGCAGAGCTGGCAGAGCACCAGCGCAAGCTGGAGGCAATTCAGAAATCTTCAGGTAGCTGTATTTGGCTTGCAGGGGACAGGTGACAGAAAACAGAAGGCAAAACCCATTCTGTAAGCAGGCGCAGCCTGCGCCCTGTCTCCTGTAGGCTGTCGCCTTAAACCGGAACCCCTTGCAAACCACCGTTTACCAAAAAGTGCGCCCAGATACTGGCCGCGTAACCCAGGGCGATGGCCCAGCTCCATTTCAGATGGCTGAAAAAGGTGTACTGACCACGGGCCTGGCCCATCAGGGCAACACCGGCTGCGGAACCTACTGACAGCAGACTGCCGCCAACACCAGCAGTGAGTGTAACCAGCAGCCACTGGAACAAATCCATCTCCGGCATCATGGTCAGTACCGCAAACATCACTGGAATGTTGTCCACAATAGCAGAGGCGAAGCCGACAATAATGTTGGCGTTGGTGGCACCCAGGTCGTTGTAGAAGAACTCCGAAGCCAGTGCCAGGTAGCCAATATAGCCCAGGCCACCCACCGCCAGAATCACGCCGTAGAAGAAGAACAGGGTATCCCATTCTGAGCGGGCGACTTTGCTGAATACATCGAAGCCGTGCTCGCTGTCTTCGGACTGGCCGCCCTGGGCTCCCGGTGTATTGGTAATATCCACCGGCAGTTTTTCTTTTTTCTTGATGAAGAAGCCATACAGTTTCAGGTAACCCAAACCAAACATCATGCCGTATACCGGTGGCAGCTCCAGGTAGTTGTGAAAGCAAACCGCAGTGGCAATGGTGAAAATAAACAATACACAGATACCCATGCCGCCAAATTTGATGGCGGTGATGCCCTCCTGGGCAGAGCTTGGGCTGCCGTTGGGCAAGGCAAAATGCATGATCGCGGCAGGCACGGCAAAATTTACAATAGACGGGATCACCAGATAAAAGAACTGTCCGAAAGGCACCACGCCTTTCTGCCACACCATCAGCGTGGTGATGTCACCAAAGGGGCTGAAGGCACCACCGGCGTTGGCAGCCACCACAATATTGATACAGGCAATAGCAACAAATTTCGGTTGCCCCTGGCCCACCGCCAGTACCACCGCGCACATAATCAGGGCAGTGGTCAGGTTATCGGCGATAGGGGAAATACAGAACGCCAGTATACCGGTTAGCCAAAACAGCGCTTTGTAGGAAAAGCCTTTAACCACTAACCAGTCCCGCAGGGCGTCGAACACATTGCGCTCCAGCATGGCATTAATGTAGGTCATGGCCACCAACAGAAAGAAAAACAGCTCGGCGTATTCCAGAAAATTGTGGCGAATGGCAATGGACGCCAGGTGGTGATCGCCAATGCCGTAATAGCAGTAGGCAGCAATCAGAATCCATATAATGCCGGCCGCAACCAGCACGGGCTTCGACTTGCGCAGGTGTATCTGTTCCTCAAAAATGACAAAAGTATAGGCAATGGCAAAAATAACAATTGCCGTATAGCCTATCCAGTGATCGGTGAGACCCAATGCGGCGGGGGCTTCACCAGAGGCCATGGCCATACCGGGAAACAGCAGGGTAATGAGGGCAGTGAAAAGAATTTTCATTTGGTAGCCTGGACAGGTTGTATAGTGGAGGGGATTTTTGGCGCGCGAATTATACTGACAGCCAGGCATTGCAGCCAGCAGATTGTTAAAAATACTTTTAAAAAGCTGTTCAGTGAAGCAGCTCTCCACCTTTGATTAGGGGAAAAGCGAAATAATGACCACAACTAAGCCAGCTACTTGTTTTTTACTTGTCTGCGAAAAGCACATTATTGCGCCCGCCTGCAGCAGTGGCAGACCTTTATGGTCAACGGCAGATGCCCGGCCCTGGGTTTTACAACAGGAAAAGCAGATAACCGTTGGTGAATATCAGGGGCAGCATTGCCACGCCATTGAATTGAGTGAGCCGGTGGCTGAGAAAATGGTGGCGGCAGGTGCGGAGCTGTTGCCGTTGCGTTCATTGCTGGAGCAAGGGGAGGCGCTGTTTGCCTTGGCTGGCAGGGCGGTACAGTTGCTGGACAGTTATAAAGAACACCGTTACTGCGGGCGCTGTGGCAGCAAAACCCGCCAACTGGATGGCGAGCACGCCATGCACTGCGAGCGCTGTCAGCACTCCTGTTATCCGCGCCTGTCACCCTGCGCCATTATGTTGGTAACCCGTGGCGACCAGTGCCTGCTGGCCCGCCATGGGGGGCGCGGTGACTACTTTACCTGCCTGGCGGGGTACGTGGAGCCGGGGGAGCAGGTGGAACAGACCGTGTGCAGGGAGGTACAGGAAGAAGTGGGGGTATCGGTAAGCGGATTACGCTATTTTTCCAGTCAGTACTGGCCCTTTCCCGGTCAGTTGATGCTGGGATTTTACGCCGAATACGACCATGGCGACATCACTCCGGACGGCATAGAAATTGTCGAGGCAGATTGGTTTCACTACAGCGACCTGCCGCCACACCCCAATCAGCACACCTTGTCCGGGCAGTTGATTCGAGGCTTTGTCAGTCGTTGCAGTAAATAAGCTATACTGCGCCGCTTGTTTGTACAGAGCTGTTGGAGAACTGTGTTGGAATTTTTGATGGAATACGGCCTGTTTCTGGCCAAGGCAATCACCTTTGTGGTGGTGGTTGCCCTTATCGTCGGCATAATCAGCAATTTGGGGCAGCGCCACCGCAAAGGTGACAAAGGTCATATCGAAGTATTGCCGTTGAATGAATTTGCCGAGCAGATGCACCATGTGGTGAAAGACGCTGTGCTCGACCCGGAGCAACAAAAAGCCGAGCGCAAAAAGCAGAAGAAAGCCGACAAAGACAAACAGAAAAAGCAAAAACAGGCGCAAAAAGACGGCGAACCAGAAGCCCGCAAGCGGGTGTTTGTACTGGCTTTTGATGGTGATATTCAAGCATCGGCGGTTTCCCAGTTGCGCCAGAGTATTACCGCTGTACTGGCAGAAGCCACCGACAAAGACGAAGTGGTGTTGAAGCTGCAAAGTCCCGGCGGCGCGGTACACAGCTATGGTCTGGCGGCCAGCCAGCTGGATCGTATTCGCAAAAAGTCCATCCCCCTGACTATCTGCGTCGACGAAGTGGCCGCCAGTGGTGGTTACATGATGGCTTGCGTGGGCGACCGCATACTCAGTGCCCCCTTTGCCATGATCGGTTCCATCGGTGTTATCGGGCAGTTGCCCAACTTTAATAAACTTCTCAAAAAACACGATGTCGAATTTGAGCAGCACACCGCCGGTGACTTCAAGCGCACCCTTACCATGCTGGGCGAAAACACCGATGAAGACCGGCAAAAATTTCGTCAGGACCTGGAGGAGATTCACCAGCAGTTCAAGAGCTATGTGGCAGAGCGTCGCCCCGACCTGGATATAGAGCAGGTAGCCACCGGCGAAGTATGGCTGGGAAGCAAAGCTCAGGCGTTGGGACTGGTGGATGAAGTGGTGACCAGTGATGAATATCTCAGTGGCCAAATGGCGGATGCGGATTTGTACGAAGTGTCCTTTGTACAAAAGAAGAATATTCAGGAAAAGCTGGGTCTGGCGGCAGAACAGGGCGTAGAAAGGGGCTTGCTGCGGTGGTGGCAGAAGCTCAGCGGGAATCGTTTTTATTCCTGAGTGGGCATCACTGGTTTGAGATTGCTTCGCTGCGCTCGCAATGACGAGGGTAAAAATAACCTGTCATTGCGAGGAGCCACAGGCGACGCGGCAATCTTGACCGTTGTGGCAGAGGACTTCGCGCTCGATGGCGGGTTGTTGGAGGAATACATTTTCCATGAGCAGATACCTTTTACTGGCATTGACGTTGTTGGCTCTGGCCACACTGGTATCTGCCTGCTCGACCTTCAAGGTGTTTCGCGAACACCGCCAACAGTTCAACCAACATATCGCTGGCAACAGCGATATTCACTTTGACCGTATCGAAAGCCCCCAGGGAACTCTCCACTATGCCAGTGCTGGCGATTCACAGCTGCCGGCACTGGTGCTGATTCACGGCACACCGGGCAGCTGGTCAGATATGTCTGCCCTGATGATCGAGCCACAATTGCGCAGCCGCTTTCAGGTGATTTCCATTGACCGCCCGGGCTGGGGGCAATCTACGGCGAGTGATGGCCATTCGCCGTTGGCGTTTTCTTATCAGGCAAGCCAGATAGGATTATTGTTGCAACAGTTGCGGGAGCAAAACCCGGCGGGACCGATCATCGTTGTGGGCCATTCGCTGGGCGCCTCCCTCGCTCCCCGGGTTGCGGCGGACTTCCCCCAACTGGTCGACGGCCTGCTGTTGTTGTCGGGCACCTATAACCCGGAGCTGGGCAAACCCCGCACACATCACCGGGTAGCAAAATGGCGTTTGGTAAAACCTTTGATTGGCGAGCCACTGCGCAAGGCCAACCGGGAAATGCTGGTTTTGGAAAAACACCTGACGGAAATGAACGGGCGCTGGGAACAGCTGAACATTCCAACCACCATGATTCATGGCCACAAAGATTTTCTGGTGAGTAAAAAAAACATACCGTTTATTCGAAAAGTGCAGGCCCACAACCCCAACCTGACGGTAATAGAACTGAAAAAGTCCGGCCACTTTACCCACTTGCAACAACAGCCGTTAATTGTGGATAGTGCCGTCGAGTTACTTGCCAAAGTGCAGCAATAAGGCTCAGGAGTCTTTATCTTCTGGCTGTTCTCGCGGCAAAGGTAATTCAGACGTATCCGCCACCCGGTTTCGCAACCCCAGCATACGTTCCAAATGCGGAATCACTCGCTGGGCGGTGGCGCGATAGCCAGTGAGTTTGCCGCCATACAGGGCCAGGTAATTGCCCGCAGTCACCAATTGAACTTCCCGACTTCTTGAAAACGCCGCCCCCTGTGCTTTGGGCAACACCCGCAAGCCGGCAAACTGACCGCTGGGCTCCTGGGTGTTTTCGGGAAAGTAGTGGGCGATCACGGCTTTCAGGTAGTCGACTTCTTCTTGCAGCGGCTGGCATTCGTCCGGGTGACCACGAAACAGGGTTTCCGTAGTACCCACCAATGTTTGTCCCTGCCAGGGCAGAACAAATACTACCCGGCCATCCTGAGGGGCCTCCAGGTAATAGCAATGCTCTGTAAACGGCGTTGAATACAACAGGTGGGTGCCCTGTACCAGCTCCACATCCAGGGCAGGGGGCTTGGGTTGAATGGCGTTGGCCACCAGATTCACCCAGGGGCCGGCAGTGTTCACCAGGCAACGGCTTTTAAAACGCCGGTTGTTCCCTTCAACCTGCGCATCAATCAGGTAATTGCCGTCGTGCCACTGGGCTTTCTTCAGCCGTGTCTGGCACAACAGATTGGCACCCAACTGTTCGGCGGAGTGGGCAACCGCCCGGGTCAGTGCCTGGTCGTCGGTTTGTGCATCACTGTAGCGAAAAATATCGGTTAGCTCGTTTCGTTCAAGCTCATCAAAGCGGCTCAAGTTTTTTCCGGGAAAGTGCCGAAAGCGGTTGTCACTGCCGCCACCGGCCAGCAGATAATAAAGGAATAAACCCAGGCGTAACTGCCAGCTTTTGCGCTTGGATGTGCGGTACAGGGGGATATGAAAATGCTGCCGATGTACCAGCCCCGGGGCCAACTTCAGCAACAGCTCCCGTTCCTTGAGACTCTCCCATACCAGGCGAAGCTGGCCACTTTCCAGATAACGCAAGCCACCGTGAATCAATTTGCTGGATTTGCTGGAAGTGCCATTACCTATATCGCCCCGCTCCAGAAGCAGGACAGAATAGCCTGCAGCGGCAGCAGCCTGAGCTACACCCGCGCCCTGTATGCCGCCACCGATAATGGTGACATCGAATAGACTGTTTTGTGACAAAAGAGAGTCCAGTGGTTTCATGGGTTGTCGGTTAACAAGCCGCCAATATTAAAGGTTTCCACCATATCTGCCCCCCTGCGTAACCAGTCAATAGCCCTTTGGGGGTTGCCGATTTCGTACACCACCAGAGTGCTGCTCAATGACTCCAAATCGGCATCCGCAGGAATATGCCGCTGGTTGCAAAACACATGGCCTTGGGACAGTTGTTTCACCAGGGGATGTTGCAAGTCTTCCCAGCCTTCCAGCACCACGCCTGCCTGCCAGCCCCTTTGCTGCGCCGCCGCCGCAAATTCTTTATGGAAGCTGATCAACACCACTTGTGTCTGGGCCGGAGCGAGCAGAGCAGTCAATTTGTCGAGGGCCGCGTCAACCCCCACAAAGGCCAGACCGCTGCGCTTGGCCTCTACAAAAAAGCGCACATTGGAGTGTGCGAGCATGATTGGCAGCAGGGCAGACAGGGGGGCAATCCGTTCATTGTCGAACCGGGCTCCAAAGCGCTCCGATTCATTGGCGGGCAGTTGAACAAGCTGATCAAGGGTCAGGTGGTGCAGCTCTTTATCCACGCCGCTGACCCGCAGCAGATTGCTGTCGTGGTAGATCACTGCCTCGCCGTCTTTACTGAACAGCACATCCAGCTCAATATTCAAGGCTCCGGCAGCAATCGCCCCCTCGATTGAGGCCAGGGTGTTCTCCGGATAGTGGTGCTGAAAACCGCGGTGGGCAACCAGTCGTTGCGCGAGCATAAGTGTTCCTTTGATGTTAAACCGGCAACCTTACAGGTTGCGTTTAATAATGCGGCGCAAGGATGTGCCGCCGCTGGTGCAGTCAGCGCGAGCTCAATAAAATCAAGCACTTCCGCGCAAGTGCGTTACTTTCTTTTATGTGAAAGTTATTGAGCGCCAATACAAAAGGCAGGACGCCTTTTGTATTGCCGGATTAATAGCTTTTTACCGTAACAGTTATCATGTCACAAAGTGGTAAAGTCGCTGTTACATAGACACCTGTTTGGGCCAATAATTTGATTGACGGCAGATAGTTGCATCAGTATTATGCGCACCTTCCTGAAACGGCCCCGGATGTGCTTTACGTCAGCGGTTGTAAGGAGTTTGTCGGGGTATAGCGCAGTCTGGTAGCGCGCCTGCTTTGGGAGCAGGATGTCGGGAGTTCGAATCTCTCTACCCCGACCAATTCATTCCTTTGGGAGTGTCCGGCAGTAAATGTGTTGAGCGCCCGTAGCTCAGCTGGATAGAGCATCCGCCTTCTAAGCGGATGGTCGCAGGTTCGAATCCTGCCGGGCGTGCCATATTTGGTCAAAGTTGTCGGCGTAATGCTGCAAATCTCTACGGTGGCTGTAGCTCAGTTGGTAGAGTCCAGGATTGTGATTCCTGTTGTCGCGGGTTCGATCCCCGTCAGCCACCCCATATTTTCCTATAAAATAATTGCCAAAGGTGTGTTGATTGGTGCTGTTATCGGTACGATCATTTCCTTGTTCATCTAACTTATCTAAAAACAAAAACCCCGGCAGCTTGCACTGCCGGGGTTTTGCGTTTCAGGATTTAAGAAGATTTACTTCTTGGCTTCCTGACGCTCTTTCTCTTTGGCGATTACTTCTTCAGCTACGTTCTGCGGGCAGGGCAGGTAGTGGCTGAATTCCATGGAGAACTGGCCGCGGCCAGAGGTCATGGTGCGCAGGTGGCCAATGTAGCCGAACATTTCTGCCAGCGGTACGTCGGCTTTGATGCGAACGCCAGTGGTGCCGGGCTCCTGGTCTTTGATCATGCCGCGACGACGGTTCAGGTCGCCGATAACATCACCTACGTGATCTTCCGGGGTGAACACGTCCACCTTCATGATCGGCTCGATCAGTTGCGGGCCGGCTTTGGGCATGGACTGACGGAACGCGCCTTTGGCGGCGATTTCGAAGGCCACTGCTGAGGAGTCAACGGCGTGGAAGCCACCGTCGAACAGCTCGATTTCAACGTCCAGCACCGGGAAGCTGGCCAGCGGGCCGGTTTCCATCATGCCTTTAAAGCCCTTCTCGATAGCCGGGAAGAATTCCTTAGGTACGTTACCGCCCACAACCGTGGATTCGAACTGGAAGCCGGAGCCGGGCTCGCCGGGCTTGATGCGGTAGTCGATTTTACCGAACTGACCGGAACCACCAGACTGCTTCTTGTGGGTGTAGCTGTCTTCGATCAGCTGGGTAATGGTTTCGCGGTAGGCAACCTGTGGTTGGCCCACTTCCAGCTCCACACCGTAGGTGCGCTTGAGGATATCCACTTTAATATCCAGGTGCAGCTCGCCCATACCTTTGAGGATGGTTTCGCCGGAATCTTCGTCGGTTTCCACCTGGAAGGAGGGGTCTTCGGCCACCATTTTACCGATGGCAACGCCCATTTTTTCGGTGGAGCTCTTGTCTTTCGGAGATACCGCAATGGAGATTACCGGGTCCGGGAAGACCATGGGCTCCAGAGTACAAGGGGCTTTCGGGTCACACAGGGTGTGGCCGGTTTGCACGTTCTTCATACCGACAACAGCGATAATGTCACCGGCCTGGGCGCTACTCAGTTCGGTGCGGTCGTCGGCGTGCATTTCCACCATGCGGCCGATGCGCTCGGTTTTACCGGTGTAACTGTTCAGCACCGTGTCGCCCTTGTTCATCACGCCGGAGTAAATGCGAATAAAGGTCAGGGCGCCAAAACGGTCGTCCATGATCTTGAACGCCAGGGCGCGCAGGGGTTCTTCTTTGGATACGGTAGCCACTTCGCCAGTGGGCTCGCCTTCTTCGTCGGTGAGCGGCTGGGCGTCTACTTCGGTGGGGCTTGGCAGGTAGTCAACCACTGCGTCCAGCACCAGCTGAATGCCTTTGTTCTTGAACGCAGAACCACAGTAGGTGGGGAAGAACGCCAGGGTGCGGGTGCCTTCGCGGATGCAGCGCTTGATGTCGTCGATGGAGGGCTCTTCACCTTCCATGTAGGCCATCATCAGGTCGTCGTCCATTTCTACGGCAGTTTCGATCAGTTGCTCGCGGTACATGGCGGCGTCGTCCACCATTTCGGCGGGGATGTCAGTGACTTCGTAGTTTTCCGGCTGCCCGGAATCGTCCCAGATGTAGGCTTTCTGGCTCAGTACGTCAACAACGCCTTTGAAGTCGTCTTCGATGCCGATTGGCAGGGTCATCACCAGCGGGTTGGCGCCCAACACTTTCTTCACCTGTTCAACAACGCGGTAGAAGTCGGCGCCCATGCGGTCCAGCTTGTTGACAAAGATGATACGAGCCACTTCGGATTCGTTGGCGTAGCGCCAGTTGGTTTCGGACTGGGGCTCAACACCGCCAGAGCCACAGAATACGCCAACGCCGCCATCGAGCACTTTCAGGGAACGGTACACTTCAACGGTGAAGTCAACGTGCCCCGGGGTGTCGATGATGTTCATGCGGTGGTCGTTCCAGAAACAGGTGGTGGCCGCAGACTGAATGGTGATGCCACGTTCGGCTTCCTGTTCCATAAAGTCCGTGGTGGCGGCACCGTCGTGCACTTCACCGGTTTTGTGAATTTTACCGGTGAGCTTGAGGATACGCTCGGTGGTGGTGGTTTTACCGGCGTCTACGTGGGCGAAGATGCCGATGTTGCGATACAGGGATAAGTCAGACATTTCTATTCTCGAATGTGCTGTTAGTGAAACTGGGTTGACGGCTGCCCCGATAAAAACACAGGAGCCCCCGGCCAAAATAGCGCGCAATTATACAGGAAGTTGGCGGCCAGAACAGGCCCTCAAGAGGAGAAAATCGTCCCTTCACAGGGGGCGGTTGCCGTGAGAAAATTACGCCCCTTGCCATGCCCACAACTCCACAGCGGAACCTCACATGACTGCACTTGTTCTCGACGGCAAAGCCGTTGCCAAACAAACCGAAACAGAACTCAGCGAGCGCGTTGCCGCCCTGAAAGCCAAGGGCGGGGATACCCCCATTCTGGCCACCATTTTGGTGGGCGCAGATCCGGCCTCGGCCACTTACGTGCGCATGAAACAAAATGCCTGCAAGCGGGTGGGCATGGAATCCATTGCCGTGGAAATGCCGGAGCAAACTACCACCGAGCAACTAATGGCAAAAATCCACGAGTTGAATAACAACCCCAATTGCCATGGCATTTTGTTGCAACACCCGGTGCCAGCGCAGATTGACGAGCGCGCCTGCTTCGACGCCATTGCCCTCAATAAAGACGTAGACGGTGTGACCTGCCTGGGCTTTGGCCGTATGGCCATGGGCGAGGCAGCCTACGGTTCTGCCACTCCACAGGGCATTATGCGCCTGCTGGCAGCCTACGATATCGACCTTAATGGCAAGCACGCCGTGGTAGTGGGCCGCAGCCCGATTCTGGGCAAACCCATGGCGGCCATGCTGCTGAACGCCAACGCCACCGTCACCATTTGCCACTCCCGTACCCAAAATCTGGCAGAGCACGTCAAGCAGGCGGATATTGTGGTGGGCGCTGTGGGTGTGCCGGAACTGATTAAAGCCGAATGGGTTAAAGACGGTGCCGTGGTGGTGGATGCGGGTTATCACCCCCCCGGTGTGGGCGATATTGAATTGGGCCCGCTGGTAGATCGCGTGGCGGCCTATACCCCGGTTCCCGGTGGCGTTGGGCCAATGACCATTAACACCCTGATACTGCAGTCGGTGGATGCGGGGGAAAGAAAGCTCAAATAAGAGCTTACAGGGTGATTTTATTAGGCGTGCTAGGGGGCGTTCTCAATTAGTGAGTTATTGCTGTTGTGCCTGAAATGGCGCCAGACAAGGCATGAGGAGAGTGGTTTGGTATTTTCTTTTAAACGAAAAGCAAATAAGCGACGAATAACACAGTATGGCGCCATTTCAGGCGCAACCCGAAGGGCTGGGCCCATTTTGTCCCTCAGCGGTGTTGCCGTTCGCTCATGTAGAGCGACTACGCAGCACTCACGGCGCCTAGCTGAGAGCCAAAATGGGCTCCAGCAGCAACAGCTCACTAATTGAGAACGCCCCCTAACCTGTAGCGGGCTTTGCCCGCGACCTGTAGGTGGCGTAGCCACCGTCCTGTAAACTGTAGGCCGAAGGCCGTCCTTTATTGAATTTCCACCGGCGGAATAATATTGCCAATGCCAATACGCCCTGTCGGATCGTGGAAGAATTCATGACTGCGGTAGCGGCGGGATTGTACCCAGCGTTGGAAGGCTTCGGTATCGGTACGCATCACCTTTAACCGAGTTCGCTCAGCTTCTTTTATCTCACTGCCCAGACGCACACTGATAATTGGTTCTTGTTCTTCAGCGGTTTCATAAAACCCCAGATTACCCGTACCGCGTGGCAGGCTGGATAGGTGTTCCATACCCCAAATAACGCGTCCTACCAAGGTCAGGTTTTTGTCCAGGTGCCTCGGTGCGTGGCCGGTAACCGCATACAGGGATGAGCCGTCTCCGCTGTCGAGATCGGTATTCCTGCTAACACCCACAATGCCATAGCAGTGCAGCATCCAGTAGCGCTTGTCGTCGTAGCCAACGGGGAATCCGTGGCTGAAGCCCACGTAGTCGGCGTAGGCATCCCGGCTTTCAATGGGGGCAATTTCGTTACCTTTCAGGGGCTTGAATATCTCGGCCTTCAGCGACGTTTTTGCGGAACCAAGGTTTTTGATTGCGTTGGGGTTTTCAGAGTCCGGGTTGCCCCACTGGGCTACATAGTTGTCCTGAGAGCGGGTAACGGTCAAACCGTCGAAGTAACGTTCCTTGACCATCGTGCGAATGTTGGCGATGTGTTTGGGGGCAAAAGCGGGAGCCAGTTCAATAATAATTTCACCGCTGCGGGTTTGCATATACAGCAGGTTGGCCGGGTCTGGCTGCCGCCAGTCTGACGGTGCCAGTGATGCCATCACGTCAGCGGTGGTGGGGCTCTTGTCAGCGTCAGCGGAGGCAAGCAGGTTGACGGCAACTGCCATTATTCCCGCAAGCAATTTTGTCATTATTTTCACCGATACCTCCGTTAATTTTTGATGAGCAGAGCGCCGCACTCCAGATGGTGGGTGTAAGGAAATTGATCGAAAGCGGCGAATTTTTCAATGCGGTGGGTTTCGCTCAACGTTTCCAGGTTGCTTTTCAGGGTTTCCGGGTTGCAGGAAATATACAGAATCTGCTCAAAGCGTTTGACCAGATTCAAAGTGCCATCATCCAGCCCGGCCCGTGGTGGGTCTACAAGCACCGTGGAAAAATTATAACTGTCCAGGTCGATGTCTTTAAGGCGGCGGAAGGGCCGCACTTTGTTGAGGGCATCGGTAAAATCCTCGCTGGACATGCGCACAATATCGATATTGCCAATGCCATTTTGTTCCATGCTCCAGTGGGATGAATTTACCGAAACTTTTGAAATTTCTGTGGCCAGAACCCGATCAAAATTCTGCGCCAGGGGAATGGTGAAGTTGCCATTGCCACAGTACAGCTCAAGAAGGTCGCCGCCATTACTTGCAGATTGATGGCTTTTGGTGCTTTCTAGTGCCCAGGCCAGCATTTTTTCATTGATTCCGGCATTGGGTTGGGTAAAACCGGTTTCCACCTGTTTGTATTTGTATGTGCTGCCGAACACGTTCAGTTCTTCAATCACGTAGTCCCGTTCCAGCACTACTTTCTGCTTTTTGCTGCGGCCAATAACCGGCGCGCCCAACTGCTCACTGAGAGCCCGGGCCTGGGTTTGCCAATCTTCACTTAATGGTTTGTGGTAAATCAGCGTTACCAGAGCATCCCCTGTTGTAGTGGTTAAAAATTCCACCACGTACAGTTTGCGGCGCAACAGTTCATTGCCGTGAATGCCATCCAGGACCTTGGGCATCAGTTGGTTGATTTTTTCTGAGCCGATGGGAAAACCGCTGATGGGAACAGGGCGGCTGCCACCGGGTTTGTGCATGGCGTAAAACGATTGCTCGCCTTCGTGCCAGATACGAAACTCTGCGCGCATGCGAAAATGGCTGGGTTCTGACGGGTATACCGCCACATCCGGCAGCGTTAAACTGGCGAAGTCCTGTTTCAGCTTGGCAATTTTCTCATCCAGTTGCTGCTGGTATTGGCTGGTGTCCAGTTTGTCCAAGGTCTTGTCCACTTTGGTTGGGGTGCGGCATTATACGGTACAGTTTCAGGAAAGATGAGGGGGCAAGGTGATTGAGTCTGTTTCAGTGGCGGCATCCGGCCAGGGGCTGCACGATATAACTTCTGAAATACAGCATGCAGTCGCTTGCGCCGGCTGTGCAGAGGGGCTTTGTACCCTGTATATCCAGCACACTTCTGCGAGTTTGTTGATCCAGGAAAATTACGATTCATCCGCCAGAGTGGATTTGGAAAACTGGCTCAACCGCCTGGTGCCGGAGAACGATCCACTTTATACGCACAGGGCAGAAGGCCCTGACGATATGCCCGCTCATATCAAGGCTGCATTAACGGCCACCAGTCTGTCGATACCCGTTATCGATGGGCAATTGGCGCTGGGCACCTGGCAGGGCATCTTTTTGTGGGAGCATCGTCACCAGGGGGGCAATCGCCAAGTGTTGTTACACATTGGTCTTTAACTACCCCGAAGGCGCTGTCGACAATTGCGCTTTACCCTGTAATTATGTGGGGTTACAGGGGGCACGAAAAATAATCGGGAGACAGTGTGGAAAAGAATAAACGCGCAATCACCCTCAGCGTTGCCGCTCTGCTGTTTCTATTGCTGGGGTTATATCTCGCCCGCGTTGCCCCCACCATTCAGATCGCCTGGGTGCTGGGCATTTTACTGCTCACCGTTTACCTGTTTACCTTTGAAGTAATTCCCATAGATATTGCCGCCATTACGGTGATGGTGTTTTTGGGGCTTACTACGTTGATCGCACCGGTGATGGGGTTGTCTGCCGGGCTTACCGATATCAACAATTTGTTTGTCGGGTTTTCCAGTAACGCCGTGATGTCCATTATTGCGGTGATGATTATTGGCGCCGGCCTGGATAAAACCGGTGTGATGAACAGTGTTGCCAAGCACATGCTCAAACTTGGCGGCAGCACTGAAAAACGCATTATTCCGATGATCTCCGGTGCCGTTGGGGTGATTTCCGGGTTTATGCAAAACGTGGGGGCAGCGGCGTTGTTTCTGCCGGCGGTGGGGCGTATTTCCTCCCGCTCCTCCATACCCATTTCACGTTTGCTGATGCCCATGGGCTTTTGCGCCATTCTCGGTGGCACCCTGACCCTGGTGGGTTCCAGTCCGCTGATTCTGCTCAATGACCTGATTGATAATTCAAACCGGCAGCTGGCAGCCGAGCAGCAAATGGAAAACTTCGAGCTGTTTTCCGTTATGCCCATTGGTCTCGCCATGATCGCCGTGGGCATTGCCTATTTTGTGTTTTTTGGCCGTTATGTGCTGCCCGCTGGCAAGGAGTCGAGCCGCAAAGCCACTCGCTCTGCCAGTTATTTCCGGGAAACCTACGATCTGGATTACAGCATCCGGGAAATGCGCGTTCCCCCCGGTAGCCCGTTGATCGGGCAGACTCTGGACGACTTTGAAACCCGCTACAGTGTCAGAACCATTGCGGTGACCTCTGGCAAGCGCCTGAGAATGGGGCAGGGTGGCCTGTTGCTGGATATGAAAATTGAAGAAGGTGACGTGGTGGCCTGGATTGGCGATGCCAAAGCCTTGTTCAATTTTGCCCAGGAAATGAACCTGGTAATGCGGCCCCGCCTGATGTCTTTTGCAGAGGCCCTGTCCCCCGGCCAGGCAGGTCTGGCAGAAGTGGTTGTGCCGCCTACGTCACCCATGGTTGGCCAGTCCGCCCGAGACTTGGGCATGCGCAGCGAACACGGGGTATCCACATTGGCCATTGTGCGCAGTGACGGCACTCTGCGCGAGGGTCAGGATGTACGCAATAATCCCTTCGAGCCCGGCGACACTCTGGTGGTGTATACCGACTGGCAAAGCCTGCAGCGTATAGATGTCGATAAAAATCATATGGTGGTCACCAGTTACTATCCCCGTGAGGATGTGCGCAGCGATAAAGCCACACACGCACTGATATTCCTGGCCATTGCTCTGTCACTGGTGCTGTTTACGGATTTGCGGCTGTCGGTAGCATTGCTGGTGGGGGCCTTGGGCATGATTCTCAGTGGTGTACTCAGCGCGGAGGAGGCCTATCAGTCGGTTAGCTGGAAAACGGTGTTTTTGCTGGCCAGCCTGATACCTTTGGGCGCAGCGGTGGAAACCACCGGCACCGCCGCCTGGATTGCCGACGAGTTACTGGGGTTTATCGGCGAAACCTCTCCCTGGGTGTTACAGCTGACCATCGCTATTTTGGCCACTCTGTTTACCCTGGTAATGTCCAACGTGGGGGCCACGGTATTGTTGGTGCCCCTGGCCATCAATATTGCCCTGACTGCCGGAGCCAACCCCGCAGTGTTTGCACTGACCGTTGCCCTGGCAACCTCCAATTCCTTTCTGATACCCACTCACCAGGTGAATGCTTTGATTATGGGGCCGGGTGGCTACAAAGTGGCTGACTTTGTACGCGCCGGCGGCATTATGACGGTACTGTTTTTGGTGGTGCTGATGGTGATGTTGAATGTGTTGTATTAGCTGTTTGGGTGGCGATCGATAGCCGGTGATGCTTTTCCAGACACGCTGTAGATACGTCCATGTAAGCTCGGATGCGACATCCTTGTCGCATACGGTCTGGAAAAGCATCACCGGCTATCGATCTTCATATCTGCCTGTATACCCCCACCGAAATTGGGTAATGGGTAATTCTTGCATGAACGCCTGAACAGGTGGTTGTAG
Organism: Porticoccus sp. GXU_MW_L64; assembly: GCF_052983295.1. NCBI lineage: Bacteria > Pseudomonadati > Pseudomonadota > Gammaproteobacteria > Cellvibrionales > Porticoccaceae > Porticoccus > Porticoccus sp. GXU_MW_L64. The sequence continues at coordinate 170,529 of NZ_JBRKJK010000001.1, read as the reverse complement.
GGTGGATTAGCCGCAGAGCGGCGTAATCCACCAGGCGGCGGGCGAAATTTGTCGCTCAAGCACAAAGCTCTCAATCATAAAAGGTGGTCATTGCTCTGGCAGCCACACCATAAGGGGTAGCGGTTTCCAGACCCGCAGCGAGTACATCCATGTATGCTCTTTGGCCGCATCCCTGCGGCCAACGGTCTGGAAACCGCTACCCCTTATGGTGTTTCAAGTGAGGTGGTACTTCTCAGAAAACACAACGAAGTTATTAACCCGGCTGGCTGCGCCAGCGACGGCACACCCCTGAAAGGCACTCTATAAGATTGCCGGTTTAATAAATGGTTGATATGAAGGTCAGGGGTTGATGGTGCTTTTCCAGACCGTATGCGACAAGGATGTCGCATCCGAGCCTACATGGATGTATTGACGGCGTGTCTGGGAAAGCACCATCAATCTCTGGCCGCCACCACAGGCAAACAAACACAGCTGTAAAGTTTAGTTAACCCACTCTGTTACCCAATAAACTGGAGTATGCTGTTGCGCTTTCGCAACACCCATGTCGCCATGTCCAAAACCGCTGTATTCACCCAAGGCTCTACTCTCCGGCACATTCTGGTAATGACCGGAGCCAGTACCGTTGGCCTGCTGACTTTGTTCCTGGTGGACCTGGTGGATATGTACTTCCTCAGCCTGCTGGGGCAGGAAGAACTGGCGGCGGCCATTGGCTTTTCGGGTACGGTGCTGTTTTTTCTCACCTCGGTGGGTATAGGCCTGCAGATCGCCATGGGTGCCTTGGTGTCCCGTGCCGAGGGCAATCACGACCGCAGTCTGGCCAATCGCTACTGCTCCAGCGTTTTGCTGTTCAGCTTTCTGTTGGCCAGCCTGGTTACTTTGCCAGCCTGGTATTGGTTGGAGGAATTGCTGGTATTTCTGGGTGCCAGCGGTCTGACCCTGCAATTGGCCATGGACTACAGCAATATCCTGCTGCCGAGCACGCCCATACTGGCCTGCGGAATGTGTTTTGCCGCGGCACTGCGGGCAGTAGGGGATGCGCGCCGGTCCATGTATACCACCATGGGGGCGGCTGTCGTCAACGCAGTGCTGGACCCCATTTTTATTTTTGCGCTGGGTATGGAAATAGAAGGGGCTGCCGTGGCTTCGGTGATTTCCCGGGTGGCATTGGTGGTGATTGGCTACTGGGCGGTTACCCGCAAACATCAGTTGGATTGCCAACCCAGCTGGAGTGCCATGAAAGGTGATTTAGGCATAATTATGCCCATCGCCGGCCCCGCCATGCTGACCAACCTGGCCACCCCCATTGGCAGCAGCTATGTGCTTAAAACCATGGCCAGTTTCGGCGACAGCGCCGTGGCCGGTGCCGCCATTCTGGGGCGCATCACTCCGGTGGCTTTTGCACTGGTGTTTGCGCTTTCCGGGGCTGTCGGCCCCATTATTGGCCAGAATGCCGGTGCCGCCAATTACCAACGGGTGCGACGCACACTGTTAAATGCCATGGCGGTGAATGTGGGTTATATCCTGCTGGTGTGGCTGGCGCTGTTTTTACTCAGCGACACCATTGTGGCCATGTTTGGCGCCCAGGGTGATGCAGCTTACCTGATTCATTTTTACAACACCTGGCTGGTGATCGGGTTTGCCTTTAACGGGGTGTTGTTTATTGCCAACGCCGCGTCCAATAATCTGCATCGCGCTGCCCAGGCGAGTGCCTTTAATTTTGCCCGCGCACTACTGGGTACCGTGCCTTTGGTGTATCTGGGTTCCCAGTGGTTTGGTGCGGTGGGGGTTATTGCCGGCGAAATGGCCGGCGGCCTGATATGGGGTTCGGTGGCATTTGCCATTGTGCTGTGGCAGGTTAATCGAATGGAGCGCGAACATCGGGGGGCAATCACTCAGGAATTGGTGGATAATAGCTGCCCGGCGCCGTTTAGCTCTCCGCGCACTCAACAGGCTATGGGGGCGGGCGTCGATACCGATACTCACTGATGGCACTTCTAAAAATGCACTATTTCCGCGATAGCGGCGTTGGCGCCGTACTCGACTCCTCATGTATGTTTTATACACTGCGGGTCTCCGTGCGTCGCCGCCTTGCTCTCACGAAAATATCACTATTTTTACAAGTGCCATAATTTTATAACAGGAACAACCGTGGCAAATTCACTTCAGGATCAGCTACTGAAAGCCGGTTTGGTAGACAATAAAAAAGCCAAACAGGTGCAACGCCAGAAAAAGAAACAAACCAAGCAGCAGCACAAAAGCGGCGTGCAGTTGGTTGACGAAACCAAATTGGCAGCGCAGCAGGCACAGCAAGAAAAAGCCGAAAAAGATCGCGAGCTGAACCGTCAACGTTTGGCCGAAGCGGAACAAAAAGCCATAGCCGCGCAAATCAAACAGCTGATTGAAAGTAATCGCCAGCCCAAAAACGGCGATATTGGTTACAGTTTTACCCACGAAGACAAAATCAAAAAACTCTACGTGGATGCCCGCCAGCAAAAACAACTGGAGCGGGGCATTCTTGCGGTGGTCATGCTGGGTGAACAGTTTGAACTGGTGGCTGCACCGGTAGCGGAAAAAATTGCCCAGCGGGATGCCGCTGTGGTGGCGCTGCTGAACAACCCCAAAGAATCGCAGCCAGAGTCGGACTCCGACGATGAATACTACGCCCAGTTTGAAATTCCCGATGACCTGATGTGGTAATTTTTTACTGCGTCATCAGTTGGTAAAGGACTTGAAAAATGTCATTGTGAGCGAAGCGCAGTGTTTAGAGTTCGCCGGACACTAATATCGCTACCCTCAGAATGACAGACTAATAACGGATACCTTGATGGGTGACCTCTCTCTACCTGTTTCTCCAATCAATGCCACACGACAGCGCCAGGTTATCACCGAAACCCGACGCTACATCCAGCTCGCCAATACCGAATTGACATGCCGGATTGAGGAAATCCCCGTGTTGTTCGACTTAAAAGGAAAGACGGCGGGAATGTACCGCATGGTGGGCCGTGGCAAACATGTAGATCGGGTGATTCGTTATAACCCCTGGCTGTTTGCCAAATATTGGCACGACAACTTCACCACCACCATTCCCCATGAAGTGGCACACTATGTGGCAGAGCAACTGTTTGGCAGGGTGCAGCCCCACGGTATCGAATGGAAGAACCTGATGGATTTGTTTGGCGCCGACGGCGCCCGAACCTGCGATTTTGATATGGCGGGCATTCCAGGTCGCAGGGTTAACACTGTGAGCTATCGCTGTCAGTGCCGGGAGCATCAGCTGTCCATGGTTCGACATAACCGGATTGCTCATAAAGGCGCGCGATACCTGTGTCGGTTTTGTAATGCTCCTTTGGTGCAGTATACGTAGGGCGGATTAGGGGGTGTTAACAATTAATGAGTCACTACTGTTGTCCCTGAAAAGGCGTCAGTCAAGGCATGAGGAGTGCGGTTTGGTCGCTCCCCTCTCTATAGTGGGGAGTAGCGACGAATAACGCAGGATGACGCCTTTTCAGGGACAACCCGAAGGGCTGGGCTCACTTACTTTTAAACGAAAGTCGCCCCAGCTGCGTTATCGGTCGCTTATGTAGAGTGACTACACGGCACTCCCTCTGCCTTGCTGGAGCAAAAAATGAACTCCAGCAGTAGCGGCTCATTAATTGTTAACACCCCCTAGCGCAGCGTAATCCGCCATTAAGTAGTGGACACCCTACGGAAACCATGCAGGCCATTTGATTTGAATAAATATGATGTCGTAATTATTGGCGCCGGCGCCGCCGGGTTGATGTGTGCGATGACTGCCGGGCAGCGTGGCCGTTCGGTGCTGGTGGTGGAGCGCGCCAACAAAGTGGGCAAAAAAATTCTGATGTCCGGCGGTGGGCGCTGCAACTTTACCAACCTGTATGTGCAGCCAGAAAATTACCTGTCCGCCAATCCGCATTTTTGCAAATCTGCACTCAGCCGCTATACCCAGTGGGATTTTATCGATTTGGTAAATAAGCACCATATCGCCCACCATGAAAAAACACTGGGTCAGTTGTTTTGTGATGGTTCGTCAAAACAAATTGTGCAACTGCTCTTGGATGAGTGCGGCCGGGCGGGTGTGACGGTGTTGACAGATTGTGACCTGCGGGCGGTGAGCACTGACGACAACGGCTTTGTGGTTCAAACCAGCCGGGGAGTATTTTCTGCCAGTTCCGTGGTTGTGGCCTCCGGTGGTTTATCCATTCCGACTCTGGGGGGCTCTGGTGTGGGTTACGACATTGCCCGCCAGTTTGGTCATCAGGTATTGCCCCTGCAGGCCGGGTTGGTGCCCTTTACCGTAACCGACAGTTTGAAGGAGTTGTGCGGCGCATTGTCCGGTGTGTCTGTCGATGCCACTGTCAGCTGCAGTGGGGAATATTTTCGCGAGAACATTCTGTTTACCCATCGGGGGCTTAGCGGCCCGGCGATTCTGCAAATATCGAGCTACTGGCAACCGGGCACTGCCCTTGTTATCAACCTGCTGCCGGATTGCGATGCCGGTGAATGGCTGCGGGATGAAAAACAAACACAACCCAAAACCCTGTTGCGCACTGTGTTGGCCAACCGTTTGCCGCGCAAACTGGTGCAGCAACTTGAGCGCTTGTGGTGGCAGGCGCAGGCGCAGTTGCCGTTGGCGGAAATAGCCGACTCGGTGTTGCAGGAACTGGGCACGCAGTTCAATAACTGGCTGCTGAAACCGGCGGGTACAGAAGGCTATCGCACCGCAGAGGTGACTCTGGGTGGTGTCAGTACCGATGGTCTGTCTTCCAAAACCATGGAAAGCCAGCATCAAACGGGGCTCTATTTTATCGGTGAAGTGGTGGATGTTACCGGGCACCTTGGCGGTTTTAATTTTCAGTGGGCCTGGGCCTCCGGCTACGTGGCGGGGCAGGTAGTGTGAATATTCAATCTCCGGCTAAGGCCGTTTGGCTATTGATATTTGTCTGCATGATCTGGGGTCTGATGTTTGTACTGGTGGACCAGACCATCGAACATTTGCCGGTACACAGTTTTCACGCCTTCCGTTTTGGCATCGCAGCCCTTTGTTTATTGCCGCTGTGGAAATTCGACTCGGAAGCTCAAGGAGTTCGTTTATCGAAATCGCTGTTATTGTCCGGGTTGGGTTTGGGCTTGATCATGTTCACCTGTTTTGCCAGCCAAACCCTGGGCATGCAGCACACCACAGTATCCAACACCGGTTTCATTACCGGGTTGTGTGTGCCCCTGGTGCCCATTGTTGGCTTGCTGTTGTATCGGGCAGAAGTAAAAGCGGCTGCCTGGCTGGGTGTGCTCTGTACTACGGTGGGTATTTATTTTCTGACCGTTGGCGACAGCCTGACATTCAATCGTGGTGACACTCTGGTACTGATTGCCGCGGTTTTCTTTGCGTTGCATATTGTGGTGACCGGTCGAGTAGCGCCGAATTTGCCATTAATTCCCCTGTGTACCATACAGATGGCGGCGGTCAGCCTGTACAGCGCAATCGCCGCAGTGGTCAGCGAGCCCATTGGGGAAAATACCCTGGCTGCTTTCCAGTATCCCATTGTCTGGATCACCATTATTACCTCCGGCGTATTGGCCACTGCGTTGGCGTTTTGGGCGCAAACCGCATCCCAGCGCTTGCTGGAACCCTACAAAGTGGGGCTGATATTTGCCACCGAGCCGCTGTTTACCCACATTGCTGCTGCTCTGATATTGGGGGAGCGCCTGGGCGCGGCAGGTTGGCTGGGAGCTGGGCTGATTGTTGGCGGCATGTTAGTGGCGGAACTGGCCGACCGCCGCTACCCACCGAAAATGGCAGCGGCAGACATGAGTGCCGCACCGGATATCCGCTGCCAGACAGACAGTAAAAATAGCCGGGTTTGAAGATCAGGAGGGTTTTATCAAACCACCCATGGCTTTGATGTTTTTGCTGTCGGGAAATATCTGATCGTGCAGCTTCCCTTCCGCCACGGCCAGGTGGTCGTGTAAAACGCCTTTGAGAATGGCGCGAGTGTCGGTCGCCGGGTAGAGGTCGCGGCCTTGATAAAGGTCATTGCTGCCAAGCCCTGGCCAGTCTCCAACAATACGCCCACCGTTCACAGCACCGCCGGCAAGAAACAGAGCTCCCCCGGTTCCGTGGTCGGTGCCGTTGGTGCCGTTTTCTTTGACGGTACGACCAAATTCACTGGTGATCACCACAACGATGTTATTCCACTGTGCAGCCAGCGTGTCTCGCAGAATGGCAATAGCATTGTCCAGTGCTGCCAGCTGGTTCGCCAGGCGCCCTCTGCCCGCGCCTTGCCCGGAGTGGGTGTCCCAGCCTCCGGCTTCCAGGGTCAGGATATTGGGGCCATCCGGAGCCGCCAGAAAACGTGCTGCCTGGCGCACCAGTTCTTTGGGAAGTACGCGGTTGCGGCGTATGCGGGCATTGGCGGCTTCACTGTCGACCATTCCTTCTGTTTCTGTGGCTTCCTGTAAACGCTTGCTGAGTTGCGTATCGTTACGGTAGAGCCACTCCAGACGTTTTAACAGGTCGTCGTTGGTGCCGGGTAGCCGGGAAGGACTCCAGTTGTTGACCCGGGCAGGGCCGCTGAGTACAAGGGGAACTGCCGGGCTGACCGCCAGTGCAGTGTTTGCCGCCGTGGAGCTGAGAGTGCGATTGAGCCAGCCCACAGGGGTGGAGGCCAAAGTGGTGCCATTTTCCAGGATTTTTTGACCATCAAAATGAGAGCGACCACGGTAGGGCGAGCCCACCGCCGGGGCGATGATCAATTCTTTGTCGCGATACAGGTCAGCGAAGGTGGGCAGCCTGTGATGCAACCCAAACAAGCCGTCGAGGGGAATCAGCGCGTCTTCGCCGGTGGTTTCCTGTGCCAAGGTTGGGCGCAAACGCTTCAGTCGCCCTTCGCCATATGGCGGTATCGCCCCCAAACCGTCCATGCCGCCACGCAGTTGCAGCCACACCAGTCTGGCAGGGTTGTCTTTACTCTGGGAAGGGGTGGCCATGGCTGGCAGTGCAGGCATAAACGGCAGTGAGGCGCCAGCCACTGATAGCAACCTCAATACCTCCCGGCGGTGCAACGCTTTGCGATTCATGGAGCCTCCAAGTAGTGCTACAGGTTAAGTTTGCCGGGTGCAGTGTTCACAGGCCTTTTCAGACCGTTGGCCGCAGGGATAGCGGCCACCGAGCGTACAAGGATGCTTACTTTGATTAAAGGAAGCACAGCGTGTCTGAAAAGGCCTGTGGGCACTGCGCCAGTATACTCGACAAAATTACATTGAAGATCTACTAGCGGCGTTGAAATTCAGGGCTGAGTAACAGCAGTGCCAAACTCTGGGACGCAGATTCTGCGCGCTTGACGGCACTGCGGGTGCGTTTACTGAGCTGCGGGCCGAGCAATCCTTCTGCCAGTGCTGAGGGATCAACAGAGCGGGATACCCGATCGCTCAGCGAATCTATCCATTCGATGCGCTTCATCAACAGACTGCCTCCGTCCCAATGACTGTTGCGCTCTGGCCATCCGGCGGGGGAGCCGGGTCGGAACAGTGGTTGCCCCAGTTGATCGATAAGCCCTACCAGCTGACGATCTTGCGGCGCAGACAGTTGCAGGCTGCGATAGGTGGAAATCACCAGTTCGTTGGGGGTTTTGAATTTGTGCGCAATCGGTTGCCAGGCCTGTTTGAGGTTCAGCAGCACCTGGTAAACCGCCATCAGGTCACCCTCGTTTTCAAGGAACGCCTGCTTGAGCTTTTCCACCGCTACCGGGTCCGGCTGTTCTGAAATAAAGTGCCTGTAGAGCTTTTCACCAATAAATTGTGCAGTGGCAGGATGGCGGGCAAGGTCTTCAAGAATGGTGACGCCCTGTTTTGCTCGGTGCTGGGCATAGGCTTTACCCAACACAGTGACTGCACCGGGTTGGTGGGCGTTGTTGAGAAAATGAAACTGGCCGGGTTTGCCGCCGGCCTGGGGGCGCACTCCGCCTACCGTCCAGCCTGTTAATGCCTTGGCCAGAGCGATGACATCGGCCTGCTGATAGCCGCCATCAACGCCCAGGGTATGCAGCTCAAGGATTTCTCTGGCCAGGTTCTCGTTAAGGCCTTTTTTGCGGCGCCGCCCCATTTGAGAGTTCGGTCCAATGGATGTCCAGTTGTCCAGATAAACCAGCATGGCCGGGTGGCTGACAACCGCAAGCAGCAGGTTTTTGAAGGAGCCCAGAATGTAGGGCCGAATGGCCTCGTTTTCATAACAGCCAGCAATGCTCAACACCTGGGGTTTGTCCACGGAAATGGCGAAGTGATTGCTCCAGAACTGTACAAGCCGTTCGAACAGCGGACGTTCGCTGACCATGGCCTGCCGGGTGCGGGCTGCGGCCTGCTGTATGTAGTGCTTGCGCAAAAGGTTGCCAAAGGGCTTGACCGCTTTGTTGGCTTTGCGATCCATGCGCCGCTGCTTGCGCATGGCGAAGTTTTCCATCAGCAGGGTGGCAGAATCCGGTATGCCTGCCAACTCTTTGGGGAGCGGATGAGGTTGAAGCTGTTGGCTGAGCCAGTCACCGTAATGAGTGCCAATTTCCTGCAAAGAGGAGGGCGGCTCACCAAATCCGAAACGGGTTGCGGCAATAAAGGTTTTGTCACTGATCATAAGGTCAACCTTGGCTTAGGCTGCCTAAATCTACCCCTTTCAGAATTTGATTTCATGTCGAGAACGGGGAATTTACATGCCTTTTACGCAATATTTACGCGTTTATGCAGGCTGCCGGAAATATTGAGAATGCAATTGACAATAATTCTTATTTGGATTTACAATCGCGACATCCAGTGAGAGAACCCATTAGAGCCACGTTCATGTACGTTTGTATTTGCCGAGCCGTTACCGACAACCAGATTCGCCAAGAGGTGAATCATGGTGCGTCCACCATGCGTGAAGTGGGTCAGCGTTTAGGTGTGGGCACCCAATGCGGCAAGTGCAGCAAACACGCCCGCAGCGTTATCCGCGAGGCCATCGCCAACCGCCCCATGGAAGACCCGGCTATTTGGGAGCCTTCAGCTTAATAAATAGCCCTCAGCTTAGTAGAGTGTCCTCAGTTTAGTTAGCCCACACCAATCCCATTCAAAAATCCGACATTTGCAAAAATGTCGGTTTTTTTCTGCCACCGCATTAATTATCTGCTATAGTTTCTTGCGCAAGTTATTGATATTTAATGATATTTTTTCTTATTTGTGGCTGATAATCAATGCCAATTGAGCCTGATATCAGTTCCGATACAACAACAGCTAAAGACTCAGGAGAACCTCATGAAAGGTGATGCAAAGGTCATCGACTATCTCAACAAGGCATTGACCAACGAGTTGACCGCCATCAATCAGTACTTTCTGCACGCCCGCATGTATAAAAACTGGGGGCTGGAAAAGCTCAACGAGAAGGAATACGAAGAATCCATCGACGAAATGAAACACGCCGATCAACTGATCGAGCGCATTCTGTTTCTTGAGGGGCTGCCCAACCTTCAGGACCTGGGCAAGTTGATGATCGGCGAAGACGTCAAGGAGATGATTGAGGGGGATATGAAAATCGAACAACTCGCCATTCCCTTGCTGCGCGAAGCCATCGCTTACTGCGAATCGGTGTCCGACTACGTATCCCGGGATTTGTTTTCCAGTATCCTCGACAGCGAAGAAGAACACCTGGATTGGCTGGAAACCCAACTGGAGTTGATTGACCGGGTTGGCTTGCAGAATTATCAGCAGTCGATGATGTAACTTGATACCCCTGTCATCCTGAGCGTAGCGAAGGATCTCTTTGCCTGATTACAGTACGAGATTTTTCGCTATGCTCAGAATGACAAGAGCCAGAAACTTGAACGCCACCTCCCGGTGGCGTTTTTGGTTCAATTGCCCTGTGCTAAAGTCTGGCAGATCAATCCTCAAAAATAATAACGAGACGCCGTGATGAGCGATAATGGCCTGAGCCCTAAAGCCTACACTGAGTTGTCAGAAGGGGACAGCTACCCACCTTATATTCCCGCCTCCGAATCCATTGCCGAGCTTACCTTTAAGTCACTGGGCCTGGGGATTCTGTTTGGGATTATTTTTGGCGCCGCCAACGCCTATCTAGGGCTCAGAGCGGGACTGACCATCAGTACCTCCATCCCCGTGGCGGTGATGTCGGTAGCGGTATTCCGCATTCTGGCCCGCTACGGCAAGCCCGGCACCATTCTGGAAACCAATATTGCCCAAACCACGGGCTCCGCTTCCAGCTCGGTAGCCAGCGGGGTGATTTTTACCTTGCCCGCACTGTTTATGTGGGGCGTGGAACCACAGTTGCTGCAAATGACTATCCTCGCCATGTGCGGTGGTTTGCTGGGCATTCTGTTTATGATCCCACTGCGCAAATTTCTCATTGAGCGTGAACACGGTAAATTGCCATATCCGGAGGGTACTGCCTGTGCGGAAGTGCTGGTGGCCAACGAAGCAGGGGGAGGTCGCGCCAAAAGCATTTTTGTGGGTATTGGCGTTGGCATGTTGTTTAAAACACTCACGTCCTGGATAAAGGTTATCCCCGGTCATATCAGCGCCACTATTCCATTTATTAACAAAGCTCAGTTGGGACTGGATTTATCGCCGGCCTTGTTTGGTGTGGGTTATATCCTCGGACTTCGAATTGCACTGATTATGGTGGGCGGTGGTTTATTGTCCTGGCTGGTCATTATTCCCGGCCTTGATCTTATTTGGGCGCGCGAATCAGCTCCGGTATTCCCGGAAACGGAAAAACTGGTAAGAGATATGGCCGCTGGAGAAATCTGGACCCGCTATGTGCGTTATATCGGTGCCGGTGCGGTGGCGACTGCAGGTATTATCACTTTAATACGCAATATCCCGGTGATGATCCAGAGCTTCAAGGTGGGCGGCGCAGAGCTGCGCCAGCGGGCCAGTGAAGGGCAGGGTGGTACAACAGAGGTAGAGCAGCCCCGTACCAAGCGAGATTTACCACTGAAACTTGTGGGTTTTGGTGTATTGGCTATTGTCCTGGTGCTGACATTGGTGCCCAATGCTTTTGGCGATATCGGCAATGTGGGGGCACGCCTGGCGGCGGCACTCTGTGTATCTCTGTTTGCGTTTTTCTTCGTCACCGTGGCATCGCGTATTGTTGGTATGGTGGGTGTTACTTCCAATCCCACCAGTGGTATGACCATCGCCGCATTGCTTGGTACGGCCTCTATTTTTCTGGCTTTTGGATGGACGGATACCAGTGGTAAGGCCGCCACACTGATCGTGGGTTGTGTGGTGGCCATCGCCGCTTCTATCGCCGGTGATACCTCCCAGGACCTGAAAAGTGGCTTCCTTCTTGGAGCAACTCCCAAGTATCAACAGCTGGCGGAGCTTATAGGCGTTCTTACGTCCGCGACCTTTGTCTGCCTGTCGGTATTGCTTCTGGCGGAGACATTTGGTTTCGGTTCTTCTGAACTGCCGGCGCCCCAAGCGACGTTGATGAAGTTGGTTATTGATGGCGTACTGGATCAAAATCTGCCCTGGACTCTGGTGCTGGCCGGGGTTGGAATTGCGGTGGTTTGCGAGCTGTTGCGTATTCCCTCACTGCCATTTGCGGTGGGCGTTTATCTGCCGGTATCCGTGATGACGCCAATTCTGGTGGGTGGTTTGATTCGCCACTATTTTGAACGCAACAAGAAAGATGAGGCATTGGAGGCCAGCCGCGAAAAAGGCATATTGCTAGGTTCTGGTTTTGTGGGTGGTGTTGGCTTGCTGGGTGTTGGCATTGCAGCCACGGCGTTTATTACCTCTAAAAAGCCTGAGGGAATTGGTGCCGACTGGTCAGGTTCTGAGTGGGCTGGATTATTGGCCTTTGTGTTGTTAGTGGTTTGGTTTTTCCGGTCGGTTAAACAGGGATAAAAAACGGAGCTACAGGAGCTCCGTTTTTGCCAGTAGCATTGATTGTCAGTCGGTCAGGCCGGTGCAGACTCGGCTTCCAGCTCTTTTTGTGAGTCTTTCGTGTCGATCCCTGCTGAGAACCAACCGCGGAATATCCAGGCGATCAGTACGCTCAGAGTGGCCCAAGATGCAAGTACCAGCCACATGGCTTCTGGAGAGTCCCAGAAACTGAGTGTGCCAGCTTCAATGGAGGTGTGTATGCCTTCCGGCACCCAGCGTAGCAACATATGACCGGCCAATACGCCAATAATGGTTTTGGCCAGGAACCAGGGGATCATGCCCATGCCAAGGTAGGAGCCCTCCTGCCCCTTGGGTGCAACAGTGGCGATGTAGTCGTAGAGTTTTGGGCTCCAGATGATCTCGCCAAGGCTCAGCAAAATCATCATCCACACAGTCATCCACAAATAGCCGCTGGATACACTGTCGCCAAACCACTGCCAGGGCATAACCAGCAGCCACAGTGCAGCGGTACTGATCAGGGTGCCGGCAAGCAGCATTTTGTACATGTTCCACTTGTTTGCCAGCGGTATAAACAAAAACACACCGGCAAAAATCATGATCGGGTTAATGCTTTGTACAAAACCCATATCCATCATTTCGCCGCTTGATGCTTCAATGGTGCGCTGCCAGTAGAGGGGCATCAATAAGAATGTGTACAGAAACACAGAGCGAACCCCCAGCAGAACACCCATGAGAGCGAGCATGCGTTTGAATGCTGGCTGCTTGAACAGGTTGAGAAAGTTTTGCCAGCCGCTGGTTTTCCTTTCTTCGGATGCGGGCTTGTCTTCAGAGCTGCTTTGTTCAGACTTTTTGACGATGAGGAAGCCCACAAAAATGGCCAGGATGCCGGTAACTGCATTAAGGCCATAAATGTAACTCAGGTCCAGTTCAAGGGTTTTACGTATCAAGTCTACAGACAGGCCACCCATGGCAAAGCCCAGGTTCATCAACAGGTACCAGACGTTATAGGACGCGGACTGGCTGCGTTTGCTGCTAAATAGCTTGGTGCCCGCCTGGAACACCGCTTGCATCATTGCCTGACCGGGGGCGCTGAGAATAATCAAAGCCACAATCATCCATTCCCGCCCTGGAATCTCTGGCGAAAGGCCAAGCACAAGAATCCCCACCCGGCACAGGGTTTGAAGCCCAATGCCAAGGAATGTGGCTTTTCGCATGCCAAATGAATCGGTCAGAAAGCCAGCTACAACCAGAGTCAGGGAAACGGCGATGCCATAGCCTGTCACCACATAACCACTGATGTCATCACCCAAACCCACATTGCCAGTCAGAAACAGGGTGATCGTGGTGATCATGGCGTAATAGGCAATGCAGTCTAAAATATTGACTGCTTGAACAGCCCAGTAAGAGCCTTTGTTGTCCTTAAGGACCGCGAAATCCCGGATGTAATTGGTGATCGCATTCCCGGAGCGATCAGCTTGAGTTGTGGCTGTCATAAAGTCCTACCTTTTCCTGAATTATGGAAACAAATGATCTTTAATATTGTTTATAGTTAGTATATTGTGTCTCATGGGCTGGCGGATTGTAACAGAAGACTTTTGTATAGCCTACTGGAGTCAGTATTCTGAGCAGCTGACCTTTATTAAACCGGCAACCTTATAGGTTGCGTTTAATAATGCGGCACAGGATGTGCCGCCGCTGGCGCAGCCAGCGCGAGCTCAATGAAATCAAGCACTTCCGCGCAAGTGCGTTACTTTCTTTTATGTGAAAGTTATTGAGCGAGCAATACAAAAGGCAGGACGCCTTTTGTATTGCAGGGTTAATAGTTGGCATTTGTTTGCCAATGCCAATCAGATGCCTACACTACGTGCCTTAATGCGTGAGTAGTTATTCAGAAGGCACTCTTTTTATATCAATAAACACAATATTCGGATGGAGTTCAGGTAGATATGTCTAATGGCGAAGCTGTAGCGACCCCGGGTGACGGGGCGCTTTCAAATTCAGTCGCGGGAATCCGCGAAGAAGTAATGAACCACCCGGCCGGGTTGTTTGTACTGTTCTTTACAGAAATGTGGGAGCGCTTCAGTTACTACGGAATGCGCGCTTTGTTGGTGCTGTTTCTGGTTGCTGGTATCAGCGATGGTGGCTGGGGCTGGGAGCGGGCAGATGCTCTGATTCTGTTTGGTTGGTACGGCTCTCTGGTTTACCTGACACCTCTGATTGGTGGCGTGATTGCCGATAAGCTGACTGGTTATCGAAATGCGGTGGTAATCGGTGCGTTGTTGATGACGTTGGGTCATGGCTCTCTGGCTCTTGAATCGGAATGGAGCTTTTACTTGGGGCTACTGTTGCTGATATTGGGTAATGGTATGTTCAAACCCAATATATCCACTATCGTCGGTGATCTTTATAAAGGGCAAGAAAACAAAAAAGATTCGGCTTACACCATTTTCTACATGGGCATTAACGCAGGTGCTTTCCTGGGTATCATGCTGTGTGGCTACGTGGGCGAGACAGTTGGCTGGCACTACGGTTTTGGTCTGGCCGGTATTTTTATGTTTTTCGGTCTTTTGCAGTTTTATTTCTCCAAAAAATTGTTTGGCCACATCGGTGAAAAGGGTGACCCCAGTCACTTGGACGAAGCATTGGATGAGGAAGGTCATGAGCCTGAGCCCAAAGTGGTTCGTGAAAGACTGTTCGTTGTCGGTATTTTTGCCTTTTTTACCATCTTTTTCTGGATGGCCTTTGAGCAAGCTGCCGGCTCCATGACGATTTTTGCCAGCGATTACACCCAGCGCACATTAACTGGCATTTGGGCGACTGTTTTCACATGGACCAACTTTTTGTTGACAGTGGTGCCAATTATTATCGTTACTGCTGTGCTCTATATGTTGTTTAAGCGCACGTTTAAATACATCCCTTTATCAAATGCGTTGCTGGCAACCAGTTTTGCGATTATTTGGGGCATTGTGATCTGGAAGGTCGCAAATGAATTAACAGCGGATACAACGGAAGTGCCTGCTTCTTGGTTCGGTATTCTCAACTCGTTTTTTATCATTGCACTGGCTCCGCTATTCTCAAAGTTCTGGGCTGGCAAGGGCAAAGGGATTTCCGGGCCCACAAAATTTGCTCTCGGTTTGATTTTGTTGGGCAGTGGTTTTGGCTTTTTGGCCTATGGCGCTGCATCTATCCCTGCAGGAGCTCAAACGGCAGCTGTTTCGATGGTTTGGTTGGTACTGGCTTACTTTATGCACACTGTAGGTGAGCTCTGCTTGTCACCGGTAGGGTTGTCTTATGTAAACAAATTGTCCCCGAAGCGACTGATGAGCACGATGTTTGGTATATGGTTCCTGTCCAGCTTCGTTGCTCATTTGCTGGCAGGTTACAGCGGCAGTGTGATAGACAGCTTCTCTGCTGAATACTCCATGTCCGGCTTCTTCCTGTTATTTACCGGAATACCCGTATTTGCTGGTATCGTTATGTATCTGTTGAAACCGAAACTGGTTAAATGGATGCACGGCGTTCACTAAAGCCATCAATCGGTTAATAAAAAACGCGCCCATCGAGGCGCGTTTTTTCTCTCTTTCTATCCCCTTTTTAAAGCCCGAATCAAAAACCGCGCAGGATTTAACGCTTGCGCCAATTCCCTGTCTATTGGTGCCGCCTCGCCACAAATCTGTGACGCCAGCAATTCGGCTGTCAGTGGCGCGTAGCTCAGCCCGCGTGACCCGTGACCGCAGCTGATATACAGCCCCGGGTGGTATTCCCCCGGCAGGGGAATGTGGGCTTTGGCGTTTTTTCTGAGCAGGGCAAAGCGTTCGTTCATTGCCTCTGCGACCGGCGCGGGGCCGGCGATGGGCAGGTAGTCCGGGGTGGTGCAGCGAAAACCCACACGGCCACTCAGGGATTCAACCGTATCGGGCAGTTGCTCGCCAATAGACGGGTCGGTGGTTGTGAGCTTTTGCAGGTTGGTTTGATGATCGCTGTCCCGCACCTGCAGGTCATCATCGTTCAGGTTGTAGGTGGCGCCGAGGGTGTAGTGGCCACGGTGTGTCGGGGCTATATAACCGGCACCGCAAAGAACGGTTTTCAGGGTGGAGCCTTTTGAAGGCACCTGAGTAATTTGGCCGCGAATGCGCTTCAGAGGCAAATGGGCGGTTTGTTGGAAATGTGCCACGCTGTGACTACAGGCCAGGATGACCGTTTCTGATTCTGAGACAGTGCATCCTTCCGTATCCAGCAGCTGCCAACAGCTGCCATTTCGAATCAGTTCGTTGACGTCAGTGGTTATTACGGTAATTGCCGGGTGTTGCGTCAACTGCTGGCATACTTTTGGTGGTATCACCCACCCCAGTTGAGAGCAGAACAAACCCTGCTCGCTGCTTAGCGGCAGCCCTGCCAGGTCAGCCGCTTGTTGACCATTTACCCAGCGCACCAATTCCGGGCTATTGGCAAAACGCTCGCCAATTTGCCGGAAATCGGCGGCCTGTTTGTCTGATTCCGGCAACAGCAATACGCCGCATTGTTCGCCAAAGCCGCCCCGTTGCCAAAGCGGTTGGTAATAGCGACTGGCGTAGGCGAGGGCACAAAGACCGAAGCGGGATAACGGTGAGTCTTGCTTGGAAAACTTGGGGTAGATAATGCCCTGCGGGTTGCCGGAGGCTTCCTGTGCCAGCTCACCGTGGCGCTCTATCAGGGTGACTTGCCAGCCCCGTTTTGCCAGCGCTAACGCGGCGCTGCAGCCAGCGATGCCACCGCCAACCACGGTTGCCTGCTTGCTCTGTGTTTTGGTGTTGATGTCGAGGTACCAGGGCGCTGCTGATGTTGCGTTATGGCTGGCGGGTTGCAGCGCGTCGGTGGATTGTTCGACAGTTGGTGCCGTAAGCATTTGCGCTCTGAGCATGTCTCGCTTGCGGCCAAAGCCGGGTACTTTGTCTACCTGAAAACCCACTTCTTGCAAGCCCCTTCGCACATGTCCGGCAGCGGTAAAGGTGGCTGCGGTGGTGCCGCTGTCGCTGAGGTCGGCAATGGTAGTAAACAGCCTGTCGCTCCACATATCCGGGTTTTTGGCCGGGGCAAAACCGTCGAGAAACCAGGCGTTCACAAGCGGATTGCCGTGGCGACGCCAAAGTGGGTGGTCGCTGCCTTTGAGTTGGTTAAACATGTCGGCAGCATCGCCAAACAGCAGCGTCAGTTGAATGCGCCCGTTTTGCAGCCACAAGGGATGAATCCCCGGAATCTGCGGCGGGTATTGCTCTTTTAATTCCTCTGCCAAAGTGTCGAGCTCGGGCCACAGTGCCAGAGCTTTTGCCAAATCGCCGTGGCTCAAGGGGAATTTTTCCACCGATACAAAGTGCAGTCGCCAGTTGACGGGGGCGGTACGCAGCCATAAGTCGGCGGCGCACAGAAAATTCAGGCCAGTGCCAAAACCGGTTTCAGCAATGGTAAAACAGCCGCCGCACTCGGGCAGTTGTTGCCAGCGTTGTTCAAGGTGGTTGTTGTGCAAAAAAACGTAGCGGGTTTCGTCGATGCCCGAGGCGCGGGAAAAATACACATCGTCGTATTGACTGGAAACAGGCTGGCCGTTTTCGCCCCATTGAATGTCAGCGTTATCTATATTGCTCGCCGTCATTAACTGAGGCCAAACTCTTTTATGATTTGCGTACACCAGTTTTCCAGCCGCTGCTGTGACAGATCAAATTGGTTTTCATCGTCCAGTGCCAGACCGACAAAATGACTTTTGTCGGCAGATAATGCTTTGGAATCTTCAAACTCAAAACCTTCCACGGGCCATTGGCCCACAACGGTAGCGCCCAAATTAACCAGCTTTGCCCACAGAAAGCCCATGGCATCGAGAAACCATTCCGCATAACCCACTTGGTCTCCCTGGCCGTAGATGGCAACTGTTTTGCCGCTGAAATCCACGGCGTCAATGTCGTCCCAGATATTTTCCCAGTCTTCCTGCAGCTCGCCAAAGTCCCAGGTGGGGATGCCAAAAATAAGCTGCTGATAGTCTTCGACCGTAGAGAAGGGCTCATCGGCAATATTGAACACATCCACCCGGTCGCTGCCGAGAATGTGCTGGATTTTTTCTGCGGTCATTTCGGTGTAACAGGTGGACGAGCCGTAAAAAAGGCCGATTTTGTTCAAAGCAGGGCAACCCACTGTGTGACCCAGGCAGCGGCGTCTTTATCCGGGGTAAAGGTTTCCATGGCGTCCAGAAACAGGGGGTCACCAATACGCAGTGCGCCAATATCCCCAAAGGCGCTGTCCAGCGTAGTGGCCGCTGCTGCGTAGGTGTTGAACGAGCTGTCTCCCAGGCTGATTACCCCGTAGCGGCGGCCAGCGATATTGGGCGGGCTGTTGTGCAATTCGGCAAAGAAGGGGCGAATATTGGTGGGCAATTCACCGGCTCCTGTGGATGAGGTGCAAATTAGCAGCACCTCGTCAGGATGTTGCAAGTCGTCCAGGCCCGGTTCCTCAGCCACGACAACATGACAGTTGTTGGCTGCCAGGGTTTCTTCCAGCGCATCGGCAACATCCAGGGCTGTGCCGGTTTCGCTGCCTACTAAAATTCGGATTTTGATCATGGTTTTTTGTGTTGGTGTTTTTGGCGGATGATTATACATGGTGGTTAGGGGGCGTTCTCAATTAGTGAGCTGTTGCTGCTGGAGCCCATTTTGGCTCTCAGCAAGGCGCCATGAGTGCTGTGTAGTCATTCTACATGAGCGAATGGCAACACCGCTGAGGGACAAAATGGGCCCAGCCCTTCGGGTTGCGCCTGAAATGGCGCCATACTGCGTTATTCGTCGCTCATTTGGAGCAACCAAACCACTCTCCTCATGCCTTGTCTGGCACCATTTCAGGCACAACAGCAATAGCTCACTAATTGAGAACGCCCCCTAGACGTTTGATGTTCGACGTTTGACGAGGAATCCCTTGATTCGGCAGTGATGCGAAGCATCATCACGCCGTCCAACGTTCAATTTCCACCTGCAAACCCCAGTTGCCGCCAGGCTTCATAAACAATTACCGAAACCGCGTTGGACAGATTCATGCTGCGGCTTTGGGGTTGCATGGGAATGCGTATGATTTGCTGCGGCGGCAGGGCGTCGAGAAATGCCTGGGGCAAGCCTCGGGTTTCCGGGCCAAACACCAGGGCATCGCCGGATTGGTAGCCGGGCTCGGCATGGCTGCGTTGGCCGCGAGTGCTGATGGCGAATACCCGCTGTGGTTTGATGGCTGCAACGAAGGCTTGCCAGTCCGAGTGAATCTGCGCCTGCTGCCACTCCCGATAATCCAGTCCGGCGCGACGCAGCTTTTTGTCGTCCATGGCAAAGCCCAGAGGTTCGATCAGGTGCAGGCGAAACCCGGTGTTGGCGCACAGGCGAATGATGTTGCCGGTGTTGGGAGGAATCTCCGGCTGGTAGAGCACAATATCGAGCATTTATTCGCTGTGTTCTTCGCCCAGGTCGAACAGCTCCACCATCAGATCGTCAGACAGGCTTTCCAGGTGCCTGCGGAAATCTTCATCGTCGAGGGAAGCGGGCAAGCCAACCACTGCGGAGGCTTCAAACAGATGTTCTGATGACATGGCGGCGGTGGTGCGGTTGGTTTGCATTGACTCTATGTTTACCTTGAGTGTTGACAGCAGGGCAGTCAATTCCCGAACAATACCGGTGCGGTCGTGGGCCACCACCTCTACCTCCAGCAGCCTTTGTTCTGGTTCCTCCGCAGTGTCGTAATTTTGCTCCACCAGTATTTGCAGGCCACTTTCTCTCAAGGCATTGAGGCTGTCGGTCAGTTGGCTCTGTTTGGCGGGGTCAATTTCAATCAGCACAACGCCGGCGAACTTGCCCGCCAGGTGGCTCATACTGCTTTCCAGCCAGTTGCCCCCCGCCTGGGAAACGGCCTCAGCTACCTGGTTGAGCAGGCCGGTTTGATCGCTTGCGGAAATGGTGAGGATCAGTTTTTTACCCATGGTTATGTCTCGATTGCAGTCAACAGGAAGGGTTATATGATGCACTGTAATCGTCGATAATGGCAGCCCTTTGTAAGGCTATAGAGACTCCCATGTTGGAAATACCACCAGAGCGTTTGTCGCCGGATGTACTGCAAGCGGTGCTGGAAGAATTTATTAACCGCGAGGGCACGGACTACGGCGTAGAAGAACGTTCCCTGGAAAGCAAAGTCAGTCAGTTGCGCACACAGCTGGCGCGGGGTGAGGTGGTGATTTGTTTTGACCAGGAGAGCCAAAGTTGCAGCCTGTTGACTCGCAGGGAGTTCGCCAGGTTGACGGAGCAGCAGGGTGACTGATCTGCTGTATTCCCCGGCAAAAGGGCAGGGCATTGGTACCTTGGTTCTGGCCCATGGTGCCGGAGCGCCCATGGACAGCCCCTTTATGGAGCAGTTGACCGCCGCGTTGAACGAGGCCGCTGTCCATGTGGTGCGCTTTGAATTCCCCTATATGCAACAGCGCCGCGCCACTGGCAACAAGCGACCGCCGGATCGCCAGCCATTGTTGCTGGATTGCTGGCAACAGGTTTGCCAACAAGTGATTGCTGATCACCCCAGACAACCGCTTTGTGTGGGTGGCAAATCCATGGGTGGCCGCATGGCCAGCCTGTTTGCTGCCACAGACAAATTTGCCACAGCAGAAAACGCGGTTGCCGGTGTCTGCTGTTTTGGCTATCCGTTCTTTCCCGGTGGCAAATACCGCAGCGAGCGCATTGCCCATTTGCTGACGGCGACAACACCTACCCTGATTGTGCAGGGCACTCGCGATCCGTTTGGCAAGCCGGATACGGTCGAGCCCTTGAACCTCAGCCCGGCGGTTCAACTGTGTTGGCTGGAAACGGGCGATCACGACCTGAAACCCACCGTGCGCTCCGGCATTGAGCATCGCCAACATATACACAAAGCTGCTCAGGCGGTGCAGAATTTCTTCCATTCTCTGACAGGGGCGTAACCGGTGTCGATCGATAACCCTTTGCATCAACTTGTTCTCTATTGCCGCGCCGGTTTCGAAAAGGAATGTGCGGCAGAAATCAGCGAATGGGCCGCTCAGGTTGGTGTCAACGGCTATGTGAAAGCCAAACCCGGAGATGGCTATATCACGTACGTTTGCCACCAGAACGGTGTGGTGTTGAAAGCCATGGAGCGCATTGTTTTCGACGAATTGGTGTTTGCCCGCCAGTGGTTTGCTGCACTGCCGTTAATGGCTGATTTGCCGCCAACTGACCGGGTTTCCGCACTGCTGGAACAGGCCCGCGCTTTAGGCACTTTCGATGATGTGTCGGTAGAACACCCCGATACCAACGGCGGCAAGGAAATGTCCCGCCTGTGTCGCAAAATCAGTCACCCGCTGCGAGCTGCTTTAAAGAAAGATGGGCTATTGAAAACCCCATCACGGCAACAATTGCATGTTCTTTTTCTGGATGGTAGCCGCGCCTTTGTGGGTGTCAGTAAACAGGGCAATCGCAGCCCCTGGGCCATGGGTGTACCGCGCCTGAAAATGCCCAGGGAAGCACCCAGCCGCGCCACTTTGAAACTGGATGAAGCGATTCTGTGGTTCCTGCAAGGGGATCGTCAGCAGCAACTGATGAAGGCGGGCACCCTGGCGGTAGACCTGGGGGCGGCTCCCGGTGGCTGGACATGGCAGCTGGTGCGCCGTGGTTTGTATGTGGATGCGGTGGACAACGGCCCCATGGACAAAGCCCTGATGGACAGCGGCATGGTGGCCCACGTGCGTGGCGATGCCTATACCTATCAGCCGAAAGGCAACGTCAGCTGGCTGGTGTGCGACATTGCCGACAAGCCTGCGCGCACGGCCAATATGGTAGCCCGCTGGGTGAATAAGGGCTGGTGTCGACGGGCGATCTTTAATCTTAAACTGCCCATGAAACAGCGTTACAACGCTGTACAGGAGTGCCGGGAGATTATTGAAAGTGGCTTGGCTGCCGCAGGGTTAACGGCAGAGCTGCGGTTTAAACAGCTCTACCACGACAGGGAAGAAGTGACCGGCTTTTTGTCGATAACTCAGTGACGGAGCAGAGTGACTTTTTCCGCTTCCAGCAGCATCGGGGCGATTTGAGCCAGGGCCTGATTGCGTTCCGGCGAGGCATGCCAGGCGTACCAGTCCAGCTCTGAGCGCATTTTCACCATCAGGTAACGCACATTGGGGTATTCCATATCGTGCATGGACTCGCCAGAGATAAAGCCCGGGACAGTAACTGCCGACTGCATAACGGAATTAATAACCTGGTCGTAACTGACTTCCATGCCCGGGGCCACAACCCGCTGGATTAAAACGCTGATCATAGTGCTGATGTAACCTTGATTCTGAACTGTTTGAGCGCCCTTTAAGAGCGGCGCGCAGGATACCACGGATAAAGATGCTTGTTCAGCAATTGTGAAATTTGCGAAAATGCGCCGATGACTGACGACCCCCCAACTGTTCTGGACACCAGCGGATTGTTTTGTCCGGAACCGGTGATGATGCTGCACAACGCCGTGCGGGATGTGGCCAGTGGTGAATTGATCAAAGTGCTGGCGACGGACCCATCCACCACCCGGGACATCCCCAAGTTTTGCAACTTTTTGGGGCATGAGCTGGTGTCCAGTGGGGAGGAGGGTGGCAAGTATCTGTTTTTGATTTGTAAAGGATAAGTATTGCTGTCATTGCGAGTCGCCGCAGCAATGCAATTACGGGAGAAAAGTAGTCCGTCATCGCGAGCGCAGCGCGGCGATCTTGCCCAGTGTGGCAGAGGGCTTTGCAAGTGAGGTAGTGACGGATGGAGATTACTCCGCTCCCTCGCGATGACGGGGGAATCTATCCATCCACAAGGAATGACATCGCCGCCATAGCCTCCGGGTCTTCCGCCTTGATCATATTGGCAATATGGTGCTGGAAGTAGTAGCGAAAGCCGTTTTCCCCGGTGGCTGGATACAGGCTTTTGTCGCCGGGTAATACCGGGGTGGTTTCCACTTTATTGTCGTCGATCAGCATGCCGTAAAGAGTGCCATCGGCGTGCAAACGCCAGCTCACCACTTCTTTCAACACCAGCGTGCGGGCGCTGTCACCGGTCAATACGGCGTGGGTGCCGATGGTATCTGGCAACTCCTGGATTATGTCGTGATTTGCCTCGGTCTCATTTTCTTCGCAACGGTAGTACTCGGCGGCGGTTTCCAGTTCGATGACCTTGTGCAATGGCGGCTCGGTAAATATGTCGTCCACGCTGGCGTCGTAATAACCCTGCCAGTGGCCGTTGAGTGGATCCTGAATATCCGGACAGGGCACAATGTCGTTGAGCCAGGGCACCATACCCACCACCTCGCCATCGGCACGCAGTCCCCAGCAGAGTATGCGCACACTGAACAGCTTTTCAGGGTGGGCGCTGTTGGCGTACAGCATTTCCAGGCCGTCGAATTCGGGAGAGAGTCGAATAATGCGCCGATTGAAGGCATCGGAGAAGGGCTTCCCTGAAAACAGGTCAACCACATTGTCCGTATTGTGGCCGGGGGTTGAGGTCGTCATAATACGCCTCCTCAGGGTGGGTGAATAATCATTAGAGTCATTGTTCACCACCTGCCTGTACTGTTAACAAACAGGCTTGCTTTACACTACTCCTCATTTTTACAAAGCACAACAGGTTTCCATGGGCAGTTACATACCTCCACGACAGGCCGTGACTTGCCACTGGCTGGAACAGTTGTTCTGTCGGCTGTTCCTGGAATCGGAGAACACCTGTCTGATTGGCGGTGCTAAAGAGCCGCTGTACTTGCCAGCCGATAAAGAAAACCCTCATCATCGCCTGTACTACCGGGAAGACTACCTGTCCAGCGCCCTGCATGAAATTGCCCACTGGTGCATTGCCGGCCACGATCGCCGCCAGCAAATCGACTTTGGCTATTGGTACAACCCGGATGGCCGCAGCGCGCAACAGCAACAGCAGTTCGAGCAGGTGGAGGTTAAACCCCAGGCGCTTGAGTGGCACATTTCTGTGGCCGCGGGTCAGCGCTTTCACCTCAGTGCCGATAACCTGCACGGCGAAGCGGGTGCGAGTGATGCTTTTGCCAGTGCCGTGTGTCAGCAGGCACAACGTTACTCTGTGCAGGGCCTGCCACAGCGGGCACAAATGTTGGTAACTGCCTTGCAACAACATCTGGGCACATCGGTACGTGAGCCCAATGGTTTTGGCAGAGAGTATTTGTGAGCCGCACAAGCCTCTATCTGATTGACGCCTCTATCTATATTTTTCGCAGCTATTTTGCCCTGCCGGATAACTGGCACAGTGAGCAGGGCTGGCCCAGTAACGCCGTACAGGGTTATGCCAACTGGTTGTTGACCTTGTTGCAGCGGCAGCATCCTCAATATTTGGTTGCGGCTCACGACGAAAGTTTGGGTACAGGCTTTCGTCATCAGCTTTTCCCGGATTACAAAGCCAACCGTGCACTGCCAGATGAGACCCTTGCATTCCAGCTCAATGCCTGCCGCGAATTAAATGATTTGCTGGGTATTACCCACTTGGCCAGCCACAGTCACGAAGCGGACGATATTATTGGTACTCTGGCAGAATTTGGTCGCCAGCAGGGTTTGCGCCCGATTATCCTCAGCCGCGATAAAGACCTGGCGCAACTGCTGCAAGCGGGCGAACAGTTGTGGGATTTCCCCAGTGGTGACGCCAAGGGCGTCCAGCAGTTAGAAGAGGGCTTTGGTGTGCGCCTGTCGCAGTTGCCCGACTACCTGGCACTGGTAGGCGACAGCATCGACAACATTCCCGGTGTGCCCGGTATTGGCCCCAAAACTGCCGTTGCCCTGTTGCAGCAGTTTGAGGACATTGAGGCCATATTTACCAATCTCGACACATTGGCAACAGTGCCAGTGCGAGGTGCCGCCTCACTGGGTGGCAAGCTGGAACACTGTAAAGCCCAATTGCAATTGACCCGCCAGCTAACCACTATTCGCTGTGATGCACCGCTGGAACTGGAGCCTGATATGCTCAATTGGCGCGGCATTGATTACCCGGCATTTGCAGGATTTTGCCAGCGGATGGGTTTGGATAAGCGGTTGTTGATACGTGCAAAAAAACTGGCAAAACTGTCATCCTGAGCACAGCGAAGGATCTCTATCGTTGAGACCTCGAGATCTTTCGCTATGCTCAGGATGACAAAAAGTAGAGTGTTTTAGTGAAAATAATCGCAGACGAAAATATGCCACTGGTACAGGAGTTATTTTCTCCATACGGAGAAGTCTTCACCTTGCCGGGTCGCCACCTCAACAGTACTGATGTGCGGGATGCGGACGTACTGTTGGTGCGTTCAATCACACCGGTGAATCGCCAACTGCTGGAGGGCAGCAAGGTGCGTTTTGTGGGCTCAGCGACCATTGGTGTCGACCATGTGGACCTGGATTATTTGCAACAAAACCACATCGCCTTTAGCGCGGCCCCCGGCTGTAACGCCAACGCCGTGGTGGATTATGTGTGTGCAGCGCTGTGCTCATTAAATATTGATTGGCAAGCACTGTGTGCCGGGGAGGTGGCCGTTGGCATTATCGGCTGCGGCAATGTAGGCGGCCACCTGTATCGTCGCCTTAAAGCCCTGGGTGCCAGGGTGCGCTGCTACGATCCGTTTTTGGATGCCAGCCAAAACGCCGATCTCGGATCGCTGCAAGCGGCGCTGGATAGCCGTATTGTTTGCCTGCATACCCCCCACACACGGGGTGGCCCATATCCCACCCATCACATGCTGTCCGCTACACAATTGTCCCGTTTACCCCAGGGCGCTACTTTGATTAACGCTGGTCGCGGTGCAGCTATTGATAACCGGGCGCTTTTGGATGTGTTGGCACGGCGCGACGACTTGCGCGTGGTGTTGGATGTGTGGGAAGACGAGCCGGATATTTCTCTGCCGCTGTTGCAGCAAGTGACCCTGGCAACACCACACATCGCCGGTTACAGCGTGCAGGGCAAAACCAATGGCACCACCATGGTGCGGGATGCTTTTTTGCGTTGGTGCGGTAAAGCTCCCGTACTTGAATCGGGGCAGGGCGATACCTTGGAAATTTCAGCAACTTCCATCGGTGATGCAGTGAGCCAGGTTTGCAATATTGATGCAGATGATCGACGCATGCGCGAACAGATTGCAGAGCCAAACCCTGTTGTGGCATTTGACCGCCTGCGCAAAGAATACCCGCAGCGCCATGAGTTTCACTGTTATCGATTGGCGGAGCAGGGATTGTCTGAACTGGACAGGCGGGTGCTGGGGGAGTTTGGTGTGACCCTGTCATCCTGAGCGCAGCGAAGGAGCTGCACGTCGAATCAACAGGAAGCCCCTTCGCTGCGCTCAGGGTGACGGGGGTGGCTAACAGGGTGACGGGGGTGGCTAACAGAGGCTAACAAAGTGACGGGGGTGGTTAAAATGTCAGCCAAAAAAAGCCGCTGTTTCAATGGAAACTGCGGCTTTCTCTTTCAATAGGTGAAATCAGCCGTTGGCGGCTTCCTGGTCGTCCGTCACTAATTCTTGGCAAGCGTCCTGTACCATTTCTTCAGTGATCGGCACTTCCTGGCCGTTCTGATCGAGGATGGCGGCGCCGTTAAAGTTGATGTTGGTCTCGTTGTTTTGAATACTAAGGTTGGTCACGCTTTGTTCTCCCCTTATCCTTGCCGTGCTGCCTGAGGCAGTCTATTTGGCAATACTTACCGTTTTATGACTCTTGATCCATGCGCCTGTATTGACGCAGGTGCGCGGCCAGTTTGTCAATGGCAATATTCAGATCTTTGACGTCCGGCAGAAAAACGATGCGGAAGTGATCCGGTTTTGGCCAGTTAAAGCCGGTGCCGTGCACCAGCAGAATGTGCTGTTGCTTCAACAGATTGAGGGCAAATTCGTCGTCTTTGTCAATCTGGTACACCTGCGGGTCGATACGGGGGAACAGGTAGAGTGCGCCCATGGGTTTGACGCAGCTGATACCCGGTATGTCGTTGAGTTTGCGCCAGGCCAGTTCCCGCTGCTCGTACAGGCGGCCACCGGGGGTGACCAGGTCTTCGATGCTCTGGTAGCCGCCGAGAGCGGTTTGAATACCGTGCTGGGCGGGCATGTTGGCGCACAGGCGCATGGAGGCAAGCATTTCGATGCCACGAAAGTATTCTTGTGCTTGATGTTTGGCGCCGCTGAGAATCAGCCAGCCGGCGCGAAAGCCCGCCATGCGGTGAGTTTTTGACAGGCCGTTAAAGGTAATGCAGGGAATGTCCGTAGCCAGTGAACCCAGAGGAATGTGCACAGCATCGTCGTAGATGATCTGGTCGTATATCTCATCCGCAAACAGCATAATGCCCTGTTGCCGGGCAATAGCCACCAGTTCGCGCAATATGCCTTCTGAATACACCGCACCAGTCGGGTTGTTGGGGTTGATTATCACCATGCCCCTGGTGCGCTCAGACAGTTTGCTGCGTATGTCGTCCAGATCCGGCTGCCAGCCGTTGTCTTCGTCGCACAGGTAGTGCACCGCCTTGCCGCCCGCCAGGGTGACAGCGGCGGTCCACAGGGGGTAATCCGGTGCCGGCACCAGAATTTCGTCGCCGTCATTGAGCAAGGCCTGCATAGCCATTACGATCATTTCGCTAACGCCATTGCCAATCACAATGTCGTCCACAGTAACGCCGGCAATGCCGGTAAGCTGGCAGCGCTGCATAATGGCTTTGCGTGCACTGTACAGGCCTTTGGCGTGGCCGTAGCCCTGGGCGTCGGGCAGGTTGACGATCACATCCTGGATGATTTCTTCCGGCGACAGCAAGTCAAATGCCGCCGGGTTGCCGATGTTGAGTTTCAGGATGCGATTGCCTTCTTCTTCCAGGCGGTTGGCGTGGTCGAGAATAGGGCCGCGAATGTCGTAGCAGACATTGTCCAGTTTGTTGGACTTCGGGATCGATTTCATGGTCAAGTTAGTGGTTTTTGGGACGATAAAAGGGGGTAAGTTACTCGCCGTCACACGCTTGGGTTTGGGGCTTGTCCATTTTCTCACAAGCAGACTCCACCATTTCTTCGGTGATGGGGATTTCCTTGCCATCTTCACCAATAATGGCGGCTCCGTGGAAGTCCGCCTCTGGGGGAAAGGGTAACTTGTCTTTTTGTGTCATAAGAAGGTGTTGTAATTTACTGACAGAACGGCAACATAGCACGCATCAGGCTGTGGCCAAAGCAATAATCTTGAATGGATTTGATATGTACCTCAAAAGTATAGAAATGGACCTGAATAACACCCAGAGTGCACGCCCATGAGAACTCTGTTAATTGCATTGCTGGTGGGTGGGGGCATATTGGTGATTGGCGGTATCGCCTGTAGTCGCTATGGCTTCACCTCCATGTTTACCGGCCTGGTGGCCACTGGCTGTGGAGTGTTGTTTATCACTCTGGCGGCGGTGCTGTCGGTGCTGACCATGCTGATGCTGTTCAAGATTCAGGGGGGCTTGCTGCTTTATCTGGTACTTGGCTGTTCACCGGCGATTGCCGCGTTGGTGGTGATGGGGCCGGCCAGTTTCAAGCTGCCGCTGATTCACGACATCACCACAGATACTGTCAATCCGCCGGAATTTGAATTTGCCCGTATTGGCCGTCAGCGCCAGGACAACAGCCTGAACTATGCCGGCAACGATGTGGCGCAGCAGCAACAACAGGCTTACCCGGATATCGCCCCGCAGGTGGTTGCCATGGCGCCGCTGCAACTGCTGTCACAGGTAGAGCAGGTGGCGGGGGAGCTGGGTTGGAAACTGATTGGCTCGGATGAATTGACGCTGCGAGTGGAGGCCCAGGATCGCACCACTCTGTTTGGCTTTGTGGATGATGTGGTTATTCGCCTGTCGGCGGAAGGGCAGGGCAGTCGCGTGGATGTGCGTTCGGTATCCCGTCTGGGGCGCGGCGATTTTGGGGCCAATGCCGCGCGTATCCGGCGTTTTTATCAGGCCCTTTGCGCCACTCCGGGGTTGTTATGCAGCCCATTGCAAGGTACTGAAAATCCTCGGGGAATAGCTCTCCAAAGCGCGCAGAAAAGTGTTGACAGTATTTCGCCGGATTCATAGAATGCGCGCCTCTTTGTTGATGATCAGGTTGTAAATGGCCAGGCTCATCAAACAAGTGTTCCGTGTCCCGTTCGTCTAGAGGCCTAGGACACCGCCCTTTCACGGCGGTAACAGGGGTTCGACTCCCCTACGGGATGCCATGCGGGAATAGCTCAGTTGGTAGAGCGCAACCTTGCCAAGGTTGAGGTCGCCGGTTCGAACCCGGTTTCCCGCTCCAATTTTCTTTCTCAGCAGAGAGTTGGTAGCAACACTTGCAAAGAGCGTATTGGCTGGCAACCGATACACACCGCGTCCCGTTCGTCTAGAGGCCTAGGACACCGCCCTTTCACGGCGGTAACAGGGGTTCGACTCCCCTACGGGATGCCACGCGGGAATAGCTCAGTTGGTAGAGCGCAACCTTGCCAAGGTTGAGGTCGCCGGTTCGAACCCGGTTTCCCGCTCCAATTATCTTAAAAAGCGCAGGCCATTGGTCTGCGCTTTTTTGTTGATGGCGTATACTGCGCTTTTTCAATCGTCTGTCATTCTGAGCGCAGTGAAGAATCTCGTTTTCTAACCAGTGGGATCCTTCGCTGCGCTCAGGATGACAATATGGATAGTTATGACCCCAGCACTAAAAATATCCGATCTCCACAAAGTCTACGACAACGGTTTTGAAGCCCTTAAAGGCATCAATCTGGAAGTGCAGCCCGGCGACTTTTTCGCGCTGCTCGGCCCTAACGGGGCGGGTAAGTCTACCTCCATTGGCATAATCTGCTCGCTGGTGCGAAAAAGCGGCGGTACCGTGGAAATCTTTGGGCGCGATATCGATTCCGATTTTTCCATTGCCAAGCAGGATTTGGGCGTGGTGCCCCAGGAATTCAATTTTAATCAGTTTGAAAAAGTACAGGATATTCTGATTACCCAGGCCGGCTATTTTGGTTTGCCGAAGAACCTGGCAACAGAGCGCGCGGAAAAATACCTGCGGCTATTGGGGTTGTGGGAAAAGCGCAACAGCGTATCGCGCATGCTCTCAGGTGGCATGAAACGCCGTCTGATGATCGCCCGTGCCATGGTGCACGAACCCAAACTGCTGATTCTGGACGAACCCACCGCCGGGGTAGATATTGAATTGCGCCGTTCCATGTGGGACTTTTTGCGGCAGATAAACGCTTCAGGCACTACCATCATTCTCACCACACACTATCTGGAAGAAGCAGAAAGCTTGTGCCGCAATATCGCCATTATCGACCATGGCGAAATTGTGCAGAACACCAGCATCCGTCAGCTGTTAACTCAGCTAAACAAAGAAGTATTTCTGCTGGATGTGGACGGTACCCTGGAGCAATGTCCGCAGATTGATGGCTTTCCCACTCGTCTGGTGGTGGAACAAGACGGCAACAGCCTGGAAGTGGAAGTGATGAAAGGGCAATCGCTCAACGATCTTTTTACTGAGCTGGGTAAACAAGGCATCAGCATTCAAAGCATGCGCAACAAAGCCAACCGCCTGGAAGAAATGTTTGTTTCCATGACCAACAACAATAAAGACGGGGAGGGTGAGCAATGACAGCGGCGCAAAAGTGGGTCGCCTTCCGCACCATTCTGTTTCGGGAAATTCGCCGCTTCACCCGCATTTGGCTGCAAACCCTGCTGCCACCGGCGATTACCATTTCCCTGTACTTTATTATTTTCGGTACGCTTATTGGCCCGCGCATTGGCGAAATGGCGGGCTTTAGCTATATGGAATTTGTGGTGCCCGGGCTGATTATGATGTCGGTTATCACCAACTCCTACTCCAATGTGGTGTCGTCTTTTTTCAGCACCAAATATCAGCGCAGTGTGGAAGAAATGCTGGTGTCGCCAGTGCCAAACTACATTATTTTGTTGGGCTTTTCTCTGGGTGGGGTGGCTCGCGGTTTGATGGTGGGGCTGATTGTTACACTACTGTCGTTGTTATTTACCAACCTGCAGGTGACTCATTTGGGTGTTACGGTGGGAATTGTGGTTTGTACGTCCATACTGTTCTCACTGGCGGGTTTTATTAACGCCGTGTTTGCCCGCAACTTTGATGATGTGTCCATTATCCCCACCTTTGTTCTGACACCACTGACGTACCTTGGCGGCGTGTTCTACTCCATCAGTTTGTTGCCGGAATTTTGGCAAGGGGTATCCATGGCCAATCCGGTACTGTACATGGTGAATGCCTTTCGCTACGGACTGTTGGGCGTATCCGACATCAATGTCACCTGGGCGTTCGCCATGGTGCTATTGTTTACAGTGGTGCTGTTTGCTGTGGCCCTGTACCAGTTGGAAAAAGGCTCGCGACTGAGAAGCTGATATGGAAGAGCTGCATTTAGGCAAACACAGTGAATACCCGGACCAATACGATGCCGGGTTGCTGACGCCAATCCCCCGCAGCCTGGGGCGCGAAGCGCTGGAACTGTCTGGCGAACTGCCCTTTGTCGGGGCCGATTTGTGGACAGGGTACGAGCTGTCCTGGCTCGATGCACAGGGCAAACCGCAAGTGGCGATAGCGGAGTTTACCGTGCCCGCCGATAGTGAAGCGTTGATTGAATCCAAATCCTTCAAACTGTATTTAAACTCCTACAACCAGTCTGCCTTTGAACGCTGGAGCGATGTCAGCCAACGCCTGGAAGGTGACCTCAGCCAGTGCGCCGGCGGCCCGGTGTTGGTGCAACTGTATACCTTGGCGAATTATCAAAAGCAGGGCGTTCAGGAATTGCCAGGGGAGTGCATCGATACGCTGGATGTAGCCATCGACTGCTACCACCCAGCCCCCGGATTACTGGACGTAACCAGCGGCGGCGAAACTAACGTTGGAAAAGTCAGTGAAACCTTGCACAGCCATTTGCTAAAAACCAACTGCCCGGTTACTGGCCAACCGGATTGGGCCAGCGTAATGATTCGCTACCGAGGGCGGCAGATTTCCCGTGAAGGCTTGCTGAAATACATTGTTTCCTTCCGTCAACATCAGGACTTTCACGAGCAGTGTGTGGAGCGGATATTCAGCGATATTCTCAGCCACTGTGGGCCGGAAGAACTGGATGTGTATGCTCGTTATACGCGCAGGGGCGGGCTGGACATTAACCCCTGGCGGAGTACCTCAACGGCTGTGCCGGGAAGTTTTCGGTTGGTCAGGCAGTAGAAGTAGCGACGAGCATTGGTAGGCTGTTGCCCTCCGGCGGCTCGTAGCCAGAGGTCCGCCGCCCGCAGCTTATAACCCCTCATTTTCCAACCGAGCCATCGCCTCTTTTAGCGATTTCATAATCCGACTTTTCTCATAATTATTAATCTTGTCGGTATCGATATACATGGAAAACCCATCGGCGGCGTGTTCGAAGTAGGCCTGGTCTTTGCCCAGATTTTTGCGGGTATCGATGGCGGAGTACACCTTCACCGGTTGTTGGTAGCCTTTGACGGTAATGTCGCCTTTGTCCTGGCACATCACCGTATCTTTTACCAGGGCATAGGTGGCGTGGCTGATTAAAATCTCTCCCGGTTGTGCGGAGGATTCCAGGCGGCTGGCCAGGTTCACTTCAGTGCCCAGCAGGGTGTAGTCCAAACGGTTTTCGGTGCCGAAATTACCCACAGTACAAAAGCCGGTGTTGATGCCCATGCGGATTTCCATGGGTTTTTGAATACCCTGGTTGGCCCAGCGCAGTTGCAGTTCGCGCATGTGTTTTTTCATGGCGATGGCCATGGAAACGCAAGCCAGGCAATCGTCTTTGGCGCCGCGGGTGCTGGGGTCGCCAAAAAACACCATCATGCCGTCGCCCATAAACTTGTCGATGGTGCCGCCAAATTTCAGGGCAATATCGGACATTTCTGTCA
Organism: Porticoccus sp. GXU_MW_L64; assembly: GCF_052983295.1. NCBI lineage: Bacteria > Pseudomonadati > Pseudomonadota > Gammaproteobacteria > Cellvibrionales > Porticoccaceae > Porticoccus > Porticoccus sp. GXU_MW_L64. The sequence continues at coordinate 137,719 of NZ_JBRKJK010000001.1, read as the reverse complement.
GGTAGTTGTTGAGCAGCCCGGTCAGGGCTTCCGGTTCCATTTCTTCCGCCAGTTCACTGAAGCCGCGAATATCGGAAAAGAACACGGTCAGCTTTTTGCGCTGGGTTTCCAGGCGCACTTCCTTGCCGGAAAGAATTTCTTTGCGCAGGGCAGGGGACAGGTATTTCGACAGCTTGTAGGAACGCAGTTTGTTTTGCAGCAACTCGTGTTCCACTTTTTTCAGGTGGCGCATTAACAGGCGGGATTCGGTGTGACTGTAGGTGCCGTAAATGCACAGATAAGTGCCCAGGGTTAGCAAGCTGGCAATACTTGTGGTGAAGGTGACTTCCGGGGAAAAACTGGCCTGTTGCACAATCAGCAGCAGGGCGGCACCAATCAACAAAGAGATAAAACTTTCCAGCATGCGCACCGCGCCGCCCAAAATGGCACTGTTGTGCAACGTCAGCAGGGCGAACAGGGCGCCGGGCAACAGGGAGAAATCGCTGTAGGAGATAAAGGCCCCCACAAGAATGGCGTCCACATAGCCCAGCAGATGAGAGCACTGGGGGCGCTTTTCTTCCTTTACTGCGCTGGTGACAAAATGAGCGACCAGAATGTACAACAGCACAGCAACAGCGACCAGACTGAACGCCACGCCGGTAAACAGCTTGGGCAATAGTAAAAAATGGCACACCGCAGACAGACCGATCAACACCCGAAAAATGCCCTGATGGTGGTTGTTGCTGATAAATTTTCGGCTGCCGGTTTCTGTCATTATTGGTATCCAAACCGTTGTGGGATAAGTTGCCTATTACAAGGCCTGATGGCCGAAAAGTCCATATGTAATAAGAACCTGTCAGTCATTCTGCGGAGCTGCACTGTTTGCGACGACTTTCTTCGTGCCGACACAACAGATGAATATAACCGTCAAGGCCGACAAAGGATTCGCGTGTAGAATGACTACACAAAACTTTTTGAACCTCTCAAGCTATAAAATATCTACGTACTCCAACTGCTAAGGAAGATAATACTATGAGATTACTTGTTGGATTTTTGTTCTTTACGTGTATTTCACCGCTCACACTGGCGGAGGGCCGCGTTGCCTTACCCGTTGATTATCAAAAAAACTTCACCGAATACCTGTCACTGGACAGGGTGCAAAATCCTGATCAAGTTATGCGCATCTATGCCAATGATATCGCTATGCAGGGAACCGATGAAAATGGTTTGTTAGCCAATGGGTCTGTTGTTATTGGCGAGGTCTACTCGGCCAAGAAAAACTCCGATGGCACTGTGAAAATCAGTTCATTAGGTCGCAGAATTGAAGATCAACTGCTTTTAGTCGCAGTTATGGAGAAGCAGGCGGAGTTCGGACAGAAGCCAGGTTCGGTGATTAAAACCGGCGATTGGGACTTCGCGGCATTTACTCCTGATGGAGATGTGGCAAAGAAAAACCTCAATGAATGCCGTGCTTGTCATGCACCATTGCAGTCTTTGGATTACCTTTTTTCCACAGAGCATTTGCCGGAGATGTAACAGGCGAGGGAGGAAGTAGGGCGGAGCCTGTAAGTCTTTGATATTTGTGCGCCCTGTGGATGTCGCTATATTCCGGTATTCCTTACAGATTGATTGGGTCTGGTATCGCTGGTGGATAATTACCAGAGATTATTAAACCGGCAACCTTATAGGTTGCGTTTAATAATGCGGCACAGGGATGTGCCGCCGCTGGCGCAGCCAGCGCGAGCTCAATAAAATCAAGCACTTCCGCGCAAGTGCGTTACTTTCTTTTATGTGAAAGTTATTGAGCGCGCAATACAAAAGGCAGGACGCCTTTTGTATTGCCGGGTTAATAATACGTTTCGCATGAACCGCCGTACACGGAACCGTACGTACGGTGGCTTGGGAGCACGGCGGGGGCAACCCCGCCTTCTACCCGATATGAATGTTAAGCGTAATCCATAGAACCGTTGGCTGAATAACGGGGCCAAATTTTCGGAAACACCTTATCGTCGTGGGCTAGTTGCCCGGGTTCTACGCTCACATCTTTTTGTTGAACCGTTGGGTCGGTTCCGGGAGAGGGCTGCCAGATGGCATCATCTCCCAGCCAACGTGTGGATATGGCTGCGCGCATGTGAGTATTGGACTGGTTGCCCTGGGCACCGTGTAGCGTCCAGGCGGAAAACAGCAGTGCGTCACCGGGTTTTACGTTCCAGCTAACAATGTCAAAAGCGGAGCGGTTTTTTTCAATGTCCGGGGTTTCTTCGCCATCGCCGGATTCCTGCCACTTGGAATTGGGATTGTTCTCGGAAGTGTTAAAAGACGTGGGTGCGAATACCTTGTTAGTGGCGTGGGAACCGCGTACAAACTCAAGGGCACTTTGCTCTACCGTGGTTTCCGTCAGCGCCACCCAAATGGAGCAAATCTGTTTGCCGTCGAATGGCCAGTAGGGTGCGTCCTGGTGCCAGGGTGTGCTGTTGGGGGTGTTGGGTTGTTTGACCAGTATGTGGTCGAAATAGAAGCGGGCGCTGGCGCTTTCCATCGCCTCCGCAGCAGCTTGTGCCAGCGGTGTTTCGTGGATGTAAGCGTTGATTTCCGGGTTTTTTTGCCATTGATAGCGGTCGGTAAACATGCGCCCCTCACCGCCATCGCGTCCACTGTCGTTGGCCCAGTTACTGGGCTTGTTCATTTGATGTTTCACTACAGCTAACATGCGTTCTACCCACTCTGAGCTTATCAGTCCGGGCAAAAATACAACGCCATTGTTTTTGTATTCGCTGATTTGACTTTGGTTCAGTATCGACATGCTGTATTACCTTGTTGGGGCCTGTTCACACTAATTGAATCGTCTCTGCTGGGAGCCATTTTTTCGCCCAGCACCTAAAGTAGGCGCTTGAATCCTAACTATTTCCTGAATCCGTGACTCCAGAGCGGCGCATAACGCAAGCTTTTGATTCCACAGCGTTTCAACTTTCTTAATCAAAAATGTATCCACTTAACCGATGGGTGAAGCTAAGATTTTTTAATTCCGCTATGAAACCAATATCTTACGCTCTGCATCCACTCTGAAATCACGGATTCAGGTATTTTAAATAGTTTATTCAGATTCTTTTAGCTGGGTATGCGCCTGACGTTGGTAGTAAAGGGTACTGTTGGTGAAACCAATTTTGACCTCATCAACCGGAATGACGCCGTTCGCCTCAACATAGTTGCGCCAGTGTTCCTGCATCTCCCGGGCGATCTCGGGGTGCTTTTCAATCAGGTTGTTTGCCTCTGCCGGGTCTTCGGCCAGATTAAACAGCTCCCATTCATTGCTGCCCCAGGGTGGGTTTTGCAGCAGCAGTTTCCAGTCCCCTTTGCGAACCGCGCGGCGGCCAAATAACTCCCAGCCCATGACATGGTCGGCAGGGTGAACGCCATCGCTTCTATTGGTCAGGAAGGCCAGCATGGATTCTCCCTGAAGCGGCAACACTTCGCGGCCTTTGTATTGTTCCCCCGGATGCGTGCTTTGGGCAAGTTCGAGCAAGGTCGGGGCGATATCAAGCACTGACGCAAACCGGGCTGATTGCTGGTTGGGTTTTATGTGGCCAGGGTAGACCGCAATGGCGGGGGTGGTAATACCGCCCTCTGCGACAAAACCCTTATAGATGCGGAAGGGCGTCGCGCTCACTCTGGCCCAGCCGGGGCCGTAGGCGACATAGGAACCCGGACGACCCATGTTGTCCAGGCTGTTATCGAAGTTTTCCGCTATCCAGGCAGCGTTGCCCTTGAGGTCGCGGGGGTCGTTACCTTCGGCGCCGTTATCGGACAGGAACAGGATAAAGGTGTTGTCGTACTGCCCGGTCTCTTTAAGGTAATCAATCAGTCGGCCAATATGGTGATCCATGGCATCAACCATGGCGGCGTACACCTGCATCTTGCGTGACTCGCTGGCTTTCATGGCTGCGGAAAGCCCGTCCCAGCCAGACCACACCGCTTCGCCGGGGTGCGGGGTGACCTGGTCGCTGAGAATGCCCAGTTGTTTCATGCGTTTGAGGCGCTGCTGTTGAATGGCATCGTAGCCCGCGTGGTAGACATCGGCGTATTTCTCAATGAATTCATCGGGCGCGTGCAGGGGCCAGTGGGGTGCAGTGTAGGCGGCGTAGGCAAAAAAGGGTTTGCCGTCAGCGCGGTTGCTTTCGATGTTGTCAATCAGGCGGTCAGTAAAGAAGGTGGATGAGTAATAGTCCTGCGGCAATTCAAAGGGTTCGCCGTTGTAGAGAAAATTGGACCTTGGTGATTTTACGATCACACCGGTATTGTCAAAGTGGCCGGAGCCGCCTTCGAGAATATAGAGCGCTTCATCAAAGCCGCGGTTTTCCGGCAGGCTGTCGCGCCAGGGCTTCAGTTCAGCGGCACTGTAGTCCGCCAGGCGATGAATGTTAGGGGGCGGTCGTTTGGCCAGATGCCATTTGCCCGCCATATAGGTGTGGTAGCCGCTGTCCTGCAGCAGGGAGGCAATGGTCACCACAGACTGGTTCAAATGAGTTTCGTAGCCGGGCTTGCCTTCCTGCTCGGGAGTGCCCAGGTTGAACATGGTACCGAATCCGGCGCGGTGGTTGTCGTTGCCGGAAAGCAGCATGGCGCGGGTGGGTGAGCAGGTGGGGGCGACGTGAAAGTTGGTCATCAATTTGCCCGCCCTGGCCAGGCTGTCCAGGTTGGGTGTGCTGATTTCGCTGCCCATGATGCCCAGGTCGGAGTAACCCAGGTCATCGGCCAGAATCAGCAGGATATTGGGGCGCTGGCTGACAGGCTGTTTGTTGTCTTCAGGTTGCTCGGAACTCTTTTGTTCACAGGCGCTGACCAGGGCAAGGATTATCAGGAAAGAGATTCTAAGCATGCATCACCTTATAAAAACAAGATAACAATAGGCCAGACCCGCCAGGGTCATCAGCATGATCCCCGCCTGGCTCCATAGCCTGATGCCAGTGCCAAGGGCCAGGCGGCCCTGGAGTTCCGGGTCAAACACGGCCTTGTGGTTCAGCCAGGCGATCAGGGGGCCAACAATAAACACTATAGCGGACACCAGGTCGATAAAGGTTTTGAAGGATTCCAGGAATGCCGCCAGTACCCCAATAGCGGCAATGGCCAATAGCACAATAACCAGATCATACACCCGTACCCCGGCGATTTTTTCCACCTGCTGTGAGGACAACTCCTTAACGATAGCCGCCGCGATTCTGGGCGAGCCATCGAGCAGGGTCAGCATGGTAGAGAGCATCACGGCTATGGCAGCGGCGGCGACAAAGGGGTAAACCCAGGCGCCGGTGGTTTCGGTAAAGAGGTTAATGACCTGGCTGGCAAACCCCTGTGCGCCCGCCGCAGGAGCCACGCCATTACTGTGCATGACAGCGCTACCCAAGAGCATAAAACACAGCGCCAACACCAGGGTGGTGAAGAAGCCGAGGTTAAAATCGAAGCGGGTTTGCCGGGGGTTGATGGGTTGCCCACTGTTGCGGTTCTTGGTTTCGGTCCAGAGCGATTGCAGCACGGATGAGTCCAGCGGTGCGGGCATAAAACCACCCATAATGACAATAAACATCAGGGTGGCGGCGTTTAATTCCGGCCAGGCAAAGGCGCCCCAGGACCACTGAATGCGACCAATAACCAGCAGCGAGGCGGCCAGAATCAGCAGGGTAAAAAGGGGTACCACCAGCTTGAGCAGTTTCTCCAGCAAGGCGTAACGGCCAGAAATCAATAGTCCAGTGCAGCCCGCCAGCAGCAGACTAACCATGCCGATGTCGCTGAGGCCAACCCCGAGCACCGATTTTGTCAGCCCCGCCGTGAGCAGACTGACAGCGGCGACCACGAAAACCATGGAGGTCGCCTGGGCCAGGATATAGAGCCAGATCGCCCAGCGCCCGGTTTTGCGATAGCTGTGGATCAGGCTCTTGCCGGTCGCGGCGGCATATTCACTGCCAAAACGAATGCCCGGGTATTTGATCAGGCAGGCGAGGATAATAATGCTGCCCATGGACAGCCCGTACAGGGCGCCGGCGCGGGTCGCCTGTACCAGGTGGGATACACCCACCGCAGCGGCGGCGAAAAGGATGCCCGGACCTATGGCGGCCAGCTTTTGCTGCAATGAAAGTGATGTATTCTTATTCACTGGTTAATCCCCTCCACCATGGCAAACGGCACAGGCCTGGATTTTCGATTGCTCACGCCATTGGTGGCCGTCTGCCCGGTAGGGGTACAGCTCTGCGTGGCATGCCTGGCACGGCAGGTTGCGTTGTTGCACCAGGGTATGTACATAGCCAAAGTGCTCATAACCCTGGTGATGAGCAGCCATCTGTTGGTCCAGCGCATGACAATCCAGGCACGCTCCTGACTGACTGGTTGTCGGGTGGATGGAGAAATGGCTAGCTGGGCGTTGCGGTTCCGGGACGGTACTGGTGAGAGTATTTGCAAGTGTTCTGCCTGCCACTCTGCCGGTGACGATAGAGGGGCCGAGAAAAGTGCCTTCCAGCCCGGCTTTGCCGTTTATACCGGCGAAGCCGGAAGCCTCACCAACCGCATACAAGCCGGGAATGGGCTGATCGTTATGATCCAGTACCCGGGTTTTGTCGTCCACCTTGACGCCACCCATACTTTTGCGGGACAGGGGGTAGAGGCGCACGGCGTAGTAAGGCGGTTTTTCCAGGCGCCTGGGTGTGCCACAGTTGCCGTCATTCCCCTGTTTGCCGGTTTTGCCAAAACGACCCTGGTCGGGGTCTACGCCACTGGCCACCAGATTGTTGTAATGGGCAACGGTTTGTACAAGTGAGTCGGCAGGTATCCGGGTCAGTTGTGCCAATTCTTCAAGGCTATCGGCAATCTTGACCAGTTCAGAGTTTCCGTAAATCTCGCTTTCCAGCCGTTCCGGTGTCCAGCCCGGACCGGAAATGGTCATATTGGGCTTGTTGGTGCTGTCGAACACCGACCAGTAGCGCTGCCCGGGTTGTTGCAGCAGGCGGGGCAGGCTGTGTTTGGCGCTCTGGCATTCATTGGCAAAACGCTCGCCATTGTCATTGACCCAGATATCGAAGCGGGGCTTTCCGGGCTTGGCAAAAAAGCTGAGCCCCCGGTCCGTTCCGGGAAAACCGGGGTTGGGCATACCGGTGACGTAATTCCATTGATGGTCCATACGGTGTAGTTTGGCGCCCACTTCGGTAGCCAGATCAAGGCCACTGCCCATGGAGTGCACACCGGACCCCGCCAGTATCCGCGTTGGCTTGGTAATCGCCCCTGGCCAGTTATCCAGCACCCGTTGCAGGTTGCTTTGAAATCCCCCGGTGGCAATCACCACGGCGCTGGCGCGCAGTTGCTGCTGATTTCCCGACCGGGTTTGAGTGGTGCTGATGCCGGTAATCCGGCCGTCTTCCACCAGTAATTGATCGGCTCGCGTGTTCCAGAGAAAGGCAATCTTTTCATGGCTGAGCGCCTCCTGGTAAATACGGGTGACCAGATTCAGGCCAAAACCTTCCGGTACATGAACCCTGGGTACAGAATTACCCGCTGGTTGCGCAACGGTGAAGAAGTTTACCCCCAGGCCCGTGACCCAATCGTAAATGTCGACTTTGGCATGGTTAACGTAATAGTCTACCCAGTGCTGGTCCGGGTCTTCGCCCCAGCGGATAAAGTCCTGGCGCGCCAGCTCTATGGAATCCTCGATGCCCCGCTCGGCCTGCATGGGACTGTTGGGGATATTCAGCACCCCGGCGGCAACCACCGCATGACCGCCAAACACCGAGCCCATGTCCGCGACCAACACGCTGAGATCGGCTTCAGCGGCTTCAATGGCGGCGCTTAAACCGGAGATGCCGGCGCCAATAACGATGACATCAGCCTGTTGGCTTGGGGGAGGGGGGGCAGGAGGTTTTGAACAGCCTGGCAGTATGACTGCGAGAAGTAGTGGAATTGAACGAATGGCGCGATGAACCAACAGCTTTATCCTCAATTGGATTTCCGGTAGACCCTGAGTATTGAGCGCTACTGTATATCGATTTGTCGGGATAGGGATAATATAAAAAAGTGTATTTCACAATACGAAACCGGGCTCTCGAATTATTTACAGCTTGGTGAGCAATGTGTATTGCATGGGCTCTTGTGTGGAGGAACGGAAAGTGAGCAACTCCGAGAAAAACAGGCAGGAGCAACGGCGTAAACTGCTGAAGTATTTTGCAGCTAGCCCACTGGCGCTTGCCGGTGTGTTGAGCCCCTGGTCTTCCAGACTGTTAGCGGACGATACACGCCTGGAGGCAATGAACTCATCCTATGGCGAGCTTGATAAATTGATCAAGTCGGTCAATGAGGCGGTCAATGTCTTCGACTTCGAAAAGGTGGCTAAGGCCACTTTGCCCCCCGCCCACTATGGCTATGTGGCAACCGGGGTAGATGACAACAGAACTTTGCAAGCCAATCGCGCGGCTTTTTCAACTATTCAGCTCAGAGCCCGGCGCATGGTCGATATTAGCCGATTCAACATGTCGGTTGAGTTGTTTGGAAAAAAGTGGCCTTCCCCAATAGCGCTCGCGCCTGTGAGTAGCCAGGCCAGTATGCATCCCCTGGGGGACATCGCGACCGGGCAAAGTTGCGGTAAAACCCAAACGCTGCAAATTCACTCCTCCTTTGCTTCCAAATCCATTGAACAGGTGTCTCAGGCCGCCGGAACGCCACCCTGGTTTCAGCTTTATGCGGCCGACAGCTGGGATACCACAATGAAAATGGTTCGCCGTGCGGAGGCAGCGGGGTGTGAGGTAATGGTGTTAACCATTGATATGTATGGGGGCTCTAACAGGGAAACGCTTAAACGGTTTATCAACGCAGACAACCGGGATTGTCAGGCTTGTCACACCAAAGGGCATTTCGAAAAGCCGATGACAGCGGGAATGAATTATCAGATCGCAAATAGCTTGACCTGGGCCTATGTCAGACGGCTGAAAGATTCGACGAAGATGAAGCTGATCCTGAAGGGCGTGGTAACAGGTGAAGATGCGTTACTGGCTATTAAAAACGGCGCCGACGGTATTATCGTGTCAAACCATGGTGGGCGTGCCGCGGAAACCGGGCGGGCGACCATTGATTCCCTGCCCGAAGTCATTGCTGCAGTAAAAGGAAAAGTCCCCGTCTTGATCGACAGCGGATTTCGGCGCGGAACAGATATTTTTAAAGCGCTGGCACTGGGGGCGGACGCGGTCTGTATCGGCCGGCCCTATTTGTGGGGCTTGGCCGCCTTTGGCGCAGAGGGTGTAGAAGGCGTTATAGGATTATTACGAAAAGAACTGGAATTGATTATGAAGAAAACCGGGGCGGTAACCCTGGATCAAATTGACTCAGATTGCCTGGTTTGAATAATTTTCCAGAACTGTAGTAATACAGAAAGGGCTGTTGGTTATGAAAAACAGATTTACCATCACTTTGTTTTTTCTTTTCGTCGCTGCCTGCACGGGCGGTACTCCTGATGTGCAGGAGCAGGAAGACAAGCGCCCAAATATTCTGCTTATAGTCGCCGATGATCTGGGCTACAGCGATCTGGGCGCTTATGGCAGCGAAATAGACACGTCGAACCTGGACCAGCTGGCGCAGCGGGGCGTGCGTTTAACCCAGTTTTACGCGACTCCGGCCTGCTCGACCACTCGGGCTTCTTTGTTAACGGGTACCGACTATCACCTGACCGGGTTGGGCTCCCTGGCCTCAGTATTGGCCCCAAATCAGAAGAATCAACCTGGCTATGAAGGCTATTTAAACGACGGCGTGGTAACGCTGCCGGAGTTGATGCGGGAAGCGGGTTATTCAACCTATATGTCAGGCAAGTGGCATCTGGGCAAGGCCGAGTCATCAGTTCCCGCCAGTCGAGGTTTTGATACATCCTTTGCCATGATCACGGGCACGGGTAACCATTTTGATATATCCAGCGCTCTCGGTCCCGGGAAAAACCATTTTCAGGAAAACGGCAAAATTCTTGAGGAGTTGCCAGCGGGCTATTACTCAACGCGAACCTTTACCGACAAACTGATACAGCAAATTGATGCGGGCAAGGCAGCAGGCAAACCCTTTTTTGCCTACCTGACTTACTCCGCACCGCACTGGCCCCTGCAGGCGCCGGAAAGTTCCATTGCCAAATATCGGGGTCGCTACGACCAGGGTTTTGCCAGCATTCAGGCCGAGCGTTTTTCACGGCAAAAACAGTTGGGACTTATCTCCGAAGAAGTGGAGTATTTTCCATCAGCAACAGCCCGTGAAACCTGGGCGGGCCTGAACGCGGAAGAACGCAAGGTGGAAACCCGCAGGATGGAAATCTATGCGGCCATGGTGGATGACATCGACAAACAGGTCGGTCGCTTGATCGCCCACCTGAAAGAGATTGGCCAGTATGACAACACCTATATTGTTTTCATGTCGGATAATGGCCCGGAAGGTCGTGATATTGGCCGCATCAGAATCAAAGGGGAAACCCTCGACGAATGGATCACCAGCACCCGCGATAACAGCTATGACAATATGGGTAAGGCGGATTCTTACCTGTGGACCGGGCCGCACTGGGCCTGGGCGAGTGCGGCGCCGCTGCATGGTATAAAGGTGCATACCCACGAGGGTGGCATCAGAGTGCCGGCTTTCGTCAGCCACCCCGGGCTACCCCGAGATACCATTACCGCCCTTGCCACCATCAAGGATATTGTGCCGACCTTTCTTGAACTTGCCGACGCCAGCCATCCCGGGCAGTACTATCAGGGCAGGGAGATTCATCCACTACAGGGGCGCTCGTTGCTGCCCCTGCTGCGGGGCGAAGCAGAATCCGTACACGACTCCGACCATGTCACCGGCTGGGAGTTTTTAGGCCGGCGCGCATTGCGCAAAGGCGACTGGAAACTGGTATCGCCACAACGTTCCGGTGATCCAAAATGGCAGTTGTTCAATATTGCCAATGACCCCACCGAACTCAATGATCTGGCCAAAGAACAACCTCAGATACTTCAGAAAATGGTCGTTGCCTGGGAAAAATACGCAATGGACAACAATATCATTCTGCCTGAGATGGAGAAGCCCTGATGAAGTTTACCCGAAGAGATTTTATCAATGGTGTTGTGGCCGGTTCTGGCGCTGCCCTGTTGTCAGCCCGGGCACCTCGCGTCATGGCGGAGTCGTTGTCAGACAAAAGGAGCAATGACTGGTACGGTTATGGCGGTGTTGGTGACTACGCTGATTCCCATGGTAATACCCCGGAGGTTGTCAATGCCGCACATGATATAAGGGATGGCAAGTACTTGGGGCTGCCGGAAAATATCCCCGCCACGGAAGAACATGATCTGGTTATTGTCGGCGGAGGAATGGCCGGGCTGGGTGCGGCATGGCATTTTAAAAAGCACGCCAGGGCTGGCCAGACCTGTCTGATGCTGGAAAACCATCCGATATTTGGTGGCGAGTCGAAAGAAAACGAGTTTGATATGGATGGTCTGCGCCTGATTGCGCCGCAAGGCGCCAATGGCTTTTTTGTTCCTCCGCCAGCAAGTGACCCGGAAAAGGCAAGTGGGGATTCCCGCTATTACGCCGAGTTTAACATTCCTCGTGATTTGCCTTATCGCAAGATGGGCGCTGACCTGAAGCATTTGAAATTTTGTCAGGACAATTTTGATTTTATTCACCCCGGCTCAGAGGAAAATTTCAGCATGGGGTATTTTTTCGCTGCGGATGCTGGAGCGCGCTGGGCTAATAATATCTGGCAGAATGATTTAATAAATGCCCCTATGTTGGACCCGCGCCGCAAAGATCTGCTGTCCTGGAAGCGAAGTCGAGCTGATATTGCATCGGATGACGAAACCAGAGCATGGCTGGATAGCATGTCCTATCAGCAGTATCTTGAGAAAGAGTTTAATCTGGGGCCTGAAGGTGCCAGATATTCTGACGCATTTATGAGTGCAGCCTTTGGCCTGGGCAGCGACTCGGTTTCCGCCTATGTCGCCAGGATGGTTCGCATGCCTGGCATGATTTCGGAGCAGGAATATAAAGAGGGCGTAGCAGGGGCCAAGACCCGTAAACGCAATTCTTTCCCCGGAGGGAATTCAGGTTTTGCCCGATATTTTATAAAAAACATAAAGCCCGAGGTTATTGCCGGAAGCTACAATTTTGATGACATCATTACCGGTGCCATCAATTTCGACGCTCTGGACAAGGCTGGAGACGCCATAAGAATTCGCTGTCACTCCACGGTGGTCAGCGTGAAGCACGAGGGTGCGCCCGGTGAGGCTTCTAGTGTCAAGGTGGTTTATACCCGTCATGGAAAACTCCATTGCGCTCGCGCCAAAGGCGTTGTTATGGCGTCGGGCGGCTGGGTTAACAGGCATATCGTTAAAGATTTACCTGATCGTTTCAGTGCGGCCTACAGCCAGTTTCACCACGCGCCCATGTTGATTGCGAACGTGGCGCTGACGAATTGGCGTTTTCTTTACAAATTGGGAATAACGGGTGCCCGCTGGGAGGAAGGGTTCGGCGATGCCTGCAATATCCGGCCACCCATGCTGGTGGGCCGTCATCAGCCACCCCTGGACCCGGATAAGCCAATCGTCCTGACCTTCTATGTTCATTTTGGCTCTCCCGGTTTGTCGGTACAGGCTCAGTGTCTCAAAGGCAGGATGTCCCTGTTCTTTACCAGCTATGCCGACTATGAACGCCAGATTCTTGATCAGATGACCAGGTTGTTTGGTGCACACGGATTTAACGCGAAAAAGGATGTGCGTGGCATTATTCTCAATCGCTGGGGGCATGCCTATGTCGTGCCAACCCCCGGCTTTTTCTTCGATACGGCACAAGGCAAGGCGCCTAGACATATCATCAAGGAAGGCTATGGGCGGATCGCATTCGGACATTCTGAACTGGAAGGTTTTCAGCATTGGGGGCCAGCCGCGGATCAAGGCAGGCGGGCGGTTGAGCAGTTGTTGGCAAGGGTGCTATAAAGCGTGAAAAAAGCGGCTCGACACCCTCTGGGAGATGAGAGCTGTCTGGCAAAAATACGCGGGGACAACAATATCATTTTACCTGAGATGGTGAAGCCCTGATGAAGTTTACCCGAAGGTGTTTTATTCCCGGTGTAGTGGCGATGGCAAGCGTCAAATAGGGTATGGCTTATAACCCTGTCGTTTAGAGATAACTTTTTGGCGCAAAATGTCATGTCTCTTTGATTATTATCTTGTGCTTAATAATAAAAAAATCATTTGAAGCAGGGGCGTAAAGTTGTTGCATTGTGTGTGAGATTACGCCAACTAATTATCAAGCTGTTCTACATAAATGAAGCCAAAGAGAGGGTAGTCACCATGAGATTGAAAAAGAAAAAATTGTCACCGCTGTTTACTGCAATGGCCGCTTCAGGATTGATAGCGCAACCGGTAATAGGTGCTGAAGTTTTGGAAGAAATTACCGTTACTGCATCCAAACGTGCAGAAAGCGTGCAGAGCATTCCAGAGGCAATTTCAGCGGTATCCCAGGATTCTTTGCGTAACGCTGGCATCAATAATTTGTCTGATTACGCATTTAAAGTTCCTGGTTTGGCAATTTCCAATCAGGGTAACGGTCGCAGCCAGTTAAATATTCGCGGCATCAACTCAGGGGAAGTGCGTCGGGATAATATTCGCGCCTCTGAAACAGTTGGTGTGTACTTCGATGAAATTCCGATTTCTGCGGTTCTGTATAATCCGGATCTGGAACCATTTGACTTGCAGCGCCTGGAAGTTTTGCGCGGCCCACAGGGTACGCTCTACGGTTCCGGTTCCCTGGCGGGGACCATACGTCTGATTTCAAACGCACCGGATATGGAAAACCTCGAAGGCCTGATAGATGTCGGTTCTTCCACAGTAAGTCACGGGGATACCGGCCACTCATTACGAGGCATGATCAATATTCCTCTGGTGGAGGACAAGCTGGCCGCCCGAATTGTTGCCTACGATACGGAACAAGCGGGCTGGATTGACAACCTTGCGCCGGGACCGGGGCAGGGTGAAGATGTGAACTATACTGAAAGAGATGGTTTTCGCGTTGCCTTGTCGTGGCAGCCAACGGACGAATTAAATGCCAAGCTCACCTACATCAGCCAATCGACTTTTTCCGATGGTACGCCCAACGACAACCTGGAAGCAGTGGGTACCCAACGCCTGGTAACAGTGGGTGCTTTGCAACCGGACCAAACATTTGACTCCAGCGGTGAGTATGAACAGTGGAAGTTTCTCGATCAGTTCTACAACGACGATGTGGATATTTACAACGTTACCGTAAACTACGATTTTGAGAACTTCCAACTGACATCTTCCACTAGCTACATCGACCGCGACATTCGCGTTTTTGTGGATATTTCCAGCAATAACCTGGGGGGAGGTTTCTTCCCTGGTGGTCAAGGTACGCCAGTTCTGGGTATTGGTCTGGACGACAACAAAGCGGTGACCAATTTCAGCCAGGAATTACGCTTCACTTCCACCGACGACAGTGATTTGCAATGGATTGGTGGAATTTACTACAGCAAGCAGGAAGTAGACTATTTTCAGATTCTGCCGGTTTTTGACCCGGCTGGTTTGGCGCTTACAGATTTATTCCAGTTTGGCGCCAACCCGGGCAACCTTTTACAAACTGAGGCTCAGTCTGACGTTGATCAGGTTGCACTGTTCGGTGAAACGAAATACCAGTTTACCGACAAACTTTCTGCCACAGTGGGCATACGCTATTTCGATACCGATCAGAGTTTCGCTGTACGCTCCTCTGGTCGACTCAACGGCGGTGTTAGCCTACCTCCAGTACGGGAGCCGTCGGAAGACGGTATCAACCCGAAATTTCTGGTGAGTTACGAAGCCAATGAAGATGTGTTGATCTCCCTGCAAGCTGCCCGTGGCTTCCGTCTTGGCGGTGGTCAAAGTAATGTGCCCCTGGTGACAGCTGGTCCGGATAACGACTGTCCAGGAGATTTGGCTCGGCTTGGTGTGCCATTTAATCCAGAAGGTTTCGATTCCGAAAGCCTGTGGAATTATGAACTGGGTTTAAAATCCAGCTGGGCTGAAAACAGAGTTGTTTTTAACGCCTCCCTGTTCTACATCGATTATCAGGATTTGCAAATTACCACCCGTCTTGGTTGTGGCTCCAGCTTTACAACCAATGCCGGCGGTGCTGAAAGCAAAGGTGTTGAGTTTGAGTTCCGTGCACTGGCAACAGATACACTGCAAGTCAGTTTCGGTGGTTCTTATACCGATGCGGAATTCACCGAGGATTTGCCGTCTCAGGAAGCGGTAAGTGGTGACAGATTGATCTTTGTTCCCGAATGGAAGCTCAATGCCGCACTGGATTATAACCAGCCATTGAGCGAGGCAATGAATTTGTATGGCAACCTGAGCGTGCAATACACCGACGAAATCGAGTCTTATTTTGACGGCAACCAAAATCACCCGGCGCGTATCGACAGTGTGCTGGATTCTTACAGCACAACCAACTTGCGTATTGGGGTACAAACAGACAAATGGGATGTGGCGCTGTTTGCAAATAACCTGTTTGACAAGTTTGCGCTGGTTCGCCTGGATTCCATCAACCCCAACGGTCCTGGTGGTTGGGTGACCGGCGCTACCATTCGCCCGAGAACAGTTGGCTTAAACGCCCGTTATAAGTTTTAAATACATGGCTTGTTGACAGCCATTAAGGGCGGCAGAGTTTTAGAGGCTCTGCCGCCTTTTTTGTTTGAGCTTCCAATAGCGTATGCGAATACCCATGCCTGCGCGCACTGTTATCAGGACAACCACCCAAACTGTCATTGCAAGCGAAGCCGTAGGGTGGATTAGTCGCGAAGCGGCGTAATCCACCAATCATCGGTCAGAATTAGCAGCCAAACTATTAACCCGGCAATACAGAAGGCGTCCTGCCTTTTGTATTGCGCGCTCAATAACTTTTACATAAAAGAAAGTAACGCACTTGCGCGGAAGTGATTGATTTTATTGAGCTTGCGCTGGCTTCGCCAGCGGCGGCACATCCCTGTGCCGCATTATTAAACGCAACCTATAAGGTTGCCGGTTTAATATCATGTGGTGGATTACGCTTTCAGCTAATCCACCCTACGGTTTATTCAAGATCATTGATATCCGCAACTCATTAAATCTTTGAGTATTCAGGCTTTGATATTAATCCAGGCCGATTTGTAGTTTATGTACTTGTCAAAGGCATGCAGGGAGCGGTCGTAGCCGTTGCCGGATTGCTTGACACCACCTAAAGGCATGGTGGTATCTGCACCGGTGTGGCAGTTGACTTGAACAATGCCGGTATGAATCGCGGCGATGGCGCGGTGAGCGCGGGACAGATTAGACGTCCACACAGCACCGGACAGGCCGTAATCGGTTTCGTTGGCGTAGGCAAACACTTCTTTTTCGCTGTTGAACGAGCGGGCCGCCAATACAGGGCCAAAGATTTCCTGTTGCACCACATCCATTTCGCTGTTGACGTCAGCAAACAGGGTTGGCTGGTGGTAAAAACCGCCGCTTTCAACGTGTATTTGTTGGCCGCCAGTGACCAGGCGCGCGCCCTGTTGCTGGGCTTTGACCACAGCCCCCTTGGTTTTTGCCAGTTGCGCGCGGTTGGCCAGAGAGCCTGTGGTATTGCTGACATCCAGTGGGTCACCCACTCGCAGAGCCTCGGTGTGCCTGGCAACGGCTTTGATAAAGTCATCATAGACAGGTTGCTCCACAAACAGGCGGGAAGCGGATACGCACACTTGGCCGGAGTTGCGGAAGATGGACTGCACCGCGCCTTTGGCGGCAGCATCCAGGTCGGGGGCGTCGGCAAAAACGATGTTGGGGCTTTTACCACCCAATTCCAAATACACGCGTTTCATGTTGGAACGGGCGGCGTACTCCAGCAACTTGCGGCCAACAATACCGGAACCGGTAAAGGCCATTACATCCACATCCATGTGCAGGCCCAGGGCCTCGCCCACCACGGCACCTTCGCCAGTGACCACGTTCAGTACGCCGGGAGGCATTCCTGCATCTACCGCTAACCGGGCCACTGCCAATAGCGACAGAGAGGCATCTTCCGAGGGTTTGAGCACTACGCTGTTGCCCGCTGCCAGTGCCGGTGCCAGCTTCCAGGCGCCGATCATCACCGGGAAGTTCCAGGGTACGATCACCCCGACAACGCCAACGGGTTCGTGATGTATCAGCGACAGCACATCGCTGGGCGTGGTGGTGATTTCGCCACACATTTTGTCGATGGCTTCGGCGTAAAAGCGAATCACATCGGCGGCGGTTTTCGGCTCGCCTTTTAACGCCATAGCGATTTCGGTGCCGTTATCGCGCACTCCCAGAACTGCCAGCTTCAAGGCGTTGGCATCTATCAGCTCGGCCCATTTGAGCATGATTTTCTTGCGTTCCACCGGTGCCATTTTTGACCAGACACCGGAATCAAAGGCATTGCGAGCGGCTTTTACGGCATCATCGATGTCCGCACTGTCAGAGGCGGCTATGGTGGTCAGCACCTGGCCGTCAATGGGGCTGACAGTATCCATCTGGCGTCCGGATCGCGCCGCTACCTCGCGGTTGTTGATCAGGTTGTGTTGTGCCGGCACCTGTCGGGCGCGCAGGGCATCAATCTCTGCTTGATTCAAGCTCATGGTAATTCCTTGTGCTCAACGGCGAACAACCGGTTCGCGTTCTTCAAATGCATGGTCAATGCCCAATCTTTGCAGGGCGTCGTTGAATGCCTGTTGCGGGCTGCGTACGTCCAGGTGTATCGACGGCATGCCTACCTTGTTGCCACCGACAACATTACGCATCTGGTCATCGATAAATACACAATCAGCGGCCTCCAGGCCCAGTTGCTCTATACAGGCATGGTAGGCTCTCGGATCGGGCTTGAGGATACGGGTGTAGGTGGCGTCTACAATGACGTCAAAGTCCTGTAAAAAGGTCAGGTTTTCACGCAGGTCGGCGCCAAAAAACAGGTCCAGTTCATTGGAGAGAATGGCGAGCTTTTTACCGGCGTCTTTTACCGCTTTGATTAATGCGGGAATTTCCGGGCGAATGATGTCGTTGACAATTTTCCCCCGGGCGCGAGACACAAACTGTTGCATCTCGGTCCAGGTTTCACCCACCAGTGCACCCACTTCTTTGGTGCGGGTGAGCCAGTAATCGCGTTCGCTAATTTCGTCCCGCTGCATGGACGACCAGAGTTCGTCAGCATCCGGGTCGAATGGCCCCAGCCAGTTCAGTGACCGTGGCGGCAGCCCCAGCTCGCGCTCGCTGAGTTCGTGGGTTTCAAACATGGTCAGTGTTACCACGCTGCCAAAGTCCAGCACCAGTGCTTGCGCCGGTTTTTGAGAGTTATCAGACGTCATACCAACGCTCCACAGATTGATTCAGGCTTTCCGCAGTGTAGCGGGCTTCCAGGGCAGCAAAAACGTCAACAACCTCATCGAGGCTGGCAGCAATTTCATGGGTTTCAACGCCGATGTCGTATACCGAACCGTTTGCTGGGTAAATTTCGTCCACGTCCAGCACATCACAGTTGCGGTGTTGCAGTAAATGGCTGAACACATCGGCGTAGATTTTTGCGCTGTAGGGTACGGGGCTTTCGTTACACGGCTCGGCAATACCTAAATCCACGGCCAACTGCCGTGCCGTCTCCCAGTTTTCCTGCACCACATTGATGGGTGCATCGCGTGCTTCTTTTTCGTGTTTCGGTTTGGCGATGGACGCTGCACGGGCGCTTTCTATGCGCTCGCGCACCTGAGCTGAAGGCACGGGCACAAAAAAAGTGACCTGTGGCCCGGCCAGCAGAGATTCCACTGCATCGTCGCCACTCTGTACCAACTCTACAAAGCGGTTGCCAACGATGGGCACCTCGCCAATCAACAGGTCGTTGTTGCCGGGGTGTGCAGTGTGCCAGCGGGCTATGCCGTCCCGCGCCCAAAGCCCCACGGCTTTGCGAATGCCGGCGTGAGTAAAGCCATCAATTTCCGGGTACTTCTGCAGGGATTCGGGAGTTTCGAAGGCTTCTCGTGATATATCCCACTGCATCAGGTGAACGCGGCGACCGGCGTTGGCGGCCATTAAGGTTTGTTGTTGCAAAAACAGGGATTTTCCCACCCCCGGCAAGCCGGAAAAGAAAATGCAGCGCTGGGTTTTGGCGGCCTGCGCCATGCGCTGGCCGATGCCCCTGCCTGTGGGGATGATGGCTTTATCATCCAGGTTGGTGTTCATTTGGTCTCCTTAGCGGAATTGGTCAACGCTGGGCATGTCGCCCACGGGTACTTCGATGACGGTGGGAACGTCCACTTCTTTACCGCGCTGAACGGCGTTGCGCAGCTCGTCAAAATTGTTGGCACGTATTGCCTGAGCACCGAAGGAGTCTGCCATTTTAACAAAGTCCGGATTGTGCAGGTCAGTAGCAATCACTCGCCCATCGTAGTCATTTTTTTGCATCTGCTGAACATTGCCGTACATGTTGTTGTTAAACAGAATGGTAATTAATGGAATTTTGTGCTGAACCGCAGTCGCCAACTCCTGTACGCCGAACATAAAGCCGCCGTCGCCGGTAACAGAAATCACCGGCACATCCGGGCGGCCTACCTTCACACCCAGGGCCGTGGGGAATCCGTAGCCCAGGGTGCCCATATAGCCGGTGGATATGTAGGTTCGGGGTTTATACACCGGGTAGGCGATGCGGCTGGCAAAGCCCACTTGAGTGAGCTCATCGACAAAAATACCGTCTTCACCCAATTCCTCGCGAATTAATTTCAGGTAACTCATCTGTGGTTCCAGCACCGCTGAGCGTTCTCGCCAGGCATGGCGTACGGCTTCCAATTCATCGCGGCGGGACTCGCGCTTGCGGTTGTGGCTTTGCAATTGGTTGCGCAGTACTGGCAGAGCGTCTTCAGCTCGGGCGGTAATGGCAATTTCCGGGGCGGAAAATTTCTCGTGGGAAACAGGGTCCACATCAATACGGTAAACCGGTGGTTGGTATTTTTTCGACCATTTGCCCATGGGTACGCGCATATTGGTGCCAATGGCCAGCACAGCGTCCGCTTTCATCCACAGTTCTTTGGCTGCGGGCTGGTGCAGGGACAGATAACTGCGGGCATCCATAACCCCCATGCCAGTGCGGTAGCCAACCACTGGCGCTTGCAGCATTTCGGCAATGGCTCGCACTTGCTCAGAGGCATCCTGGGCGCCGCTGCCAACAAAAATCATCGGTGCCGATGCGTTGCCCAGTTTTTTGGCCATTGCCAGCAGGCTTTCTTCGTCCACCGGCGGGCGGTAGGCGCTGCCTGCACCCTGTTCAAGATCAACCAACTGTTTGGCGGCCAACACATCCATGGGAATTTCCAGACCCACCGGGCGCGGGCGGCCAGATTCCATTTGCAGCCACGCCTGGCGCAATTTGCCTGGCACATCGGCAGGACTGTTGGCGCGGCCTACCCATTTGGTCAGTGCGCCGATAATTTCCTGCTGGTTGTTGATCTCGTGCAATACGCCGAGGTCGCGACCAATGGCTTTGGTGGGAATTTGCCCGGTCAGGCACAACAGTTTGGCATTGAGGCCATAGGCGGTTGCCATGGCAGCGGTGGCATTGAGCAAGCCAGGGCCGGGCACTACGTTGAATACGGTGCGCTCGCCAGTGGCCAGAGCATGGCCAAGGCCCATGTAAGCGGCGCCTTGTTCGTGACGGGTGTGGATAATGCGAAAGTCATCCTGGTGGTCATAGAACGCGTTGTACAGCCAGTCATTTTGTACGCCTGGCAGACCAAAAATCGTTTTTACTCCAAGGGATTTAAGGGTTTTTACAGTGGCTTCGCCACCTGTTAACTGTTGCATTGCGTTATCCTGCAGGTTGGTATTCAGTAAGGTGTTTTAAACCAGTTCGGCCAGTACAGAAAGGAACCTGGCATTCTCTTGTGGGGTACCAATGGATACGCGGATGTGGTTTGGCAGGAAAAAAGCCGGCCGTACCATCACCCCCTTTGTCACCAGCTTGGCGGCCATTTCGTCTGCTGTCGTCCCTGCGGGGCATTCGTACATCACAAGATTTGCCTGGCTTGGCGCCACTTTCAAGCCGAGAGCTTCAATGCCTTCGGTCAGTTTCGGTCGCTCTGCAGTATTGTTTTCGACGGTTTTGCGAATGTGGGCCTCGTCTTTCAGAGCGGCGATGGCTGCTTCCATGCTGGCGGCATTGAGATGGAAACTACGCTTTTTGGCGTCTATTTTCTCTACCAGCTCCGGTGCTCCGTAGCCGTAGCCAATGCGCAGCCCGGCAAGGCCATAGGCTTTGGAAAAGCTGTGAATCACCACCAGATTGCGGCCATCAAGTACGCGCTGTTTTACATTGGGTAATTCAAAATCAGTGGCGTACTGGAAATACACTTCGTCGTACAGCACTGTGACATGTTCCGGCAGACCATCAAGTACGGCGTCCAATACATCATCACCAAAATAGGTGCCGGTGGGATTGTTGGGGTTGCACAGGTACACCAGGCGAGTGTCGTCTGTTACCGCTTTCAGAATGCCATCCACATCCACATCGAAGTCGTCACCAATCAGGGGGACCCGGTCTATATTGGCACCTTTTTTATTCAGTGAGGAAATATAGGCCCCAAAACACGGGGGCGTGACAATGGCGCGTTGGCCAGATTGAATCAGGGTATCTTCTACCATACTGATAGCTTCTACACCGCCGTTACCGGAAAAGAAATGCTCTGGGGTAAGGCCATTGCCGTGAAATTCTGCCAGCGCCTTTTTGAGTTTTTTGTCGTTGCGCGGCGGGTAGATGTTGCCGGCATCCACTGCCTTGCGTGCGGCTTCAACAGCCAGCGGTGAGGGGCCGAAAGGATTTTCGTTTGACGACAGCTTAACAATGGGTTGGTCTCCCGCCAGATTGCGGACCTCCTCTTTGGACAACCCGGGCTTATATTCACTAGCACTCGTTTTTGCCATTATTTCTGTTCCTCAGGTTGAGTTGGCATCAAATTTGTTAAACAGTAGTATGTGTGGCCAGTATAGTTGCAGTCTTTTCTTTGTATGCCCCCTATTACAGGTGACAAAAATATATGTCGTTGGAAAAACAGTTGACCGAGGAGGGGTCTGCCCGCTTTCTCGATAGCCTTGCTACCTGTATGTGGCACGCAGGAAAAGAGGACTTTAATGAGCAGTTTTTGTCCGTTATTGAAGAGGTCATACACGCAGACCAGTGTATGATTTATTCGTACAGAAACGGCACGCCATGCTGTTACTTGTCGTACAACGCCCGAAACAGCAATCGGATTCGCGTGTTGGCCGGGGAATATATGCAGTCTGGTTACAAGCAAGACCCCATACTGCCCTACATAAAAAAAGCCTCTGACAACAATGGTTTTTATATTCTCGACCATAGAAAGCTGGAAGCCGATATGGACAGGGATTACCGCAAAAAATATTTTATTGAACCGGGCCTTGTGGACAGTATTTCTCTGGTTGCCAAAAACCACAACGAGCTATTGTTGGTCAGCTTTTACCGTTTTTCTGAAAGCGGATTATTTTCCCGAAGTGACAAAGACTTGCGAAGCGCTTTTTGGAAGATTATTGCTGAAGTCCTGTTGCTGCACTATACCCACAGAGACAGCCAGAATCTGAAAACTCCTTTGGGTTCTTTGTCTGCCCGGGAACGGGACGTTTGTGAAGGCATTTTGCAGGGGCTGACTACAGAGGCCATCGCGTGCAAGTTGGATATTGCCGCATCCAGTGTGACCACCTATCGAAGGCGCTCCTACCAAAAGCTGGGCATCAACTCAAAAACAGCGCTGTTCACCCTGTGTCAACAGGCTTGCTGAATATCGGGTACTTCTAAAAATAGTGTACTGCTGTCCCATAAACTTTAAGTTTTCATCCCTGAATCACAGGAAAAATAAGGCCGTCAAAGAGTTTGGGTTCGCAGCAGACATGAATTGGGTATTGCTTGCTGTGACGCGCCGTAAACCCATCCATGGGGGCTCGAGGTCAGCATCCTTGCTGACCACGGTCACATCAAGCAATACCCAATTCATGTTGTTCGAGTTTGTGGGACAGCAATGAAAATAGTGCATTTTTAGAAGTGCCCTATCGGGATTTCCCTCTACTCACTGGAAGTACGTTGCAGTTCAACGCCCGCTCGCCAGACCCTGGCAATGTCGCGTGTTGCGCGAATGTCTGTTATCGGGTCACCTCGCACCAACACCAGATCGGCCACAAGCCCTTTTTTAATGCGCCCGCGGTCTGTCAGAGCAAAAGTATCGGCAGCGTCTGCGGTGGCTGCCTGCAATACTTGCTCTGGGGTCAAGCCGGTGAACGTGAAAAGCTCCAACAATCGATGAAAACTGGCACCGTGAACAATGCGGGGGTTGTAGACAAATGCATCGCTGCCCATAAGCAGTTTTACGTCAGCTTCCATCAGGCTGCGTACGCCGGCAAACCCCCGCTCGCTACTCAGCCCCCTGGGTGGGGTAAAAGAGATGATTTTTCCGAGTTGCTTGCGTGAAAGCTCGGAGAGATAAGGGTACACCGCAGGATCGGCCAGCAATTGTTTCGGCCCCTCGCCAAGTATGCCGTCGACAACGGCCAGGCTTGGCATTACAAAAACACCTGCATCGGCAATTTTACGCGCCAGCTCTGGTCTGGCTCCGGCGTCGCGCCAGTGGTGCACCAGGCCGTCTACGCCGGCCTCTAGCGCAAGTAGCACATCGGTATCATTTTCGATATGTGCCAATATCAGCAAATTTCTGTTTTTGCCCGCCTTCACAACAGCCCTGACGCGCTGCTCATCCAGAGTCGGAGTGTTTTTTGCCTGATGACGGACACCGTTGATGACCAGCTTAAGGTAATCGGCGCCATTATCTACAAGGCTTTGGACGAGCTCATCCGCCTGTTCGGGGTGCTCCAAAGTTGGAATCGTTATACCGTACTCGGTCCCATGGCCCCCTGGAGCAGTAATAAAAGCACCAGAAGATCGAAAATCGGCCAGGTTTTTTTGCTCCATCGCTGCATGGCGCAAAGCGGATTCGTGCTCTGGAAAAGTGCCCATGTCCAAAATCGTGGTAACACCAAACATCAGTGCATCAGCCAATTGCTGAACGGACTCTGTGTGTGTATGAGCATCAATAAAACCGGGCAGTAATGTATGTCCCTGACCGTCTATAATGGCTAATCCCTGCCCGAGCCACTTTTGCTCTGAAATGGATGGGCTCAGCTCTGTGATATAACCATCCCGTACGACAACATCCATTGCCCCCAGGCTGGATTCACCGTCAAATACCTGCGCACCTGAAACAACAAATGAACTGTGGGTTTTCTGGCTAGGAGGTTGCTCACTACATGCTGCCAGAAAAATCAACAGCAATAATGCAGGGTAAACTGTCTTCAACATAATCCATACAATCCAGTGATTTCGTGTTTCCAGAATAATGGGAAATCTTGGCTGCAGTTACCCGATCATCTGACCTGTTGGTTAATTGGGTCAAGCAGGTATAGCGTGAACGGAGAACGGCGTCTGGCGAATCTTAACCTACAGCCAGTCATTAGCGGCTATAGTTTGAGAGGGTGGCGCCTAATGACATTTTTTTGTCGTAAAAAGACTACCGTGTTTCACTAGTATCTCTGTTTACCCTTCACGGGGGAAAGGGCATTTTTAGAGGTGCCCATAAATAATTGCCAGGTTAATACGAGGTACCTTCCATCTGGGTGTGCGCAACAAATGCATCCAAAATTTCAAAAAACTAAAAACAAAGGCCAAAAATGAAAAGCATCTGTTTTTTGTCCATAGTGCTGTTGTTGCTCTCTTCTTGTAGCGATGTGGCCGATACGGTTAAACCTGTTGACCAACCCGTTGCCGATAAAAAGCCCAATATTTTACTGATTGTGGCGGACGATATGGTTGCCAGCGATATCGGTGTTTACGGTGGCGAGATTGAAACCCCTGTGCTGGACAGCCTTGCTGCAGAGGGTGCCCGTTTTACTTCTTTCTACACTCAGGCCACTTGTTCTCCCACTCGTGCCATGTTGTTGTCTGGTGTTGACAACCATCGCAACGGCATGGGCACTATGGCGGAGGATTTGTTGCCTCATCATCAAGGATTGCCGGGTTACGTGGGCCACCTTAACCAGAATGTGGTAACAGTAGCTCGGTTGTTACAGGACGCGGGTTACTACACCACCATGGCCGGTAAATGGCATCTGGGTTATGGCGAAGGATTGGACCCGGCTTATCGTGGCTTTGGGGATACCTTTGCTCTGGTGGATGGTGGCGGTAACCACTTTAACAGCGCGGGGATGAATAGCTTCAAGCCGGATTCGCAATACACCAGGAACGGCAAACAGATTGAGCGCCCGGCGGGTTACTCCAGTGATTTATTTACTGACAAACTTATCGAACAAATTGATGCCAGCCGTAAAACCGGCCAACCGTTTTTTTCCTTTTTGGCATACACCGCCCCCCATTGGCCGCTGCAAGCTCCACGGGAAACCATTGAAAAGTACCAGGGTGTCTATGCTCAGGGGTGGCAGGCTTTGCGCAAGGCGCGATTCCAGCGCCAGCAGCAACTTGGCTACATCGGCAAAGAGATCGAGCTGCCGCCCATGGATGACGTGCCGGAATGGGCTGGTCTCTCTCCTGAAGAACAAGCTGTTGCGGCCCGCAAAATGGCAGTGTACGCCGCCATGGTGGATAACCTGGACAAGAATATTGGCCGAGTTGTGCAGCACTTGAAAGATATTGACCAATACGAAAACACTGTAATTTTGTTTATGTCCGACAATGGCGCAGAACCTTACGACCGCAGCGAACGCAAAGCCTACAAAGCCTGGATGCAGGAGAACTACGACAACAGTCTTGCAAATATCGGCAACGAAAATTCCTACGTGTTCTATGGCCCGGGCTGGGCGCAGGCGGGTTCTGTATTGGGCAAATACTACAAATTTGTGCCTACCCAAGGCGGTATTCATGGACCGTTGATTGCTCGTATTCCAGGCGTTTTGGAGCAGGGGGGGCGGATTGACGGTTTTTCCTCTGTGCTGGATATTGCCCCGACCTTGCTGGAACTTGCCGGAGCACAGCATCCTGGTTCGCAGTATCGGGGCAGGGCAGTTGAATCCTTGAGTGGCCGTTCCATGCTGCCTTATTTAAAAGGCGCAGCAGAGCATGTGTACGGGCCCCAAGAGGCCGTGAGCTTTGAACTGTTTGGCCATGCCAGTGTGTTTATGGGCCCCTGGAAAGCAGTCAAGATACGCGCCCCCTGGTCAGATAGCCGCTGGGCACTGTATCGCCTGGACAACGACCCCGGAGAACAAAATGATTTGAGCGCCCGGGAGCCAGAACAACTGGCGCTGATGTTGGCTGCGTTTGAACATTATAAAAAGGCGAATGGGGTTATTGAAGAACCTGAAGATGCCACTGCCTACCCGGTGAAACCCTTTTATTTGAGGCCCCAAGAGTTATGAGTGAGCAGAATAAAACACCAACCTCCATGATTGGAGGGATTATGATCACCGCAGGTACGGCGGTTGGCGCGGGTATGTTTTCATTACCCACTGTTGCTTCCGGTATGTGGTTCGGCTGGTCTTTGGTCTGTATGGCTCTGTCCTGGTTCTGTATGTACAAATGTTGTTTGCTGATTTTGGAAGTGAATATTCATTACCCCAGAGGCGCCAGCTTTGACACCATGGTGAAAGGTACCCTGGGCAGGTTTTCCAACATTATCAACGGTTTTCTGTTTGCCTTTGTGCTTTATATTCTGGACTACGCGTATATCAGTGGCGGCGGCTCCATTGTCAATCACACGCTCAATGCACTGTTCGGTGTGGCGCCCCCGCAAATGATTTCCGGTGTGCTGTTTGCGGTCGTGTTTTCCACCATTATCTGGATTAGCACGCGGGCAGTGGACCGGGTCGTCACAGTACTCGTTATCGGAATGTTGATCAGCTTTGGATTGACAGCGGCAGACTTGAGTTTGACGGCTGAAATCGGGCGTTTGTTCATGACTGCCGGGGCTGACAATGAACCATTTGTGGTGTTTACCTTTGCGGCCTTGCCTTACTTTTTAACCGCCTTTGGTTTTTACAGCATAGTGCCGAGCCTGTATCGCTACTATGGCAAACAGCCGCAGTTAATCGGGCGGAGCATTTTTATTGGCTCTTTGTTCCCAATGCTGATTTATCTGGTATGGATGATGTCGACTATGGGTAACCTGCCCCGTGAGGCGTTTGCCACGGTTGTAGAGCAGGGGGGCAATATTGGAGTTTTGCTCGGTGCCATGAACCAAGGGGAGGGTAGCGAACGCTTGTCGGGACTGTTGACGGTTTTTGCAAATATGGCGGTGGTATCTTCATTTCTTGGGGTTAGCCTGTCGCTATTTGATTTTATTGCCGATCGATTCAAGTTTCCTGATACACACATCGGACGACTGAAAACCGCTCTGGTGGCCTTTGTGCCGCCGTCAATCGGCGGTCTTTTTTTTCCAAATGGCTTTCTCTATGCCATTGGCTTTGCTGGTTTGGCATCGGCCATAAATGCATTGATTTTCCCGCCTTTGATGCTGAAAAAAGCCAGGGAAAAATTTCCCGATTCAGATGTATCCATTGGCGGCTCCATGAGATTGAGTTATTTCCTGCTGGCAATGGGAGTGATTTATGCCGTTTGTCATGTGCTGGCGATGCTGGGCTGGTTGCCGGTTTATGGCAAATAAGATGATTGTGTAAGCCATGTTTGCATCGGTCCCAGATTCTGTCGGTTTACAGGCTACCCTGTTGTCCAACTGGGTGCAGGTGGCCTATCGTGCCATGCGCCTGTATCACCTGGATGCGGAGCAGATATTTGCCGATGCGGGTATCGATATTGCACAACTCTATATTCCAGGGGATCGAATCCTTTCCCACAAAGTACGCAATGCCTGGCGTATGGGGGCCGAAGCCTACGGCAGTCAGGCTTTTGGCATCAAAGCGGCAGAGGCGGCTTATCCAGGTATGTATCATTCTCTGAGCGTAATGCTGACCAGCTGTCACAACCTGCGGGAAATGCTCAACAAGCTCATGCGCTACCGGCGGGTTGTAGATACCATTTCCGTGAACAACTATGAAGAAAATTCAGAGTACGCCAAATTTACCTGGACTCCTATTGTTGACTATGAATCCCAGGTAGGTGCAGAAGCCTGGATTTCCTGTTTTATTTGTCTCTACCGTTGGGCGGCGGGTGAGAACCTGTCACCGGCAAGGGTGACCTTGCAACGTTCGAATGTAGACACCCCGGATATCTATCGCGATTTTTTTGCATCCCCCGTGGACTTTGGTGTTGAGGAAAATGCGTTATATTTTTCCGTTGATACCCTCGACACCCCATTGCTGTCGGCAAACAGCTCATTGATGGCCAAAAACGAACAGGTGACTACTGAATATCTTGCCCGCTTGCTGCGGGGGGACCTG
The DNA here is from genome assembly GCF_052983295.1 of Porticoccus sp. GXU_MW_L64. Taxonomy (NCBI): domain Bacteria; kingdom Pseudomonadati; phylum Pseudomonadota; class Gammaproteobacteria; order Cellvibrionales; family Porticoccaceae; genus Porticoccus; species Porticoccus sp. GXU_MW_L64. Next base: position 109,295 of record NZ_JBRKJK010000001.1, on the reverse strand, counting down.
GTAAACAGCGTCTATTCACAAATACTTTCAGCCATGGGAATCCATGAAGTCTCACTCGATAAGGTTGCCGAAAAGCTTAATATGAGCACCAGAACACTCCAGAGGAAATTAAAAGGATGCAATACCTCTTTTGAGAGCCTGGTGGAAGAAGTCTTCAGGGAGAGGGCATTGCAGTATATGGAAAACCCGGATTTTTCCATCCAGGAGGTTGGCCGGGTAATGGGCTTTAACGACCTGAGCAACTTTAGCCGAGCGTTTAAACGCTGGACCTCAATGTCGCCAACGGAATATCGCAAGCTGTCACCTGGTGATCGTTGAATGGCGCAAAATGAATAATTTGCTTCGGTATACTTCATTAAGCATCCACCTGTTTATACTACTGATGGAGTATTCGTGTTTAGTCAAATTACCCAATACCAGGACGACCCCATTGAAGGCTTTCAAACCCGGTTGCGGACCAACTCAGACGCTTCCAGCCTGGATCTTGGCCTCGGTATCTATCGCAACGAACAGGGCGAAGTTGTTGTGTTTGATGCCGTGCTACAGGCGGAGAAAAGATTGGTCGCGCAGGCCGGGCATAAAGGTTACCGCAGTCCTTTGGGCAACCAGCTTTACATTGAGCAAATGGAACGCATGCTGTTTGGTGAGTTGCTTGATGGTGGCGCTATCCAAGGGGTTGCCTCTGCCCAGACACCGGGCGCGGGAGCTGCATGTCGGTTAGCGGCTGAATATATCAAGAGCCTGTCTCCGAACAGTCGGGTTTGGGCGTCTTTGCCTAACTGGGGGCACCAGATTGATTTTTTTGGCAATTCCGGGCTGGACGTCAAGTACTTCCCTTACTACGACATAATCAACGCAGAGCTCGTCTTTGACCAAATGCTGGCCACTTTGCGAGAGGCGGCGAGGCCTGGTGATGTGTTGCTGTTGCACGGTTGCTGTCACAACCCCACTGGCGCCGACCCCAGCCTGGAGCAGTGGAGCCAGCTGGCTGACCTGTGTTGTGAAAGAGGGCTGCTGCCCTTTGTGGATGTTGCCTATCAAGGCTTTGGTGACGGCATTGAGGAAGACCTCAAAGGCATGCAAGTCATGGCCGCGAAGGTACCGGAGATGATGGTGGGGCTATCGTCGTCCAAGTCGTTCACCGTCTACCGCGAACGTGCCGGATTACTTTCCCTGATATTCAACGAGTCTGCCAAATACAAAGGCAATGCTTATCGCAAACTTCGTGACATTGCCCGCGGCCTTTATTTTATGGCACCTGACCATGGCGCAGAAATGGTGGCTACAATTCTCGCAGATGATCAGCTGAGGCAGTCATGGCGCGATGAACTGGATGCGGTGCGGCTGCGTATTTATGGCTTGCGCACTTTGTTGCGAAGCACCATCGAAGATCGCGCCCCGGATTTTAACGGTGCTTTTCTGGAGCAACAGAAGGGCATGTTCAGTTGCCTGCCGGTATCGCCAGATCAACAGGCGCACATGGAAACGGAACACGGTATTTATATGCTGCCCAACGCCCGCATCAATTTTGCCGCATTAGCCCAATCCAACGTCAACAGAGTGGCTCAGGCATTTTTGGATGCCAAAACTCTACAGCCAGAATCCGCAGCATAGAGAGAAATAAATGGTGAAAAGAATCGCTGACATTATGGTGGATGGTCTGCTGGCAGACGGTATTGATACCCTTTTCGGTATTCCCGGTGCCCAGACCTACCCGATATTTGATGCCTGCCACAATACCGCCGGCAAGATCAATGTTATCGCCCCGCGCCATGAACAGGGTGCGGCTTATATGGCCATGGGTTACGCCCGTTCTACCGGGCGCGCCAGCGCCTGTTCTGTAGTGCCGGGCCCCGGCCTGCTTAATGCCTCGGCAGGTCTGGTGACGGCGGCGGGTGTTAACGCGCCTGTGATTTGTCTGACCGGGGAAGTGCCGGCAGAATTTGTCGGTTCAGGCCGGGGCCACCTGCACGAACTGAAAGATCAGTTATCCACTTTGCGAAGTGTCGTGAAATGGGCAGGGCATATCGCCGAGCCGGATCAGGCACCCGCTCTGGTGGCCGAAGCCTTTACCCATATGCACAGTGGTCGCAAGGGGCCGGTGACTATTCAGGCCAGTTGGGACGTGCTGCCGCAAACCACGGAAAAGACCTACGTCAAACCGGATATTCCGTCTGTAGAAGTTGATCATGATGCCGTAGATCGAGCTGTTGCGATTCTGGCAGAAAGCAAAAATCCCATGATTATGGTGGGCGGTGGTGCCCTGGATGCCAGTGCGGAGGTCACCCGTCTGGCGGAGTACCTGGAAGCGCCGGTTACCGCATTTCGCAGCGGTAAGGGTGTGGTTTCCGACGAGTCGGATTTCAGTGTCTGCGCGCCTGCTGGCTATGCATTATGGCAAGACACCGATGTGCTGATTGTCATCGGCAGCCGCGCTGAACTTCAGTTGATGCGCTGGGGCGACATGATGACGCGGATTACCTCGATTGAGAGTAAGAAGATCATTCGTATCGACATCGACCCGACAGAATTTGGCCGGATCAGGGCTGACGTCAATGTGCTGGGCGATGCGGCCAGTGCAACCACAGCACTGCTGAATAAGCTGGCAGCTGCCAATGTGTCTTCATCCGGCAATCACGAACGTATTAAAGAAGTGCAGGCGAAATTACTGGCGGATATCCAGGAAGTGCAGCCGCAAATGGACTATCTGAACCTGATTCGGGATGTACTGCCCCGCGATGGCTTTTTTGTTGAAGAACTCTGTCAGATGGGTTTTACCTCCAATTTCGGCTTTCCGGTCTATGAACCCAGAACCTATGTTACCCCGGGGTACCAGGGGACTTTAGGCTTTGGTTTTAACACCGCGCTGGGCGTCAAAGTGGCCAACCCTGATAAAGCTGTGTTGAGCGTAACCGGTGATGGCGGATTTATGTTTGGTATGCAGGAGCTGGCAACAGCCGCGCAGCACAATATTGGTGTGGTGACCCTGGTGTTTAACAACGGGGTCTATGGCAATGTGCTGCGGGATCAGCAAACCCGGTTTGATGGTCATGTGATTGGCGCAGACATGGCTGCAGGCAACCCGGACTACGTCAGGCTGGCGGAATCCTTTGGTGTTGCCGGTTATCGCGTGACCTCCCCGGCGGAGCTAAAACCTGTACTTGAGCGCGCCATCAGTGACAACAAGCCGGCATTGATTGATGTAGTGGTGCCCACAGGTTCCGAAACATCGCCATGGAAGTTTATCCATCCGCAAATGGCATAGTTTTGCCGCCAGATGAATAGCTGAGAGACTCAAAAGTTCCGCCATTTCCGCGCAGGCGGAAATGGCGCTGACGATAAACCTCGGAGTGATTCTTGCCAGTATGTGAATGTTTACCCGGGGCTGGAAAAAATGAGTCGAGCGAAGGGCCGACCGATCCGGTTTTTAAACCGTAACCTCAAGCTACAGGCTTTAGCCGGTGGAGGATTCACATTGAGATAGGTTGATTCAAAATGGCAATCTATCGATCGAAAAAGATAAAACATCACCGTTTATTAGCAGTATTCTTGAACCCTTTAATTAGCCAAGTGAAGCAAAAAAACTAAACCATAAGGGTTTCCATGGCCACGTCAGATATCAATTCCTCGCGCTCTATTACTTCTTTTGTTCTGCTGTCGGTGATTGGCGTCTGCGTTTTTATCCTCCAGCCGGGCTATGTTCAGGGGCTGGTAGAGTACCTTGGGTTTAGTCAGGAAGAAGCGGGTTACATTGCTTCTATTGAAATGTTTGGTGTCGCCGCGAGCACAGTGCTGATGGTGTTTCTGTCCTCTCGCTTTAGCTGGCGTCTACTGACGTCGGTTTTTCTCGGCGTAGCGGTAGCTGGCAACCTGGCCTCTTTTTCTGTCACGGATTTTAATACCCTTTCTGTTATCCGCTTTATCACTGGCATGGGTTTTGGCGGCATTATTTCGCTGGCCTTTACCATGATGGGGCTCACCCGCTTAGCGGATCGCAATTTTGGTTATGTGATTACCTGGGTGTTGATCTATGGCGCGCTGGGTTTGCTGGTCATGCCCACGGCTTTCCGACTGGTTGGCATGAACGGTGTGTTACTGTTCTTTGCACTTTTCTCCGCCTGCGGATTTTTTACCCTCAAACATTTGCCCGCCAGGGCCAGTGAACACGTCGATGCCGAACAACTGGCCGGGACGGGGTTCAAGTGGCCGGTAAAAGGCCTGTTTCTGATCGCTATCCTGTGGGTTTTTGTGCGATTCTGGTGGCTCTGTTATTGCTGCTGGGCAGCGTGCAAAGTGCAGGCTATCTGCTGGCGGCGTCGCTGTTCAAGTACGCCTGGACCTTTGTCTTGCCCTTTATGCTGGCCGCTTTATCGGCGCTTGACGCGTCCGGGCGGGTGATTGTGACCACCAACATTTTTATTGGCGGTGGCGTGGCGACCGGACCGGCAGTGGCTGCCAGTCTGCTCAGTGGTGAGAGCTACGGGATTATTGTCTGGTTTGGTATCTTTGTCATGGCGCTTAGCTTTGCGCTTATTTTGTCTTTGTTGCTAAACAGGCATCCGTCTTCCTGACTACAGCCCTTTTGTATTGTGCGCCCAATAAAACGGTTAATGCTGTTTCACCATAGGCAAAACCAGTCTGGCAACAATGGCGCAACCCAGCATAACTGTCAGCAGCGGCCATACGGCTTGTGCGGACAGCAGAGCGGATAGCGATGCTATCACAGGCCCCACAATATAATGCAGTGTTGAGAAGAGCGAAGCTGCGGTGCCCGTGTGTTCGCTAAACAGAGAGATATAATAGCCGGATGCTACCGGGCCAATCATGCCAAAAGCCACCATTAACGACGAGAAGGTGAGCAGGTTGAACAAAAGTTGTTCACCGTATATGGCATTTGCAGCCAGACCCAGGCCGATCAAAACCACTTGAGTACTGCTGGCCAAGGATAAAATTTTCTGGTTTGAGTGGTGGTTTAGCAGTCGATGGGACAAGCGATTACCGGCCATAATCAAAATGGCGTTCGTGGCAAAAATCCCACTGAACTGCCATTTACTTAGCCCAAATTGGCTAATGAATACCGTTGCCACATTGGTCAGATAGCACATAAATATGCCACCACTCAATGCAGCAAAGAGCGCGTAACGCAGGGCGATGTAACGACCGTTGGTGGTATGGAGTAAAACTGTTTTGTAATTGGCCAGTATGGGAGGATTGTCAGAAGTTTGCGTGGTTGGCGGACAGGTTTCTGGTATGAACTTCCAGTTGACCAGTACTATGGTCAGGCCGATAACGGTCAACAGCACAAAAATAAACTGCCACCCCAAATGCGTTAGCAGGGTGCCAATAATCGGTGCGATTAAAGGAGCTATCAGCATTACAAGCATGACGTTGGCCATCTTTTTGCTGACCTCGTCAGGGCTATACACATCCCGCAACACCGCCATACTGAGCACACCGGCAAAGCCGCCGCCGATGGCTTGAGTAACGCGCAATAATTGCACGGCCTCGATGGTTGGGGCAAAAACTATCAGCAGAGACGACAGCGTGAATAATGTCAGACCGGCAAGGGCTATCGGCCTCCTGCCGAACCGGTCCGACAGTGGGCCGCCGAGAAACTGCCCCACCGAAACCCCCAACAGGTAGAAGCTGATAGTCAGGTTGACGGCAACCCTGTCTGCGCCAAAAAAAATACTCATTTCACCCATAGCCGGCATATAGGTGTCTACTGAAAAAGGCCCAAGGGCAACCAAACCTGCGAGAAAAATCAGAAAGCCACGATTCTGGCGGAGTTGGTTAACCGAAAGCATGATGGTGTTTGCCGTAAGGGGTGAGAGGGTTAGCTATCGTGTAGTCGTTCAAACTGCACACTGATATCTTTGGCAGCTTGCTCTAGCAACTGAAAATATTCCTGGTGAGTATCTTCGTTGTAGCAAGAGGAGAACAGGGAAATGCCAATAACGCCGATAATGTTCTGCTGGCTCATAACCGGCACCGATAAGTGGGACGACTCACCTGTATTGCCAATACGCAGTCCATAACCCTGTCGGGCAATTTTGTTCAGCAAGGTGCGAAGGTGATAACGGCTATGAATCAAAGCGCTTTTGTCGCTCTCCAGGTTCCTCAATGTAGACAATATCTGCCGCCGCTCCTGCCCTGAACAGGCACCCAGATATGCCTGCCCCATGGCACTTGCCAACATGGGGAAGCGCTGGTTGACAGTGGTATTGCGCATAGTCAGAGAAGAATGACTGCGGGTGGAATAACGCACCACCATGGCATCCACATCGTAGTTGCCAACTGCCACCGGCCACTTTACCTTCCGTGTGATTTTTTCGGCAATGGGGGCTGCGGCTTCTACAAAAAAAGAGTTGTCATGGAAACCGTCAGAGAGGGACAGCACTTCGGAGGTTAAAGAGTAAATCCCCATATCCTCATTTTTTTGGACATAGCCCCCTTGAATCAAGGTTCCCAGCAGCCGGTGGATGGTGGGCTTGGGGAGCTGTGTATCCTGCTGCAATTCACCCAGGGTGGACATCTGCCGACGATTCATCGACTGCAAAATACTGAGTGCTCGCAAAATAGGTTGAATGGCTTTGGTCATGTCGCCGGATTATATACCAGACGCCATCAATGGTTTGATGCTTCGGCAATTCCAATACCGGTTTCAGAACGCACCAATTGTTCCGTGTAGGCATCCCTTTCCGTTTGCGCTTGTGCACTTTTGTCTGTCACTGAGAAAAACCAGATGGCGATAAAAGCCAAGGGCATGGAAACCACAGTTGGATATTGATACGGGAAAATAGCCTGTTCATTGCCCAGCACAGCCGTCCATACATTGGGACCGAGAATAATTAACACAATGGATGATGCCAAACCAATAGCGCCCCCCCAGACAGCGCCGCGACTGGTCAGTCCACGCCAGTACATTACCGCGATCAGCAGGGGAGCGTTAACGGAACCGGCTACGGCCAATGACAGCGTGGCGATGAAAATGACATTTTGATGTTCAAAGGCTATGGCCAGCAGGATGGAGGTGAGCCCCAGCACCCAGACGGCAACCTTGGTGATTTTAAGCTCCACCTCGACATTTGATCGGCCTTTTTTGATAACACTGCTGTATAGATCATGGGAGACAGTGGCGGCGCCAGCCAGGGCCAGCCCCGCAACCACAGCAAGAATGGTGGCGAAAGCCACCGCAGACATAAAGCCCAATAGCAGATCGCCGCCGAGAATATGAGTCACATGCAGGGCGACCATATTTTGGCCACCAATGAGATTCCCGGCACTGTCAAAATATTCGGGGCTGTTTAGTAGCAGGTAGATGGCACCAAAGCCGAACAGAATAATCAGCAGGTAGAAATAACACATGATGCCAATGGCGTAGAACGATGATTTTCGCGCATCGCCAGCATCTTTTACCGTAAACATACGCATCAGGATATGAGGCAGGCCAATAAAGCCAAACAAAGACGTCAGCGCCAGGGAGATAACCGCCATTGGGTCGGTGATCCAGTTGCCGGGACTCAGAAGCTTCGCACCCAGATGATGAGTTTCGGTGGCTGACTGCAAAATACGATCAATGCTGAAGTCAAAGGCCGCCAATAACAGCAGCACCATGATGGTGCCGCCAGTCACCAGCAGCACCGCCTTGATAAACTGAACCCAGGTGGTGGCCAGCATCCCACCGATGCTGACATAGATGATCATCAGCACATTCACCGAGATAACGGCGTAAATATAATCAAGACCAAATAGCAGTTGCACCAGCTTGCCAGCACCGACAACTTGCGCAATCAGGTAAAAAACAACCACACTCAGTGACCCCAGAGCAGATATCACCCGCACCCCGGTACTGGATAAACGGTAGGTCAATACGTCCACAAAGGTAAAACGGCCGAGATTGCGCAAACGCTCGGAAATGAGAAACAGGATAATTGGCCAGGTGCAAACCACACCGATAGCAAGGAGCAGGGCATCAAAACCAAAACCGTAAAGGGCACCGGTAAAGCCGAGCAGAGTGGCTGCTGACAGAAAGTCGCCGGAGATGGCAACGCCATTCTGCCAGGCGGGAATGCCACCGCCTGCGGTGTAAAAATCCTGACGTGATCTGGAGCGGCTGCTGGCCCATTTGGTGATTCCCAAAGTGCCTAATACGAAGGTAAAGAACAGTGCAATGGCCGTTATATTCAGGGGTTGTTTGTCTACAGCTCCCTGGATGGTATCCGCCGGCAGAGTCGGTGTTATGGCGAGTAATACAGAGCACAGAAGAATGCGTATTCTCATTGTTCGTCACCCGGTGATTCAGCGTATATGCCCATTTCTTTAAGTATGCGATCTTTCTGGGGATCAAAGCGGGTATTGGCCCAAAATGTATAAATGCTGGATGCGATGACCATCAGTACAATGATGACCAGAGTGGCGAGAACGCCTGAAGTCATATGGCTTTCACCGACTTTCAGGGTCATGGTATCGGGCAGATAAGCGGCTAACAGGTTATAAGCCAGATAGATGACTAATACTGAAGAACTCAACAGATAACTTACTCGTTGTCGGCGCTTTATCAATTTTTGAAAACGAGGATTCTGGAAAATGTCTTGTGCGGATTGGTTTGTGGACATGGTTAGTGCTCCATCAAGGCAATAGTGAGATTAGCTCAAACGCCAGTTACCAATCGGGCGATCTTCGACAATTACCGGGTTTTTCTGGGTGCCTAACCCTTGAATGCTCACTGACACAGGCCCTGGCACTTTCTGGAAGTTGGCATTGTGGATGGATTTGCGGTTGGCGGATGGCTTGAAGGCCGTGCCGCAGGAAACCACATCGCCCGGATTCAGGGTGTGGAACTGACTGATAAAGCTCAGCACTTCCGCGACCTTGTAGTTGTAGTAACGGGTACTGTCCTCGGCAATGGTGTCGCCGCCCACTGCACAGTGTACGTCAAGATCGTCCGGGTTCGATATCTCATCTTTTGTTACCAGCCAGGGCCCCAAAACACCGAAGGTATCAGTGCCCTTATAGCGGCCGGCGTAAGACAGGTGCTGTTCGACGCGCTGGGTCTCGTCCGGGTTGTCTGCCCTGGCATAGATAGCCCAGTACTGAAACAGGTCTTCGGCGCGCATGCCATTGCCGGTAATGTCATTAAAAATCGAGTAACCGGCCACATAGTCGAGAGCATCAGTCGCATCCACGTCACGCATTGGCTTGCCGATTACTACAGCCAATTCGGGCTCCGGGTGGACGCTGCCGTAATAAGAGCGGATTTGGACAGGTTGTTCATGCCCTACCAGGCAAGAGGGTGGCTTAAGGAAAAAAGCCGGGTGTTCCGGTGCGCTGATTTTGCGATTGTTGCTGGCGGAATTGTTCATCGCCACGCCGCAAATTTTTCCCGGCCGGGTAACCGGTGGTAACCACTCCACCTCTTTTTTGGGGATCAGATTGAATGTGTTTGTGTTGTCTTTGGCGAACGCCAGAGCCTTTTCAGCCTGGTCGATACCCGCCTGCCCCTGTTGCAACAGGCCTTCCATACTCGTTGGAGTTGGTGCGCCAGATTCGCAACAAAATTCAATGGCCTGTTGCAAATGCAGCAGATGATTGTCATCCCATTCCACAACTAACTTGATCGTGTCATCGTGGAGAACCGTTGCAAGCCTCATGGTAAATTCTCTAATGGTTACATGTTTAACAGAGACTATAGCGACAGGTGATGCTGTCGCAAAAGTTTAGCGTTGGCTATTCCATATGGTGAAACAGGGGCTTATTTTAGTTTGAGAGTAATCGCTCTTTGTCCATAGTGGAGCAGGGTGTTTAGAACACTTGTTAACCCAGTACCAATTGCCGCCAGGTTAATGATTGTGTTTCCATTTTTTACAGAAGTATAAACATTATGCTGGAACTCTATCATTTTTACGGTGCCACCTGTGGTCTGAAAGCGCGCTTGGCGCTGGCAGAAAAGGGCGTGGAATACCATGAGCGAGCGCTGAGCCGTGCCGATCTGTCCACGCCGGCGTACCGCACTTTAAACCCCAACGGGGTGGTGCCCACCCTGGTTCATGACGGGCAGGTGCTTACCGAAAGCACGGTCATTATCAACTACATCGATGATGCCTTTTCGGGCCCTTCATTAAAACCGGCTGCGGCCATGGGTGCCGCCCGCGCCCTGTGGTGGATGAAGAAGGCCGATGAGTACCTTTCGATTATCGGCATGCTTACTTACACTGTATCCATGCGCCCCGGAATACTGGAAAAGTCGCCACAGGAGTTGGAGGCCTACATCAACAATGTGGTGGACCCGGTAAAGCGGGAACGGCGACGCAGCATTCTCGAACTGGGTTTTGACAATCCCGCCTTTGCGATAGATGTCGCCGGGATGCAAGGCATGTTGACACTGATGGAAGCTACTTTGACGGAACGCCAGTGGTTGGCGGGTGACACCTATTCCCTGGCTGACACGGCAATGACCCCTTTGATAGAACGTCTCGACGAGTTGCAGTTTCAGGAAGCCTGGTTGTCCATGCCAAAAGTCAATGATTGGTGGCAACGAGTCAAGTCCAGGCCCTCCTATCAGCTCTGTGTTGTCGACAAGCCCAATCCTGACCGGCAGCAGCATGGGGAGTGGGGTGGCAAGGCCTGGCCCGGAGTCAGGCAGTTGCTGGAATCTTCCTGAATGCATTATCAAAAATTGAATCGCGCGGTGACGAAATGAGTTATGCCTCTATACATCCGGCCTGGGACCGGGACCCGGAGCACATTCTGGAAGGCTATTCACTGGAAATTACGGCAAGAGAACAACAGGCACTTAGAGATGTTTCCCCACTGTTGAAGCAAGGCGCAGCTGTCTCTATTCCCTATTTGCCGACAGACGATGCGGATGCCCGAATCGGCGCCGCTTGCACTGTTCGTTCCTTGGGCTTTGAACCCATGCCGCATTTGTCAGCGCGCCGTATTTCCAGTGTTGAAGAACTGCAGCAAACGGTGCAGCGTTGCGTTGCAGAAGCGCAAGTGGATCGAGTATTGATCATCGCAGGCGACCCGCCCAAGGCGCAAGGGCCTTTTGAAGACACCATGCAGTTGTTGCAAACCGGAATCTTTGAACAGTCCGGTATCAAGGTGGTTGGCATCGGTGGCCACCCGGACGGCCACCCGGAAATAAATGATGATGTGTTATGGAAATTTCTTAAAATAAAAATTTCAGAAATTGAAAAACGTGGCATGACGCCTTTTATTGTTACCCAATTTGTCTTTGATCCTGAGTCGTTGTTGAGGTGGTTGTGCGAACTGCGTGAGCGAGGTATCGAAGTGCCAGTGCGGGTTGGTGTGCCGGGGCCGGCAAATATAAAACGCTTGATGAAATTTGCAAAAATTTGTGGAGTGGGGGCATCCATGTCCGTTTTAAAGAAATACGGTATTTCTTTGGGTCGCCTTATGAACGTCGCCGGCCCGGAAAAACTTGTGGATGCACTGGCGGAGCGCTTTTCCTCCGAACACGGTCGTGTTCGACTCCATTTTTATCCATTTGGCGGGATAGAAGAAACCATTCGCTGGATCGAGAAATATAAAAACAAATAAAGGTAAGTGATACTGTGAGTTCATCGGTCGATTTAAGTTTGGAGCCACCGTCTACCTATATTTTTACCATTGAGCAGTGTACCCAAAATTACAAGCTCAATGCCTTTGCCAAAGCCATGAAATCCCCGCAGCTGCGGGAGCGTTTTAAAGCAGATGGCCGTGCAGTGATGCAGGAATACGGATTAACGGAAGAAGAAATTGACCGTATAGAGCGTCGGGATTGGTGCTCGCTGGTGGACAATGGTGGTCATTTGTTTGCCATGACCACCATTGCCAATGCCGTAGGGCAAAGCCACCTGAATATTGGTGCGGACATGTGCGGGGAAGACTGGCGCAGCTTCGAGCAATCACTGCCCAGAGATATCGATCTGCTGCCGGGGGATATTGACTGATGGCCAGGCTGATTGCAGGGCTGGGGGTATCTCATACGCCGTCAATGAGCTATCACTACGACAAAGGCATGGCCACAGGGTGGGACTTGAAATGGAAAAAGTGGTACGACGGTGTGCAGCCGGTAAAAGCGTGGTTCAAGCAACATAAGCCAGACAAAATGGTGGTGATATACAACGACCATCACAACTACTTTGACTACTCTAAAGTCCCCACAATGGCCATAGGTTTGGGTGATCGCTTTCCCTTCGCGGATGAGGGCTTTGGAAAGCGGGATTTTCCCGATATTCCGGGCGACAGCGCGTTTTCCAGCTACATAGCCCGCAGCCTGATGAGCCGGGATTTCGATCTGACCTTTTGTCAGGAGCTGGAAGTGGACCACGGGGTCAACTCCTGGTACCCCTATCTGTTTGATGTCCCCTGGACATTGCCCATTGTGCCCATTGCCATTAACTTTACCATCGACCCCATTGTACGCGCGGAGCGTATGAAATATTTGGGGGAGTGCCTGAGAGATGCCATTGCTGCCTACGACAGCGACGAACGCATTGTGATTTTGTCCACCGGTGGCATGTCCCACCAACTACATGGCAGCCGCTTTGGTTTGACCAATCAACGCTTTGATCGCTACTTCCTGGACACTCTGGAAACCGGGTTGGACGAACTGATGGCCACCCCGGTGGAAAAAATTCAAAAAGTGGCGGGCACGGAAGCGGGGGAGCTGTTGATGTGGTATGCCATGCGTGCAGCACTTGGTAGCAGGGCCAAAACCCACTACAGCTATTACACCCTGCCCGGTGTGACTGGCTGCGGCATCATTTTGTTGGAGCAGCCCGATGGCTGATCAAAAACCTTCCCTGATATTGGTGCCTGGCATTCTCTGTGATGAGTGGGTTTGGCAACACCAGGTAAAAGCGCTGGCGAATGTAGTGGATATTGCCGTGGCCGATCTGCGTGGCCACAACTGTTTGTCGTCAATGGCGGAAGCTATCTTGCAGCAGGCGCCGGATCAATTTGCTCTGGCGGGGCACTCCATGGGTGGGCGTGTTGCGCTGGAAATGATGCGCCTGGCACCGCAGCGGATTACCCGGCTGGCGCTGCTGGATACTGGCGTTCACTCAACCACAGAGGCGGAATACAGTAAACGTTCAGCACAGAACCAAACAGCGCGCCAGCAAGGTATGGGTACTATTGTCGACTCCTGGATAGCGGGAATGGTGCATTCGGATCGAGTGACGGATACCGCGTTAATTTCGGGTATTCGCGATATGCTGTTGCGCATGACCCCGCAAGACCTGGCAAATATGAACACTGCCATGTTGTCGCGGTCAGATGCGACACCATTACTTGCCCAGATTTCCTGCCCAACCTTGTTTCTGTGTGGCCGCCAGGACAGCTATTCTCCCTTGGTGCGCCACCGGCAAATGGCCGCCATGGTGCCCGGCGCACGTTTGGCAGTTATCGAAGGCTGTGGCCATATGACTACTCTGGAACGGCCCCATGAGGTAACTGCCTGCTTGAGAAACTGGCTGTCAGAGTGATGAACACTTCTGTCCCCCTTAATGGGGATGTTGTTCCGGCCGGGCTATGAAAAGATTGACGTGTTTTAACAATCCACAGGAATTGAGAGGAAAGATCATGGCACAACAAAGTCTGGAGCAAAAATTTGCTGGTGTGAGCAACATGCGCGATGCTCTGAGAAATTCGCCCACTGGGTTTTACGTATTTCCGGTTCCTTCCGAGCACACCAACTGGCGCGATGAGCAGTGGGCCTGGGCCAATACAGCGGTGCTGTTCGATCAGTCTTACCACATGACCGACCTGTACATCAGTGGGCCAGACAAAGTTAAGCTGTTGTCCGATCTTTCCATCAATGACTACACCAACTTTGAACCGTTGACAGCGGCACAATTTGTAGCTTGCAATGAACAGGGTTTCATTATTGGTGATGCCATTGTGTTCCACTTGCAGGATGGTCGATTTAATCTGGTAGGCAAGCCCGCGGCGGCTAACTGGGTGAGGTTTAAGGCGGAGACTGGCGACTACGATGTTGAGTTGGAAGTGGATATCCGGGTTGTGGAGGGCGACAGCCAGCGTCAAACCTACCGCTTGCAGGTTCAAGGGCCAAATGCCTATAAAATTCTGGAAAAAACCCACGGTGGCCCACTGCCGGAAACCCGCTTTTTCGGTATGTGCGAATTCACCATTGCCGGCCATAAAGTCACCGCGCTGCGTCACGGCATGGCCGGTGCACCGGGTATGGAATTTTGGGGCCCCTACGAGGAGCGTGAAGCCGTGCGCGCTGCACTGATGGAAGCGGGTGAAGAATTTGGTCTGAAAGCCGGTGGTGGTCGTGTGTACTCCACCGCTGGCCCGGAATCCGGTTGGGTGGGCTCTGTAATGCCTGCCATTTACGAAGGCGATGAGATGAAAGCCTACCGGGAATGGCTGCCCGCTGGTGGGTTTGAAGGTATGTTGTCCATCGGCGGCAGCCTGATGAGCGACAACCTGGAAGACTACTATCTGGACCCATGGGACGTAGGTTACCACCGCCTGATTCACTGGGATCACGAATTTGTCGGGCGCGCAGCATTGCTGGCGAAAAAAGATGACAAGCACCGTCGCAAAATCTGGCTGCGTTGGGATCAGAAAGACGTAGAGAAAATCTATGGCTCCTGGTACAACGGCTACGGTGAAGGTTACAAATATCTGGAAGCGCCAGCCGCCCACTACGCCACCATTCCTTACGACGAAGTGACCATCGACGGCAAAAAAGTCGGCCTCTCCGTTTATGCCGCTTTCACTGTTAATGCGGGTAGCTGGTTCTCCATCGGCATTATCGATGAAGATGCCGTGGAATTCGGCAAAGAGGTTTCCATTACCTGGGGTGAGCCGGAAGGTGTTACCGGCAAGCTCACAGTGGAGCCGCACAAGCAAACCACCATCAATGCGGTTATGTGCAAGACAGCTCTGGGTTAATCCGGAATCACTGTTTTATGGAAGGCACTGCCGGGCAGTGCTTTCCAGTCCCTCCCATTCCTGTCTTTGAAAAATAATTATGCAAGAACGTTATATCCTGACCGCGAGTTGCGCTTCTGGTGTTGGTATTGTGGCTGCCATATCCGGATGCCTGGCAAGTTGTGAATGTGACATTAGCGCGTTAGAACAGTTTGACGACGATTCCACACAGCGCTTTTTTACCAGAGTAGTGTTCCGTTGTTTGAACGATGGTGTTTCCCTTGAAAATATTCAGAAGGCTTTTTCCCAGGTAGCTGACAGGTTTTCAATGGAGTGGGCAGTCAGGCCGGAATCCAGGCCTGTGAAAGTACTGATAATGGTATCCCAGTACGACCACTGCCTGAATGATCTTCTATATCGTTGTCACAAGGGCGACCTGAATATGGCGGTGACGGCGATTGTATCCAATCATCTTGATTTCCGTAACACTGCGGAGCGTGAAGGAATTCGCTTTGTTCACTTGCCAATAACGCCCGAAAATAAAACGCAGCAGGAAGCCCGGCTGCTGGAAATAATGGCGGAAACTGGATCGGAGTTGGTGGTGTTGGCCCGCTATATGCAGATACTTTCCGACGATCTTTGTCAGCAGTTGTCTGGCCGCTGTATCAATATTCACCATTCATTCCTGCCTGGCTTTAAAGGAGCCAGACCTTATCACCAGGCCTACGAACGAGGCGTTAAAGTGATCGGTGCTACCGCTCATTATGTCACCTCTGATCTTGACGAAGGGCCGATTATTGAACAGGTTCTGACCCGGGTGAACCATAACTTTAAACCGGAAAACCTGGTTCGCATCGGGCGCGATAATGAGTGCCGCGCTTTGGCCAGAGCGGTGAAATACCATATCGAAGGACGGGTATTTCTCGATGGCAATAATAAAACAGTGGTGTTTTCGGGTAGCTAAAAATTATTTGCCAAATGTAGTGCCCGATAGTGTTTCCTGCAATATCGGTTTTGTGGGACAGCGGTGATTTTCAGTCTGTTCTTTTGCCAGGGTTGTGAGCAATAATATGCTTGCTCCCCTGAACAAATATTGGACTATGACAGACCTGAAAAAGCACATCCATGTTATGGGTGAAATATCATCGGTGATTAATAAAAGTGGAAGCGAAGCTTTTACTGACCAGCTATGGCGCTTTCTCAACCGCTATGTGAAGGTGGATCATTGCGTGGTTTCTACCTACCAGCGAGGAGTGGGAGTTTATACCATCTTTACCGTTGGTGTGGTGCCCGAGAAGAAGGCGTCTGATCTGGCCAAAAAGTATGAAAAGGAATACTACCGAGACCCGAATTTCCCGATGCTCAAAAGCCCTGGTTCAGGGGGCGAGCAATTAATTCCTTTTAATATTAATGACATATCTGATGACGATTACGTCGACTTCTTTTATACCAAGGCCGGTGTGGTGGATAAGGTGTCCACCATTGCCAGTGTTGACAAATTGCGGGTGTTGAGTTCGTTTTACCGGGTTTTACCGTCGCCTGTCTATAGTCAGGAGGATTTGAAAATACTCAGCTATCTGTTGCCGCTAACCACAGAGTTGATCGTCAATCATTATCGCTTGCAGGAAAGTATTCAAGCGACCGGCAGCCAGAACGCAAAAGTGGTTCCAATTACCCAACTGATACACACTCTGATCAGTGGCGAAGCCGGGCCATTCAACAAATTAACCCAGCGAGAGCGGGATATCTGCGAGCACACCCTGTTGGGTAAAACCGCCAAGGAAATTGCCACTGACCTCCACATTGCTGAGTCCACGGTTATTACCCATCGCAAGCGGTCATACCTCAAGCTGGACATCAGAACCCACAAAGAGCTGTTCACGCTCTTTCTTGGCGGTGGAGGTGAAAACACCGTATAAGCAATTCCGCGATAAGAAACGCCGGGTGCCCAAACTGGCATCTACCTGTATATCAGACTAGCCTCCAAACGATGACGAAATTTTCTGTTCCACCCCCATGTATGAGGATGTTGGGAGAGGAAAAAAAGAGCAAAATTGGCCATGAAATCTATCTAAAGGGGGAGCTATGAACAATCTGGATCGGTTGGCTGAACTGGAAACCCGGCTTGCATTGACCGAACTGAATAATGCCTTTACCCATTACCTGGACAACAACCTGGTGGATCAATTTGGCAGCTTGTTTACTGAAGATGCGCTCTACACCCACGGTACTCGTCGCAGCGAGGGGCGGGAGGCCATCGTTGAGCAAATACGCAAACGCACCGCAGCGGGCCCCCGCACAGCGCGGCATATGGCTACCGGGCTGCAATTGACTTTGGAGAGCTCAACATCTGCCCGCGGACACAGCGTATGTATGACCTTCGCCCGGGATGGCGAACCACCTATTGATGGTGCAGAGCCTTTTTTGGTGGCCGATTTTGATGATGTGTACCGCTGGGAGGATGGTCGCTGGTTGATACAGGAGCGCCACATCACTCGCATTTTTGTCGGGGCGGGAAACACGGGTCCGATTGGTCAAAATAAATAACTGTAGGGGGTAAACCAATGTCTACACAGCTAATTTGTGCGTCACACTCACCATTACTGTACTGCTATGAAAAAGAGCCTCAGGATTGGGAGGGACTGCAGAAATCTTTCAAGGCCAGAGCTGAAGCCATTGAAGCCTTTGATCCCGAGCTGATTATTGCTTTTGGGGCGGATCACTTTAACGGCTTTTTCTTGAAAACCATGCCGGCATTTTGTGTTGGTTTGCAAGCAGAAGCGGCAGGGGATATCGGTGGTTTTGCCGGCCCGCTTGATGTGCCTGAAACGCTAGCCACCCAATGTGTGGAATCCTTGCGTGATCAGGATGTTGATGCCGCTGTGTCATACAAAATGGTTGTCGACCATGCCTTTTCCCAAACCCTGCATGTAATGTCAGGCAGTTTGATGGCTCGCCCAACGATTCCTGTTTTTATCAACTGCATCACCACGCCTTTTGTACCTTTCCGGCGTTCTCGTATGCTGGGCGCCGCTGTGGGACGCTTTGTCAAGGGTTTGAACAAGCGCGTACTTTTACTGGCCTCTGGTGGCATGTCTCACCATCCAACACGCTATTATCCTGAACATGGCACCGGTGAAGAAGCGGTGGAAGCCTGGAAACTGTCGGGCGGTGACGACCCCAAATCCCTGACTCCCAGCCAGTGGATAGAGCGCCTTGACGTGATGCACCACGAAGGTGCTGCCATGATTGCCCGCGGAGAGCGTGGCCCTAAAGACATGCGTTTGAATGCGGAGTCCGACCAACGCTTTTTGGACGTTTTAAGCCGCAATACGTTGGAAGAATATGATCACTGGGATCAATACAAGCTGGTCGAAGAGGGTGGTATCGGCTCCATGGAATTGCATACCTGGATTGCCGCCGCCGCTGCGCACCGAGAAGCAGGTGGCAATGCACCGGTGACAGATTTTTACACTGTGGCACCAGAGATTGGCATCGCCGCAGGTATTGTGTATGCCAACTGATGCCAGCCGGTCGCCGGTTCTGATTGCGGTGGCACCAAACGGCGCTCGCCGCACCCAGTCTGACCACTCGGCGTTGCCGATCACACCCACAGAAATTGCAGATACTGCTGAGGCTTGTGTCAATGCGGGGGCGGCCATGCTGCACTTGCATGTCCGCGATGATGAAGGCAAACACTCCCTCGATCCCTGGCGCTATGAAAAGGCGATAGCTGCAGTACGGAGCCGAGTTGGTGACCAGTTGTTGATACAGGTGAGTTCCGAAGCGGCAGGGGTTTTTAACGTACAGCAGCAAATAGCGGCTGTGGAAGCTCTGATTCCGGAATATGTATCGCTGGGGCTGCGTGAATATATTGCCGACGAAACGGCCATTGATACTGGTGGGAAATTTCTCGCACGGCTACAGAAAAATCAGGTTCATGTACAGTATATTCTCTATAGCCCGGAGGATATCCAGTGGTATGAACAACTGTGTCAGCAAGGCGTGATCCCCGGTGACAGGCATTTGTTGTTGTTAGTACTTGGCCGCTATGGACAGCAGCCCGCCC
This sequence comes from Porticoccus sp. GXU_MW_L64, assembly GCF_052983295.1. Lineage (NCBI taxonomy): Bacteria > Pseudomonadati > Pseudomonadota > Gammaproteobacteria > Cellvibrionales > Porticoccaceae > Porticoccus > Porticoccus sp. GXU_MW_L64. The sequence goes on along the minus strand of NZ_JBRKJK010000001.1, from coordinate 90,313 downwards.
AAGTTGAACAGCTGCCAGCCTATCTGTCCGCCCTCAAGCGCCCCTCGCCCTGGATGGTTTGCGCCTTTGGCCCCAATGAACTGGCGATAATGGACGAAGTGATCAAACAGGGTGGACACTGTCGGGTTGGCTTTGAGAATAATCTGGAGCTGAAGCCGGGTGTTAAGGTAACAGGTAATGAGGACCTGGTGGCAGCTACCGCTGAACTTGTCCGGCAGCGGGCTTCAACTGTGGCGGATGTTCGCTGTGCGGAGGGTATCTACCTTTAAGCCCATTCCCTGCCAATTAGCCGGTTGCCCATTATTATTCTTAATTTAAGCGTTGTAAGGGAGAAATTGGCTGAAAAGTGCCGGTTTTTACGATGGGTATTTGGGAAATAACAGTAAGAAACCAGTCTGTCGGTTTCCTTGTCTGTTCAAGAATAAGTGAGCAATAGAATTTTTTTAAACAAAGACTTAGATAGGAATATTGGCGGTGAGGGAGGGATTCGAACCCTCGATACGTTTCCGTATACACACTTTCCAGGCGTGCTCCTTCGGCCACTCGGACACCTCACCGTGTAAAACTAAATTGTGCTTTCAAACAACTACGAATGAGCACGTTGTGCTCGTTATTCAGGCTAACGCCTTCGCCCTGCGGGTCGTCGGCGCTACGCTTGACGCTCTCTCCGCTTTCGCTTCGAGTCGGCCACGTGAACACCTCACCGTGAAGGTCGCGCACTTTACACAAGGGCGGTTTTAAAATCAACGTTACCAGTTGCTGAAAAATTGCTCAGTATCGATTTCCGGAGCTGGCTTCTGGCGGCCTTCGGGGGTACCCAGGTAGAGGTAGCCGACGATTTTTTCATGTTCATCAATACCCAAACCACTGCGCACTGTGGAATGGTAGGCAAAGTCACCAGTGCGCCACACGGCGCCTACACCTTGGGCGTAGGCGGCATTCAGCATGTTTTGTACGCAGCAGCCAGCGGAAATGATTTGTTCAATTTCCGGCACTTTGTCGTCCTCTTTGCAGCTGGCAATGGCGACGATAATCATTGGGGCTCTATGGGCTTTGTTGGCCCAGTTAGCGGCTTCTTCAGCAGATATGGGGCCGTTATCTGCGGCTTTGGCTTCTGCAAACAGCTTTCCCAATTTATTTCTACTGCCACCTTCAACAACCAGAAAACGCCATGGGCGCAACATGCGGTGGTCTGCAGCGCGCATGGCGGCCTGTTTGATATTTGCCAGAACCTCGCCTGCGGGGGCGGGTGCGGTCAAGCGAGGTGTAGATACACGGTTTTTCAGGGTTTCTAGTGCGTTCATCGGAGATTTTGCCGTTGGGGAAATGGCGCCCCGATCAGGATTCGAACCTGAGACCTGCCCCTTAGGAGGGGGCCGCGCTATCCAGCTGTGCCATCGGGGCATTGAGGCCGGTATTCTAGCGAGTGGTGGTAAAACTACAAGGAGGTTGTGGCACGACCAGGATTGACTCGGGCCGTCCGGGCCCTCGGTCTGCGACCGCCTTTCTAGCTGTAAAGGGTAAAACTACAAGAGCTTATGTACCACAGCACTCTGCAATCAACTGCCGTAACTTTTCTGTTGTCGGTTTTATCTCGCTCATATCCAGATATTCATCCGGCTGGTGGGCTTGGGCGATAGAGCCCGGGCCCATGACGATGGTTTCGCAACCCAATTCGCTGATAAAGGGCGCTTCGGTGCAGTAGTTCACCGCCACTGCTGGTTGGCCGGAAACTTTTTCAGCGAGTTTGACCAGGCTGCTGTCCGGGCTGCCGGCGAAGGCGGGGGTAGTGCCGTCCAAATGCTCAAGTTTAATAGCCCCTGGGTATTGCTTTAGAAGCGGGTCTAACGCATTTTTGAGCAATCCATAAACGTCTGATATTTCCATTCCTGGCAGTGGGCGTATGTCGAGTTGCAGCTCGCAGCATCCACAGATACGGTTGGGGTTGTCTCCACCATGTATGTGACCGAGATTGAGGGTGGGGTAGGGCACATCAAAAGCATCCTGCCGAAAATGTTCTTTTAGATGCTGTTGTGTTTGCAGCAGATTTGTTATCACTTTGTGCATTACCTCCATAGCATTCAGTCCATATTCCGGATTGGAACTATGGCCACTGCGACCGGTAATAGTAATGCGCTCCAAAAGGTGTCCCTTGTGGCAGTACACCGCCTGCATGGAGGTGGGCTCGCCAATAATGGCGTAGTCCGGGCGAATGCTTTTTTGCGCGGCCAGCTGGCGGGCGCCCGCCATGGTGGTTTCTTCGTCGGCGGTGGCCAGCACGCGCAGAGGTTTTTGCAACTTGTTCAAATCCATGCCGTTGATGGCATCCAGTACAAAGGCGAAAAAGCCTTTCATGTCGATGCTGCCCAGACCGTAGAGTTTGTTGTCTGACTCGGTCAATTTGAAGGGGTCGAAATTCCAGCGGCTTTCGTCGTAGGGCACGGTATCGGTATGGCCCGCCAACAGCAGGCCGCCATCGCCACTGCCATAACTGGCCACCAGGTTGAACTTGCCGGGAACGGCTTCCAGCTCGGTAATTTCCACGGCAAAACCTCGGTCGCTGAGCCAGCCTTCCAGGTGTTGAACCACCTCCCGGTTGGAGTGATCCCAGTGCGGATTGCCACTGGATATGCTGGGTGTGGCAATCAGGGTTTTGTAGTGTTCGAGAAATGACATAATCAGTATCTGGATTACTGTCATCCTGAGGAGGCGTAGCCGACGTGAGAATCTCAGAGTTTGATAGCTGTGAGATCCTCACGGTCGCTTTACTCCCTCAGGATGACGGGCGTTAGGGTGCAGTGAACTATTGCATAAAACCCGCCAAAACGGTATCTTGCCGCATCTTTTCGCTAATTGCGTTTTTACCATGATATTTTGCATGCTCAACGGCATCAACAAAGCACCACTCCTCCCGGCTATCCGACGACGTTAAGCCGCTTTTTTTCGCGCTTGCTGCTTGCATATCAAGTAAACTGCGCGTAACTCTTTCTGCTATTTCATAGCACATATTTAACAATTTGTTCGCTAAGAGGCGACTGTGAAAAATTTAGCCCTGATTGGTGCCAGTGGTTACGCTGGCCTGGAATTTTGTCGTTGGGTCAGCCAGCACCCCAAGCTGGAAATTGTGTCTCTGATGGTATCTCCGCAGAGCGTTTACCTGGGCCAAACGCCGGGCCAGTTTTGCCCGGAGCTGGCCCATCTGCCACTGCCTGCCCTGGAAGCCAGCAGCGATGAAAATATCGCGTCTATGGCGGCCAAAGTGGATGCGGTGGTATTGGCCACGGAACATGAAGTTAGCGCCAATGTGATTGGCAAGATTGTCGATACCGGCGTTGCCATCTTTGACCTTTCCGGCGGCTACCGCCTGAAAGACCCGGCGCTCTATGACAAGTACTACGGCTTTACCCACCCGCGCCCCGACCTGCTGGGAAAAGCGGTATACGGTCTGGCAGAGTGGAACGGCGATGCCATTGCCAACGCGCAACTGGTGGCGGTGCCCGGTTGTTACCCCACTGCGGCGCAACTGGCGCTGAAACCGCTGCTGAGCTTTTGCCAGCAAACCGGCAACCAGGTTGTGCAGGCACCGGTCATCAATGCCACAAGCGGCGTCAGCGGGGCTGGCCGCAAGGCCAAGCCGGGTTCGCATTTTTGCGAGGTAAGCCTGCACCCATACGGCATTTTCAGCCACCGCCATACCCCGGAAATTGTGCAGGGCGTGGAACGGGATGTGATCTTTACACCTCACTTGGGTGCGTTTAAGCGGGGAATCCTGGAAACCATCAATGTGACTCTGGAACAACCGGTAGACGAAGCCGACCTGCGCGGCCACTTTGCTGACACCTACCAGCATGCACCACTGGTGCGGCTGTCTCATCAGCCTGTGCCGTCTATCCAGGCCGTAGAGAAAACCCCGTTTTGTGATATCGGCGTATACACCCAGGGCAATCAGGTGATTCTGGTGGCCGCTATCGACAACCTGGTGAAAGGCGCGGCAGGCCAGGCGTTGCAGTGCGTCAATCTTCACTTTGGCTGGCCTCAGCAAATGGGAATGGTGCCCCTATGAGCAAGCCACTGGTTATCAAGGTGGGCGGTGCGCTGTTGAATAACAACAGCGCGCAACAAGCGTTGTTTGCCGAGCTTGCACAGCTCGCGCGCCCCTGGGTATTGGTACACGGCGGTGGCGCACTGGTGGATGAATGGCTGTCCCGGCTCGGTTTTCAGGTAGAGCGTCGTCGCGGTTTGCGGGTAAGCCCGGCAGCACAGATGCCCTTTATTACCGGTGCCCTGGCTGGCTGTGCCAATACAGAACTGGTTGCCGGCGCCATAGCAGCGGGCACACAGGCCATTGGCCTGAGCCTGGTGGATGCCGGTTGCAAAGCCTCGCTGTTGGCGGATGATTTGGGGCAGGTTGGTGAGGTGATCAATACCGATGCGGCCCCGCTGAAAAAATTGCTGGCGGCTGATTTCTGCCCACTGATATGCAGTATCGCCTGTGATACAGCCAATGGAGCGCTGCTCAATATCAACGCGGATGATGCGGCGTTAGCCATTGCCAAAGCCATTAACGGCGACCTGCTGCTGCTGAGCGATGTGCCGGCGGTGCTGGATGGCGACCGCCAACCCATTGCCAAACTGAATGAGCAACAAATTGAACAATTGATTGCCGCCGGGGTGATTATCGACGGCATGGCGGTAAAAGTACGTGCGGCGCTGGCGGCAGCCAAAGCCACCGGCGGCAAGGTGTTAATCGCCTCCTGGCAACAGCCTCAGGCCATTGTGCAATGGTGTAGGGGTGAGCCGGTAGGCACAGAAATTAGTTAGCGCACGCGGTCATTGCGAGGGAGCGCAGCGACCGCGGCAATCTATTCAATTTGGCAGAGGAGTGTAGGTGACGAGATTGCTTCGTCGTTCCACTCCTCGCAATGACGAATTATGAATGAGGAATTTAAAATGACCATGAACAAAAAAACCGTAAAAAAAGTCGTACTGGCCTACTCCGGTGGCCTGGATACCTCCGCCATTATTCCCTGGCTGAAGGAAAACTACGGCTGCGAAGTAGTGGCCTTTGCCGCCAACGTGGGGCAGGGGGATGAAGAACTGGAAGGTCTGGAAGAAAAAGCCATCGCCTCCGGCGCCAGCAGCTGCTATATCGTCGACCTGAAAGACGAGTTTGTCGCCGACTATGTGTATCCCACCTTTAAAACCGGTGCCATCTACGAGAGCGATTATCTGCTGGGTACCAGTATTGCGCGCCCCATTATCGCCAAGGCCCAGGTGGAAGTGGCCCGCAAAGTGGGTGCCGATGCGCTGTCCCACGGCTGTACCGGCAAGGGCAACGATCAGGTGCGCTTTGAATCCTGCTTTGCGGCTCTGGCGCCAGACCTGCACGTAATTGCCCCCTGGCGGGAGTGGGATTTAACCTCGCGGGAAAGCCTGCTGGAGTACCTGGAGGAACGCAACATTCCCTGTAGCGCCTCGCTCACCAAAATCTACAGCCGCGATGCCAATGCGCTGCATATCTCCCATGAAGGCGGTGAACTGGAAGACCCCTGGAACGCCCCCAGCGATGGTGTGTGGACCATGACCGTTTCCCCGGAGCAGGCGCCGGACGAAGCGGAGCTGGTGACTCTGGATATAGAAAAGGGTGAAATTACTGCCGTTGATGGCGTTGCCATGTCGCCTTTCCAGGTGCTGGAAGCTCTTAATGAAAAAGGCGCACGTCATGGCATTGGCCGCATCGATATTGTCGAAAACCGTTTGGTGGGCATGAAGTCTCGCGGCTGTTACGAAACCCCCGGGGGCACGCTGCTGGTCAGTGCGCTGCGGGCCATCGATGAACTGATACTGGATAAAACCTGCCGCAGCTGGAAAACCACCGTGGCGGAACAGTTTGCCCACCTGGTATACGATGGCCGCTGGTTTACCCCGCTCAAGGATTCCCTGTACGCCGCCGCTGAAGCATTAAATGAAGATGCTACCGGCAGCGTGGTATTGAAACTGTACAAAGGTCAGGTAACGGCGATTCAGAAGAAATCCCCCAACAGCCTGTACCGGGAGTCTTTTGCCACCTTCGGCGAAGATGACGTCTACGACCAGTCCCACGCAGAAGGCTTTATTCGCCTGTTCTCACTGTCCAGCCGCATCAAGGCAATGGGCGGGGAGTGACACATTACGCGCCTTGTCATTCTGAGCGTAGCGAAGAATCTCGCACTTCAAATGAACAATGAGATCCTTCGCTTTGCTCAGGATGACAGGCGACGGGTTAATTTAAAAACACCGGAGACACACCATGGCACTATGGGGCGGCCGCTTTAAAGAAAAGGCCAGCGTGCAGTTTAAAAAATTCAATGACTCACTGCCGGTGGACTACCGCATGGCAGTGCAGGATATTGTCGGCTCTATTGCCTGGGCCGGAGCCATTCATAAAGTCGGTGTGCTCAGTGATGAAGAGCTGGTCAACCTGCAAGATGCACTCAATGAACTGAAGCTGTCCGTTGAACAAAACCCCAGCCAAATACTGGCTTCCGACGCCGAAGATATTCACAGTTGGGTGGAAACACAACTGATTGAAAAAACCGGCGACCTGGGCAAAAAACTGCACACCGGCCGCAGCCGCAACGACCAGGTGGCCACCGACTTGAAACTCTGGTGCAAGGAAACCGGCGGTGACTTGCTGTTTGCTCTGGTGAATTTGCAGCAGGCCATGATGAATCTGGCGGAACGGGAAAAGGGCACGGTGCTGCCCGGTTACACTCACCTGCAGCGGGCTCAGCCGGTGACCTTTGGCCACTGGTGTCTGGCCTATGTGGAAATGTTTAACCGGGATATTGGCCGTTTGAAAGATGCCCTCTACCGGTTGGATGTGTCGCCATTGGGCTCCGGGGCGCTGGCGGGTACCGCGTACCCCATCGACCGCAAAATTCTGGCGCACAATCTGGGCTTTCGCGATGCCACCATGAACAGCCTGGACGCAGTGTCTGACCGCGACCACGTGATCGAGCTACTGGCCACTGCCAGTATCTCCATGATGCACTTGTCCCGGTTTGCGGAAGATTTGATTTTCTACAACTCCGGGGAAGCGGGGTTTGTGGAGATGAGCGACCTGGTGAGTTCCGGCTCCTCGCTGATGCCACAGAAGAAAAACCCCGATGCCTGCGAACTGATTCGCGGCAAAACCGGTCGTGTAGTGGGCTCTCTGGCGGGCATGCTGACCACCATGAAGGCCCTGTCTCTGGCCTACAACAAAGACATGCAGGAAGACAAAGAGGGCCTGTTCGACGCCCTGGATACCTGGTTGGAATGCATGGAAATGGCAGTGCTGGTGGCGGATGGTTTGAAGGTAAATCGCTCCCGTACTCTGGCGGCGGCCCAACAGGGCTACGCCAATGCCACTGAGCTGGCGGATTACCTGGTGAGCAAGGACATTCCCTTCCGCGAAGCCCACCACATTGTCGGCGAAGTGGTACTGGCGGCCATTGAGAAAGGCTGCCCACTGGAAGATTTAACTCTGACCCAGTTACAGACCTTCAGCGATAAAATTGGCCAGGACGTGTACCAACATCTGTCTATTGAATCCACCCTGGACAAGCGCGAAGCCCTGGGTGGCACCTCCCGCGCCCAGGTGGAACAGGCTATTGCTGCTATTCAGTCTGGAAAACAATCCGGCAACGAAGAAATTCTCAACGAACAGGTGGTGGGTGCGCCGGGCAAGCATCAGGTCAGTACCGCGCTGATGCAGGTAAAACAGCGTCTGGACGCCCAGCGCGCAGCGGCCATGTCGGTGCGCCGGGCACGCATGTCCGATGTGGAAAAAATTCACCGGCTGGTAGATTATTGGGCCGGGCAGGGGGAAATTCTGCCTCGTAGCCAGGAAAATATTATCCATGATGTGCAAAACTTTGTGGTTGCCGAAATCAATGGCGAAGTGGTGGGTTGCGCCTCCCTCTATATTTACCAGAAAGGGCTGGCGGAGATTCGCTCGGTGGTGGTGGACAAGGAATTTCACCGCCAGGGGCAGGGCAAAGCACTGGTGCAATACCTGCTGGAATTTGCCAATCAGATGGAACTGAAAACCGTGATTGTGCTGACTTACATTCCCAGCTACTTCTCAGCACTGGGTTTTGGGCTGATTGATAAAAGCTCACTGGCGGATAATATTATTGAGGACAGCGACCCCGGTTCCGATAAAAATCCAGACGATGAAGTGGCCATGAAATACATTGTGGATCGCTCAAAAGGTTAAGTATGAACAAGCAAAGCTCCGACCAGGATCGGGTAAAGTGGTTCAGAAACGCCGCGCCTTACATTAACGCACACCGGGGTAAAACCTTTGTGCTGATGTTTGATGGCGACGCGGTGCAGCACGAAAACTTTGCCAATGTGATTCACGACATCGCCCTGCTGCGCAGCCTTGGGGTGAGGCTGGTGCTGGTACACGGTGCCCGCACGCAAATCAGCCAACGCCTGGCGGAGCTGGATATAGAACAATATATCGAAAACGACATCCGGGTGACCGATGCCTCCACGCTGGCTGCGGTAAAAGACGCCACCGGCTCGCTGCGCATTCACATCGAGGCTTTGCTTACCATGGGCCTGGCCAACTCGCCCATGCACGGCTCGGAAATTCGGGTGACGGCGGGCAACTTTGTGATCGCCAAACCCATGGGTGTGCGCGATGGGGTGGACTACAAGTACACCGGCCTGATTCGCCGCATCGATACCGAGGGCATCAACAAACAGCTGGATGATGGTTCGATAGTGCTGCTGTCCCCGGTGGGTTATTCCACCACAGGGGAGGTGTTCAACCTGACTCTGGAAGATGTCGCCACCCGTGCGGCAATTTCGCTGCGCGCCGAAAAGCTGATTGCGCTTACCAGGCACGAAGGTCTGCTGGATGAAGGTGGCCAGCTGATTCGCAGCTGTAGCCTGAGAACGGTCAACAAACTTCTGGATAGCAGCCCCTTCAACAACGAACGTCTGTTGGTGCAAGCCATCGTCAACAGTGCCGAAAACGGCGTTGAGCGCTGCCACTGTGTTTCTTACCAAACTGATGGCGCACTGCTGCAGGAGCTGTTTACCCGCGATGGTGCAGGCACGCTGATTGCCAAGGACCATAAAGAACAACTGCTGTCTGCCAGCATCGATGATGTGGGCGGCATTCTGGAATTGATTGAGCCACTGGAAAAAGAGGGCACACTGGTTAAGCGTTCGCGGGAATTATTGGAAGTCGAGATAGGCCGTTTCTGTGTGATCAAAAAAGAAGACGTCATTATCGCCTGCGGCGCTCTGTACCCCTATCAGGAAGCCCATACCGGTGAGGTAGCCTGCCTGGTTATCCACCCGGATTACCGGGGCGGCAACCGCGGTGCACGATTGATTGAGTTTCTGGAGGAAAAGGCCAGGGAGCAACAGCTGAATTCCATTTTTGTGCTGACCACAGTCAGCGCCCACTGGTTTCTGGATCAGGGCTTTGTGGAACAATCCATCGACAAACTGCCCGCCAGCAAGCAGCAAATGTATAACTTTCAGCGCAACTCGAAGGTGTTTGTGAAGCGGATATAGTTGGTCGTCGCTGTCATCCGAGATCCTTCGCTTCGCTCAGGATGACAATGCATATTAATCGAGGTACAACTTAATCGAGGTACAACTTAATCGAAGTACAACGCCCCATATTCCACCAACTGTTTAAGCACACTGCGACTGGCTTTGTCGGCCAGGTGAGGCTGCAAGCACTGCCAACTCAGTTGTTGATTACCGCACAACAGCTCTGCCAGCGACAGGCTGGCCGTAACAGCTTCCCCATCCACAAATAACTCGGCGCGATTATCGCCAAGCTCTGAACAGGCAAACCGGGAATAGGCAAACCGGGATGCCGGGTGACGCTCCAGACAAGCGCCGCTGTGCAGCTGATTCGCCCAATCCGCCCCTGTATCCTGCCCAATATCCAGTTCCGGATATTTGCGTTTGGTCATAAAACGCCCCAGCCAGTTGCGCAGTAAATCGTCATTTAGCAACGCCTGTTGCAATGTGGCTTTTAACGTGGCGATGGCCGCAGGGGAAATTTCACCGCTGTTGGCCAACTGTTCGCCGGGGTCGGTGTAGCGCTGGTGATCCTTGTGGTGGGAAATGGCGTCTGTGGCCAGGTCGTCGATAATCTCGCCAATACTGGGGGCGCGAAAGCCGATGGAGTAGGTCAGGCAGTCGTTCAACGCCACACCGTTATGGCTGTACTGGGGCGGCAGGTAGAGCATATCCCCGGGTTCCAGTACCCAGTCGTGCTCCACGGTAAAGTCTTTGAGAATACGCAGTTTGGTATTGGCAACACGGGGGCTGTTATCGTCTGCTTTGGGGCCAACCTGCCAGCGCCGTTGGCCGTAACCTTGAATCAGAAACACATCGTAGTAATCAAAATGCGGCCCTACGCTACCGCCCTCAGGGGCGTAGCTCACCATCAAATCATCCAGCCGCCAGCTGGGTAGAAAACGAAATTGCTCCAGCAATGCCTGAGCTTCCGGCACCCATTGATCCACGGCCTGCACCAGCAGCGTCCAGTTGTTTTCCGGCAGTTGGGCAAAGGTGGTTTCATTGAATGGCCCGTTGAGCAGCTGCCACGGGCCATCGCTGCCGTTTTCCAGCACAAGGCGGGATTCCACGTCCTGTTCCAGTGACAAGCCCGCCAGTTCGTCCGGCGTTAACGGCGATTCAAAATCGGCAAAAGCATTGCGTACCAACAGCGGTTTTTGCTGCCAGTAATCGCGCAAAAAAATTTCGATGGAAATGGTGCCGAGGTGGGTGAGCATGATGTGTCCAGTGGCTTGTCATCCTGAGCGCAGCGAAGGATCCCATAGGTAAATCTGGCTTTGAGATTCTTCGCTGGGCTCAGAATGACGGGTATAAACCCGTCAAATATTCTGCGCTTGCGCCACCGCATTGCCGATATAGCTGGCCGGGGTCATGGCGCGCAGCTCGGCTTTGGCGTCTTCCGGCAGCTCCAGTGACTCGATAAATTGCGCCATGGATTCCTGGTTCATGGCGTTGCCGCGGGTAAAGGCTTTGAGTTTTTCGTAGGGCTCCTCAATGGCGTAACGGCGCATCACAGTCTGGATGGGCTCCGCCAGCACTTCCCAGGCGTTATCCAGGTCTTCTGCCAGGCGCTGTTCGTTCAGTTGCAGTTTACTCAGGCCTTTGGCGGTGGCGGCGTAGGCAATCAGGGAGTAGCCAAAGCCAACGCCCATATTGCGCAATACGGTGGAATCCGTCAGGTCACGCTGCCAGCGAGAGATGGGCAGTTTGGCCGCCAGGTGATTGAATACCGCGTTGGCAATACCCAGGTTGCCCTCGGAATTTTCAAAGTCGATGGGGTTAACCTTGTGGGGCATGGTGGATGAACCCACTTCGCCGGCGATGACTTTCTGCTTGAAGTAACCCAGGGAGATGTAGCCCCATACGTCCCGGTCAAAGTCGATCAGAATGGTGTTGAAACGGGCAATGGCATCGAACAGTTCAGCAATATAGTCGTGGGGTTCGATCTGGGTGGTGTAGGGGTTCCAGGTAAGCCCCAGGCCTTCGATAAAGTCTTGGGCGTTCAGTGCCCAGTCAACCTGTGGGTAAGCGGAAATGTGGGCGTTGTAGTTGCCCACGGCGCCGTTGATTTTCCCCAGCAGCTCAACCTTTTTGATCTGCTCAATCTGGCGAAACAGGCGCGCCGCTACGTTGGCAAACTCCTTGCCCACGGTGGTGGGGGAGGCGGTTTGTCCGTGAGTGCGAGACAGCATGGGCACTGCTGCGTATTCGTGGGCCATATCTGCAATGGTGTCGGCAATCTGTTGTAACATGGGCACCAGCACCTGATCGCGACCGGAACGCAGCATCAGGGCATGGGACAGGTTGTTGATGTCTTCTGAGGTGCAGGCGAAGTGCACAAATTCTGTTACTGCATTCAGCTCGGCGTTGTCGGCAATGCGCTCTTTGATAAAGTATTCCACCGCTTTGACGTCGTGGTTGGTGGTGCTTTCGATGTCTTTGATGCGGGCGGCATCTGCTTCGCCAAAATTGTCGACGATGTTGTCAAGTAAGGCGTTGGCGTGCTCTGAGAAGGGTTCAACCTCGGCAATCTCAGAGTGGTTGGCCAGTTGTTGCAGCCAGCGAATTTCAACCTCAACCCGGGCCTTTATCAGCCCGAATTCACTGAAAACAGTGCGCAGTGCAGCGGTTTTGCCAGCGTAGCGGCCATCGATGGGGGTTACGGCAGAGAGCGGGGAGAGGTCCATGGTGTGCTGTCTCACGGGTAGTCATTGGAAAGGCGCGCATAATAGCTGAAATGGCGTCTGATTGCAGCGTGGATCAATGGCGTAGGGCGGATTAGCAAAGCGTAATCCGCCGTTTATTTACTTTGCGTATTTCAGCGGCGGATTGGGCTGCGCTAATCCGCCCTACAGGAACCAAAAAAACCAACAAAACACTTAAAGTTTACTTTGTATCTTATTGATAATCTTAATTATATCTTTGCGGTATAAAATCAAATGCCAGCGTGATCCGCCTAATTGCTTCCACAATACTGCGCTGCGAACCCCTGCAAGCAGCAGGGCTCGTACCCGGCTGGCGATGTTGTTTTGCTGCAAGTGGTTGGCGAAGCCGTTTACCTGAATGCGATAGCGAAAGGTGCTCAGGGTGTTTTGATACAGATCCGCCAGGTTAGCAATAACATTGTCGTGGGTTTGCGAAAAGTGTTCCGCCTGATTTTTTGCCCGCTCAATGCCGTCGCTGAGCTTTTTCAGCATTCTGCTGTCGCGCATCAAACGACCCTGCAGGTGGGCCACGCCAACGGCGTAGCGCAGTGCATCGGATGCCTTGCTGGTGCGCTGCAGGGTCAGTTGTTCGTGCAGGGTTTCGATGCCCAGACGCAATTTGCCAGCGCCGCCGTACACCGCTTCGGTGTTGTCCGGGTTTTGTTCAAAGATGGAATGAATGCAGGTGGCGAAATCGTCGCTGGTGGCGCGGCCATGACGGGCCAACTGTTCTACCAAATGGCAGGCCTGGAACAGTCCGGCCAAGGCAATGACTTGTTCTGCGGTAGGTTTTTTAAACATTGGCTCTTGACTCACCCTCTTGCATCACTTCTCTTCTATTACCTCTCTTGTATCGATAATGCCACCACCCAGGCACTGCTCGCCGCGATACAGCACCAGAGACTGCCCCGGCGTCACCGCCCGCTGAGGTTCGTCAAACAGCACCTGACAACCGCTCTCTGTAAGGGTGACAGTGCAGGCCTGATCCGGTTGCCGGTAGCGGGTTTTGGCGTGACAGCGGAATTGCCGTTCGCCGGGCTCGCCATTGATCCAGTTAAGCTGGCTGGCGGTTAGTGTGTTGTGAAACAACAGTGGGTGGTCGCCGCCCTGTACGGCCACCAACACATTGCGCTCAAGGTCTTTCCGGGCGACGTACCAGGGGTCTTCCGTGCCGTCTTTGGTGCCGCCAATGCCCAGGCCCTGACGCTGACCCATGGTGTGATACATCAGGCCGCTGTGTTTGCCAATGATTTTGCCATCCGGGTCTTCGATATTGCCAGGCTGGGCGGGCAGGTACTGCTCCAGAAAATCCTTGAAGCGGCGCTCGCCGATAAAGCAGATGCCGGTGCTGTCTTTTTTGTTGTGGGTGATCAGGTTGTGCTGCTCCGCCAGGGCGCGCACTTCCGGCTTGTCCAGTTCGCCCACCGGAAACAGGGTTTTGGCGAAGGCGTCTTCGCCCACTGCGTAGAGGAAGTAACTCTGATCCTTGTTGTTATCCAGGCCTTTGAGCAATTGGGTGTGATCATCAATGTCAGCGCGGCGTACATAGTGACCAGTGGCGATCAGGTCGGCGCCGAGAATCTGGGCGTATTCCAAAAATACTTTAAATTTTATTTCCCTGTTGCAGAGAATGTCCGGGTTGGGGGTTCGGCCCGCCTTGTACTCCGCCAGGAAATATTCAAACACGTTGTCCCAATACTCCGCTGCAAAGTTCACTGTGTTCAGCGGGATACCCAGCCGATCGCACACCGCCTGGGCGTCTGCCATATCCACTTTGGCCGTGCAGTATTCGGTGCCGTCGTCTTCATCCCAGTTTTTCATAAAGAGCCCCTCCACCTCATAACCTTGCTGTTGCAACAGCAGGGCAGAGACAGAGGAATCGACACCGCCGGACATTCCGACAATGACTTTGGGCTTGGATAACGGCATAACGAGCGGTGATTGTGACAAAGGCGGGGATTCTAACAGGCGCTCCGTCTCAGGGGAATTGCCTAAGGTGGGCAGGGAGGAACAGCGAAGTTACAGGTTGTCTTTGCACACAATCATGAGTACTCTGTACAATAATTTTGTACAGAGTACATCAGGGCAATCAACATGCAGACTGTGAATATCAGCGATTTTAGAGCTAATCTTTTGAAATACTTGGAGATGGCCAATTCCGGCAAGCAAATCTCAGTCACTTCAAACGGTAAGTTGCTGGCGACTATTTCTCCGCCCAAAAACCAACAGGAGAAGGCAAAAAAGCAGTTGAAAATCATTGCCGAGAAAGCTGCGATTTACGATGTGACTGCGCCAATTGATAGTGAATGGGATGCACAAGTATGATTTTGATGGATACTTGCGCAATTATTTGGGATGCACTGGAACCGAAAAAACTTTCTCGTAAAGCGGCAAATGCGATTGGTAGTGCAGACAAGCAAAACGCGCTGATAATTTCTGATATATCCCTTTGGGAAATATCCATGCTGATCAAAAAGGGCAGGTTGCAAATAGAAACTTCCGGTGCACACTTTTTGAATCTGTTCCTTCAGTCCCGAAACATTTCCGTACAGCCGATTACTCCGGAAATTGCTGATCTTTCAGTCAGTTTTGGAGCACAAATCAATAACGACCCCGCTGACCGTATTATTGCGGCAACCTCCATTATTCATAATTCCCGTCTGGTGACGGCGGATAAAAATCTGGAAAGTTGTGAGTTGTTGGATGTTGTTTGGTGACATCTTGGAATTCAGGCGTTCAGGAATTCTTCAAATCAAAAGCCTCCACCAGCGATAGCGAATAAATCAAATTATCCCTGTAATTCTCCACCGCCTTTAACACCAACGGGCTGCGCATAGATTCATGTCGTTCCTGTAATTCTTCGTAGCTTAGCCAAAGCGCTTCTTCAATATCGGAGTCCCGTTCATATTCCGGATCAAAACCCGCGGATTTGGCTGCAAAACAGACTCGGTAGTAAGTTATTCCATTGCTGGGTGCCTGGTAAGTGGTGATACCCATAAACCCGGTCAGCTCAACATGCCAGCCGGTTTCTTCTAATGTTTCCCGCAGTGCGGCTGCTTTGATTTCTTCGCCGGGCTCCACATGCCCGGCGGGTTGGTTGTAAACCAGCTTGCCGTTATCGTATTCGCTGACACACAGGTATTTGCCGCCTTGCTCAACGACGGTGGCGACGGTGAGGTGTATTTGTTTTTCCATTGCGGGCTCGATTTGGTTTATTGGCCAAGTGTACGGTTTCAGTGCGCCACTGGCCCGGTTGCAGATCGCCCAATGTCCAGTTGCCGATAGCAGCACGTACCAGGCGTAGGGTAGGGAAGCCCGCCGCTGCGGTCATACGGCGCACTTGCCGGTTGCGGCCTTCCGTAATGGTTAATTCAATCCAGCTGGTAGGAATATTTTTGCGAAAGCGCACCGGCGGATTGCGGGGCCATAGCTCCGGTTCGTTCATTATTTTGACTTTTGCCGGTTTGGTAACGCCATCGTTAAGGTCAATGCCATTGCGCAACTTATCAAGAGCTTCCTGGTTAATTTTTCCTTCCACCTGAACCCAATAAGTTTTTGGTAGCTTGTACCTGGGGTGAGCAATGCGCGTTTGCAGCTGGCCGTCGTCGGTCAACAGCAGTAAGCCTTCCGAATCGTGGTCAAGTCGACCGGCGGGATAGATATCAGGGGTTTTTATAAAGTCACTGAGAGTGGGGCGCTCGTCGATAGCTTTGAACTGGCAGAGTACGCCGTAGGGTTTATTGAGAAGGTAAACGATAGACATACAAAAAACCGGGGCTACAGAATCCAGTAGCCCCGGCCAACTGTTGTTAGGCCAAAGCAGCCAGTGCCGCATTGAAAGTGGCGCTGGGGCGCATGGCCTCTGATGCCAGCTGCGGGTTGGGCTGATAGTAGCCACCGATTTTCATTGCCGGCCCCTGGGCGTCGTTTAGCTCAGTCACAATAGCTGCCTCGTTGTCGCTCAGGGCTTGTGCCAGTGGTGCAAACAGGGCTTGCAGCGCCTGATCGTCACTCTGTGCTGCCAGTGCTTCCGCCCAGTACATGGCCAGGTAGAAGTGGCTGCCGCGGTTATCCAGTTCGCCCACTTTGCGGGATGGGGATTTGTTGGTGTCCAGGAATTTGCCGTTGGCTACGTCCAGTGCTGCAGCCAGTACCTTGGCTTGGTTGTTGTCGGTTTTAAAGGCCAGGTCTTCCAGCGAAACCGCCAGGGCCAGAAATTCCCCCAGGGAGTCCCAGCGCAGGTGGTTCTCTTTCTCGAACTGCTGAACGTGTTTGGGGGCAGAGCCACCGGCACCGGTTTCAAACAGGCCGCCGCCCGCCAGCAATGGCACGATAGAGAGCATTTTGGCGCTGGTGCCCAATTCCAGAATGGGGAACAGGTCGGTGAGGTAATCACGCAATACGTTGCCGGTGACAGAGATGGTGTCTTTGCCCTCTTTAATGCGTTGCAGAGCGTGGCGGGTTGCTTCAACCGGGGACAGAATCTGGATGTCCAGGCCATTGGTGTCGTGTTCCAGCAGGTAGGCATTGACCTTTTCGATCAGACTGCGGTCGTGGGCGCGTTCGTTGCTGAGCCAGAAAACAGCGGGGTTGCCGGTGGCGCGAGCGCGATTTACGGCCAGTTTTACCCAGTCTTTTATGGGGGCGTCTTTGGTTTGGCACATGCGCCAGATGTCGCCCGCTTCCACATCGTGAGACATCAGCACTTGTCCGGCGGCATCAACTACGCGAATAACGCCCTTGCCTGCGGCTTTGAAGGTTTTGTCATGAGAACCGTACTCTTCCGCTTTCTGTGCCATCAGGCCGACGTTGGAAACGTTGCCCATGGTGGTAACGTCGAATGCGCCGTTGTCTTTACAGAACTGGATGGTTTCCTGGTAAACACCAGCGTAGCAGCGGTCGGGGATGACTGCCTTGGTGTCGTGCAGCTGGCCATCCGGTCCCCACATCTGACCAGAGGAGCGAATCATGGCGGGCATGGAGGCGTCGATAATAACATCGCTGGGCACGTGCAAATTGGTGATGCCGCGGTCGGAATCCACCATCGCCATGGCCGGCCGGTCGGCGTACAGCGCCTGAATGTCGGCTTCCACAACGGCTTTTTGTTCGGCGGGCAAATCGGCGATTTTCGCGTATACATCCCCCAGGCCGTTGCTGGGGTCGACGCCAATTTCTTCAAACAGGGCGGCGTGCTTGTCGAACACTTCTTTGTAGAATACGGTGACGCATTCGCCAAACATAATGGGGTCAGACACCTTCATCATGGTGGCTTTCAGGTGCAGAGAAAACAGTACATTGTCGGCTTTGGCGGCGTTGATCTCGGCGGCAAAAAACTCACGCAGAGCCTTGCTGCTCATGCGGGCGGAATCAATCACTTCGCCAGCCTGCAGGCTGACCTTGTCTTTGAGTACGGTTACCGCGCCATCGGCGGCAACAAATTCAATTTTAACGTCTCCCGCTTCAGCCACAGTGACGGATTGCTCGCTGGAGTAGAAATCTCCGTCGCTCATGTGGGCAACGTGAGATTTGGAGCCGCTGTTCCAGGCGCCCATGGAGTGAGGGTTTTTCCTGGCGTACTCTTTTACCGGTGCCGCCACGCGGCGGTCAGAATTTCCTTCACGCAACACCGGGTTTACCGCGCTGCCCAACACTTTGGCGTAGCGGTCACGGATGGCTTGCTCGGCGTCGTTCTGTGGTTCTTCCGGGAAGTCGGGCAGGTCGTAGCCGTGCTGTTGAAGCTCTTTGATGGCGGCCACCAACTGTGGAATAGAGGCACTGATGTTGGGTAGCTTGATAATGTTGGCGTCCGGGGTTTTCGCCAGCTCGCCCAGCTCCGCCAGGGCATCGGCCTGACGTTGCTGTTCCGTCAGGTTTTCAGGAAAGTTGGCAATAATACGACCAGCCAGAGAAATATCCCGGGTTTCCACCGCAATCCCGGCAGGCTTGGTGAACGCTTGAACAATAGGCAACAGTGAGTAAGTTGCCAGGGCCGGGGCTTCATCAGTTTGGGTATAAATAATCTTCGACATGCGCTGTGCTTTCCTGTTTGTATCGGCGGGTGATGACGGTAACTTTTCGGGCGCGGAGTATACCAGTACAGGACGTTTCGGAATAGCGCAGTAAAAGCTTCAAGGCAGGAATTTACCGGGCTTGGACAAACCCGAAGACTGAGTCAGAGGTAGGGTAGTGGTGTCAGAACTGTTGCAGTTCTGCTTCGGGTTCCGGGGCAGCTGTCTGGCTGCCATCATCAGCAGAGCGAATATTGGCAGCGTGTAAGCCTTTGCTGCCTTCGGTGACATCAAAGCTGACACGCTGGCCCGCCTTCAGCGTTTTGTAGCCATCCATCTCAATGGCAGAGTAGTGGGCGAAGATATCCCCTTCACCTTCTTCCGGCAGAATAAAGCCGTAACCTTTGGCGTTGTTAAACCACTTGACAGTACCTACAGGCATAACAGGAACCCCCCTTTGGACCTGTTTTTGGCGTGGTGAGACCCTTGTTTCAGGGTCGTTTATAACGACTCTAACCTCATCCACGTGTATAAAAAATATACAACCTTAATTTGTATAGGGATTACAGCCCCAAGTCAAGGTGGAAAAAAGCCTGAAATTGGCTTTAAAAGTGATGATTTAGCGTTAAACTACCGTTTGCTGACCCTTTTTATTTATACATCGCCAAACGCTGTACAAATGGCCACGAGTGAACCAGATTTTGCCATGAAAGAGATTGTTAAAGCATCCGCTGACGATGAGTTCCACACCGGCAATAACAGTCACGCGGTGGTTGAGCAGGTGCGGCCAAAGTTGCGTAAACCGCCCATGTACCGGGTCGTTATGCTCAATGATGACTTCACGCCGATGGAATTTGTCGTCGAGGTGCTGGAAAGTTACTTCGCCATGAACCGCGAGCAGGCCACGCGGGTTATGTTGCGGGTACATACCGAGGGAAAGGCAGTTTGTGGCCTTTATACCCGTGATATTGCGGAAACTAAAACCACCCAAGTGAATCAATATGCTAGAGAGTGTGATCATCCGCTGCTGTGTGAGGTGGAACCCTCAGAGGGGGATGATGACCGCTATTAATTGGTGTAACGGCACATTTGTTATGCCCCTGTTTACTGAGGAGGCCTTGCCATGCTGAGTCGAGACCTGGAAGTAACTTTAAATCTGGCGTTTAAAGGCGCCAGCTCCAGACGGCATGAGTTCATGACCGTCGAACACCTGCTATTGGCGCTGCTGGATAACGAATCTGCCGCCACCGTGCTCAAAGCCTGCGGTGCCGAGCTCAATGACCTGCGCCGTGACCTGGACGAATTTATCGAGTCCACCACTCCCCTGATTCCCGTTGCCGATGCCGAACGCGACACCCAGCCGACACTGGGGTTTCAGCGCGTGCTGCAACGGGCGGTATTTCACGTGCAGTCATCCGGCAAAAAAGAGGTAAAAGGTGAAAACGTGCTGGTGGCCATTTTCAGCGAGCAGGAAAGCCAGGCGGTCTACTTTCTGAGGCTGCAAAATATTGCCAGGGTAGATGTGGTGAATTACATCTCCCACGGTATCTCCAAAGTGGCGGAACAACCGGAACATCCGGACAGTGAACCCCAGGAAGGCGAAGAAACCACCGAGGCAGAATCACCCGGCAAAAGCCTGTTGGAGCAATTTGCCACCAACCTCAATCGCGAGGCAGAGCAAGGCCAAATCGACCCCTTGGTAGGTCGGGAATTTGAAGTGGAGCGGGTCTGTCAGATATTGGCGCGGCGGCGCAAAAACAACCCTCTGCTGGTGGGTGAGTCCGGTGTGGGTAAAACCGCTATCGCCGAAGGTCTGGCCAAGCACATTGTGGAAGGCAATGTGCCGGAAGTGTTGGAAGACAGCACCGTCTATTCCCTGGATTTGGGCGCACTGTTGGCGGGCACCAAGTACCGGGGCGATTTTGAAAAGCGCTTTAAAGGTGTACTGGCGGAGCTGGACAAACTGCCTCACTCAGTACTGTTTATTGACGAAATTCACACCATTATTGGTGCCGGCGCCGCTTCTGGTGGCGTGATGGATGCCTCCAATCTGCTCAAGCCGCTGCTCGGTTCCGGCAAGATTCGCTGCATAGGCTCTACCACCTTCCAGGAATATCGCGGCATTTTTGAAAAAGACCGCGCCCTGGCGCGTCGCTTCCAGAAAATTGACGTGCCCGAACCCAGCGTTGAGGAGACTTTTGACATTCTCAAAGGCCTGAAAGAGCGCTTTGAAGAACACCACAGCCTGCGCTTTACCCAGGGCGCCCTGCGTACCGCTGCGGAGCTGTCTGCCCGCCATATCACAGACCGTTTTTTGCCGGACAAGGCCATTGATGTGATCGATGAGGCCGGTGCCTACCAACGCTTGCAGCCGCTTAACAAGCGCAAGAAAGTGGTGGGGGTTGTGGATGTAGAGCGCATTGTCGCCAAAATTGCCCGCATTCCCGCCAAAAGTGTTACCGCCAGCGACAAGGAGCGCCTGCGCAGCTTGTCGGAACAACTCAAGCTGGTGGTGTTTGGCCAGGATCCGGCCATCGATGCTCTGTCCACTTCCATCAAGCTGGCCCGCGCTGGCTTGCGGGATGGTGACAAACCCATTGGCTCTTTCCTGTTTGCCGGACCCACCGGTGTGGGTAAAACCGAAGTCAGCAAACAGCTGGCTGAAGTTATGGGTATCGAGCTGATCCGTTTTGATATGTCGGAATATATGGAGCGCCACACGGTGTCCCGCTTGATCGGCGCGCCTCCCGGGTATGTGGGTTTTGATCAGGGCGGTTTGCTTACCGATGCGGTGACCAAACACCCACACTCTGTGGTACTGCTGGATGAAATCGAAAAAGCCCACCCGGATGTGTTCAATATCCTGTTACAGGTGATGGACCACGGCACCCTTACTGACAACAATGGCCGCAAGGCGGATTTCCGCAATGTGATTTTGATTATGACCACCAACGCCGGTGCTGAAGAAATGAGCCGCGCGTCCATTGGTTTTACCAATCAGGATCACAGCAGCGACGGCATGGAGGTGATCAAGAAGGGCTTTACTCCGGAATTTCGCAACCGTTTGGATGCCATCATCCAGTTCCAGGCATTGCAGCTGGACGTGGTCAAAGTAGTGGTGGATAAATTCCTTACCGAACTGCAGGCGCAACTGGACGACAAGAAAGTGGTTCTCGATGTAGAGCCGGGAGTGGTTACCTGGCTGGCAGAGAATGGCTACGATGAGCGCATGGGTGCACGGCCAATGGCCAGGCTGATTCAGGAAAAGCTGAAAAAACCACTGGCCGAAGAAGTGCTGTTTGGTGAGTTGTCTGATAAGGGCGGTACAGTGAGTGTTGCCGTTAAAGACAACGAGCTGAAGTTTGAATTTGCCAGTACCGCCGATCGGCAAAAAGTGGCGGAAGTGGATTAAAAACCTTCATCGCGAGCGCAGCGCGGCGATCTCCATCAAATCGCCTCATACTGGACGAAATTGCCACGTCACTTTCCTTCCTTGAAAAAAGGTAACTATTCAGCATGCCCTGTAACTGTTCAGATTGCGTGCCAAATCGAGCAGGCAAGGCGAAAATTTTGGCGCGTGAGCTGAATAGTTACGAAAAAAGCTCCTCGCTATGGCGAGATACAAAAAAGGCCAGCCTCATAAGAGGCTGGCCTTTTGCTGTCTGCTGTCCAGATCACCGGGCGCGGTAAGTAATGCGCCCCTTGGTCAAATCGTAAGGGGTCAGCTCAACTTTCACCTTGTCGCCAGTCAGAATACGAATGTAGTGTTTGCGCATTTTGCCGGAAATATGGGCAATAACTACATGGCCGTTTTCCAGTTTTACCCGGAAGGTAGTGTTGGGAAGGGTGTCGATAATTTCGCCTTCCAGCTCAATGACATCTTCTTTTGCCATAACCTGTGCTGTACTCCAGTACGTTGCTGCCGCCTGCGGACGGGGTGTTCATTTTGAAAGGCGGCAATTCTGCCTGAAAAGCGACCGCTTAGCCACCACTTTTCGTGTTTTTGTCGCTGTGTGGCTGCCAGTTTCCCTCTGACAGTATTTCCACCGGTTTAAAGCGGGTTTTGTAACGCATTTTCTGACAGTCGGCTATCCAGTAACCCAGGTAGACATAAGGTAAATTGCGGCGGCGGGATTCCTCAACCGCTGTCAGAATGGCCATAGTACCCAAACTGCGGCGCTCTGCTTTAGGGTCGTAGTAGGTGTAAATGGCGGAAATGCCACGATCCAGAATGTCCACCAGGCTGCAGGCGACTAATTTTCCTTGGTAGCGAAATTCCAGATATCGGGTAAAGGCAAATGGCGAGGCAATAAAATCGTCATACTGGCTGCGAGTGGGCGGGTACATATCTCCGTCGGCGTGGCGCAGGCAGATATAATCGCTGTAAAGCATGAAGTGTTCGTCGTGGTCGACGCTGGATGCCAGGGTAATTTCCAAGTCGGCATTGTCGCGGATGCAGCGTCGTTGCTGGCGGTTAGGTTTGAATGCCGCAACGGGAATCCGCGAGGGCTGACAGGCGCTGCAGCTCTGGCAGTGGGGGATATACAGGTATTTGCCACTGCGCCGAAAGCCACTGTCGGTAAGGCGATCATACACCGGGGCAGTCAAGGGCAGAGATGGGTCGACAAAGGCGGTAGTGGCGCTGCGGTTTTTCAGGTAGCTGCAGGGGTGTGGTTCGGTTAGAAATAACCGAATAGTGGATACATCTGGTGAAATATCACGGGACATAAAAGCCTCTTTGCTGTCACCCTGAGCTCGGCGAGTGATTTCTATGCTGGGTAGCAATGAGATTCTTCGCTACGCTCAGAATGACCAATCTGCAGCAATAGTACTACAAGTCAGACGGCAAGCTGAGCACCTCGGTTCCGTATTTTTGCAGCTGGGCGAGAAACTGCTGGCGGGGAATTTCCACCGCACCTAATGAGGAAAGGTGAGGGTTGGGCAATTGGCAGTCCACCAGTTTAAGTTTTGGCACCTGTTTACACAGTGCCAACAGCGCCAGCTTGGACGCATTGCTGACGGCACTGAACATGGATTCCCCACAAAATACCGAGCCCACCGCTATTCCATACAGGCCGCCCACCAAACACCCGTCACTCCAGACTTCCACAGAGTGAGCGTGCCCTTGTTGGTGTAGCTGACAGTACGCGCTCAGCATTTCATCCGTGATCCAGGTGCCACCGCCATCGTTGCGAGGCGTATTCTGGCAATGGCCGATTACCCCGGCAAAATCCCGGTTAAAGGTAATTTGATAGCGCTGTTGGCGATAGAGTTTTGCCAGGGTTTTGGATGTATGTAATTCACCGGGGTAAATCACCGCCCGTGGTTCCGGGCTCCACCACAACAGCGGCTCGCCCTCGCTGTACCAGGGGAATACTCCCTGGCGATAGGCGGTCATCAGGGTTTGTGGTTGCAGATTGCCGCCAACGGCCAACAGGCCATTGGGGTTGGTCAGCGCATTCTGTGGGGAAGGGAATACGGGTTGATGGCTGTCGAGTAGTGTCAGTTCAGTCATGGTGAACTACTCCGGTCATCTTGGGCGTAGCGAAGAATCTCAATGTACTTGATGCAAAGAGATTCTTCACTGCGTTCAGAATGACAAGAAGGCGGAGCTTTACAGGGAAAGAAACTTCTCCGCGTCCAGTGCCGCCATACAGCCGGAACCGGCGGAGGTAACCGCCTGACGGTAGATATGGTCGGCCACATCGCCAGCGGCAAAAATACCGGGAATGGTGGTTTGAGTGGCATTGCCTTCAGAGCCGCCCTGTACTTTCAGGTAGCCATCTTTCATATCCAGTTGATCCACAAACAAGTCGGTATTGGGCTTGTGGCCAATAGCGATAAATACACCACTCACATCCAGCTCTTTGGTGGTGCCGTCCTGGGTGCTTTTCAGGCGCAGGCCGGTAACACCGGCGTCATCACCCAGCACTTCGTCCAGGGTGTGATTCCACTCGATGTTGATATTGCCGCTTTCCACTTTTTCAAACAGGTGGTCCTGGAGGATTTTTTCGGAACGCAGCTCGTCGCGGCGGTGTACCAGGGTTACTTCACTGCAGATGTTGGACAGGTACATGGCTTCTTCAACCGCGGTATTGCCGCCGCCGATGACCGCCACTTTCTGATCCCGGTAGAAAAAACCGTCGCAGGTAGCACAGGCGCTAACGCCTTTGCCCATATAGGCTTCTTCCGAGGGTAGGCCCAGATACTGAGCTGAAGCACCGGTGCAGATAATTACCGAGTCGCAGGTGTAAGTTTCGTTGCCCACCAGTTTGAACGGGCGCTGGTTAAAATCCACGCTTTCAATGTGGTCAAAAATAACCTGGGTGTTAAAGCGTTCCGCGTGTTGTTGCATGCGCACCATCAGGTCTGGCCCCTGAACACCTTCCGGGTCGCCGGGCCAGTTATCCACATCTGTGGTGGTGGTGAGTTGGCCACCTTGCTGGATGCCGGTAATAACTACCGGGTTCAGGTTGGCGCGTGCGGCGTATACCGCTGCGGTGTAACCTGCAGGGCCAGAGCCGAGAATGATCAGGCGGTGGTGTTGAGGTTCAGACATCAATTTCTTCCTATATCTATTGGATTCTTGCTAACGGAGAGCCAGTTTGAGGCGCTTTATTTGAAAAAATTCCCTCAGGCAGTCATGCAGGCGGGTTATGATACTTAATACTGTAAACAGAACCAATACAATTGCCTGACAGCCACTATTTTGACCGTCAATGAAGCCTTACAATTGGCCCACTGTTCGTAGATAATCAAAAGCAGCTTTTATAACAACGACAATAGCTTGCAAAGGGAAGTTAAATAACTTGAGTAAGTCCAGCAGTTCCAGAAAAACCCCCGCAAACGAGGCTGCCAATAGCGGCCGCTTTGAGCTGATTATGCGTGAAGGAGCGCTGATTGGCTGGTTGGTAGTGTGTATCTACCTGCTGATTGCGCTGTTCAGCTTTTCCGCCAGTGATCCCGGGTTCTCCCACACCGGCAGTCGCGATATGGTCAGCAACGCCGCTGGCCCCACCGGTGCATGGCTGGCAGACGTATTGTTCTGGCTGTTTGGCATTATGGCTTACATGTTCCCGCTATTGCTGATTTGGCGCGCCTGGCGGGTGTTTCGCAGTAAACGTGACGATCAGCAACCACCGCTCGACTGGCTCACCTTTGCTCAACGCTGTTTGGGGCTGCTACTGGTAATGCTCAGCACTACCGCACTCACCGACCTGCATTACGGTACGGTCAGCTCAACATTACCGGAAGGTCTGGGTGGTGTTATGGGAGCGGGGGTGGCTCAGGTGGCAGTATCCGCCTTTAGCGTGGTTGGCAGCACTCTGGTATTGCTGGCAGTAGCGCTGTTTGGCCTGACCATTTTTGCGGATATTTCCTGGCTGGCGCTGATCGACGGGCTCGGGCGCATCAGCCTGTTCAGCTACGACTGGTTGCGCAGTCGGGTGGTCGCCATACGCAGCAATCGACAAGAAGCGCGCCAGGCATCAGAAGCTCAACAGGCCCGCAAAGAAAAAGTCGCCAAAAAGGTCAAGGCGGCGGAAAAACGCATTCCCCCCAGCATCCAGATGCCCACTGCACCTGCCAAAGCCGCTCCCAGCAAGCGGGCGGTAAAAGAAAAACAAACCACCCTGTTTGAAGAGCCGCTTACTGGCACGCTGCCCGCCATTGGATTGCTGGATGCGGCAGACGGCGATTCCGGCAAAGGGTTTTCCAAAGAATCTCTTGAAGCCATGTCTCGCCTGTTGGAGTTAAAGCTGCAAGACTTTGGTATCTCCGCAGAAGTTGTCGAAGTTATGCCGGGGCCGGTTATTACCCGCTTTGAAATCCAGCCCGCCCCCGGCGTAAAAGCCAGCCGCATTACCAACCTGGCCAAAGACCTGGCCCGCTCCCTGGCGGTAGTGAGTGTGCGGGTAGTAGAGGTAATCCCGGGCAAGTCGGTCATGGGTATCGAAATTCCCAATGAACACCGTGAAATGGTGCGCCTGTCAGAAGTGGTGTCATCCGACGTATATGAAAGCGCCTACTCGCCGCTGACCCTGGCTTTGGGTAACGATATTTCCGGCATCCCCACGGTAGCCGACCTTGCCAAAATGCCCCATTTGTTAGTCGCAGGCACCACTGGCTCCGGTAAGTCCGTGGGCATTAACGCCATGCTGTTGAGTCTGCTGTTTAAATCGTCGCCGGAAGAAGTGCGGTTAATTCTGGTGGACCCCAAAATGCTGGAATTGTCGGTGTACGATGGCATTCCCCATTTGCTCACCCCGGTCATCACCGATATGAAAGACGCCGCCAACGGGCTGCGCTGGTGTGTGGGGGAGATGGAGCGCCGTTACAAACTGATGGCGGCCATGGGTGTGCGTAACATTTCCGGATTTAACCGCAAGGTAAAAGACGCCATCGCTGCAGGAGAACCCATTCCGGACCCACTGTGGCAGCCCGACCCCCATGCTGCCGTGTTCGAGGAGGACATTCCGCAACAGCCCCCGACCCTGGAAGCACTGCCTTACATCGTTGTGGTGATCGACGAATTTGCCGACATGATGATGATTGTCGGCAAAAAAGTGGAACAACTGATTGCCCGTATTGCCCAGAAAGCGCGGGCGGCGGGTATTCATCTGATTCTCGCCACTCAGCGCCCCTCGGTAGATGTGATTACCGGCCTGATCAAAGCCAACGTTCCCAGCCGTATTGCGTTCCAGGTGTCGTCGAAAATTGATTCCCGCACCATTCTTGACCAGGGTGGCGCCGAACAACTGCTGGGCCACGGCGACATGCTCTACCTGCCCCCAGGCAGCGGCGTGCCGGTGCGGGTACACGGTGCTTTTGTGGACGACCACGAAGTGCACAAAGTGGTGGCCGACTGGAAGCGCCGCGGCGAGCCGGAATACCTGGATGAGATTCTCGATGAGGGCGTGACCA
This sequence comes from Porticoccus sp. GXU_MW_L64, assembly GCF_052983295.1. NCBI lineage: Bacteria > Pseudomonadati > Pseudomonadota > Gammaproteobacteria > Cellvibrionales > Porticoccaceae > Porticoccus > Porticoccus sp. GXU_MW_L64. The sequence continues at coordinate 63,096 of NZ_JBRKJK010000001.1, read as the reverse complement.
ACACCATCGCCGTTCCCGGCTTTGCCGCCGAGGGCGAAGGCGATGGTAACGACGAGTCCGATGCGCTCTACGACGAAGCGGTGAATTTTGTATTGGAAAGTCGCAAAGCCTCCATTTCAGCGGTACAGCGCAAGCTGCGTATCGGCTACAACCGCGCCGCGCGCCTGATCGAAACCATGGAGGCCGCCGGTGTGGTCAGCCCCATGGGAAGCAACGGCAGCCGGGAAGTGTTGGCACCTGGCGGACGGGATTAAGGAACATGATGAAATTACAGTGTGTTGTTTGTTGTGTATTTTTTGCACTGGCTGCACAAGCGGGTGGCCAGCCTGCAGCCGAGCGACTGCAAGCATTGCTGACGCCCATCGAAAGTCTCGGCGGCAAGTTCCAACAGAATCAATACGACCAGGCAGGAGAGCACCTGGCAGAACTTCAGCAACAAGGTGATATGCAGGTAACACGCAGTGGCAAAGTTCGCTGGATCGTGGCCGGTGAATACGGCCAACAGCTGATCAGCGATAGCAACACCCTTTGGTTGTACGACCCGGATCTGGAGCAGGTTACCATTCAATCGGTTAGCGAAGATGATAGCGCTGCTCCAGCGTTGTTATTGATGGGTGATTTTGAAAAACTCCAGGCTAACTACCGTATTCAGCAAGGTGAAGGTAAAGACAGCTTCACGCTTTACCCGCGCCAGCCAGCCAGCCTCTATCAGCACATTATTATCCGCTTTAGCGAAGGGGTTCCGGAAGCTCTTGCCATAACAGACAACCTGGGAGAGCGCACCGAAATCATATTCCAGCAAATAACAGTCAACCCAACTTTGGACGACAGTCAATTTGTGTTTGATATACCCGATGGGGTGGATGTGATATATAACTAATAGCTCTCGTCATCCCCGCACTCGCTGTCATTGCGAGGAGCCGAAGGCGACGCGGCAACCTCCTTCTACGAAGTGCTTGTCTGGAGATCGCCGCAGTCGCTTCGCTCCTTCGCGATGACGAAAAATATTATTCGCCGCTAGATCGTCAATGACCCCATCCATCTTCCAGCAAACTGTTTACCGCCCATTGGCAGCCCGTATGCGCCCGCAAACTCTGGGGGAGTACGTTGGCCAGTCGCACATTCTTGGCGATGGCAAACCCCTGCGGGATGCCATTGAAGCGGGGCTGCTGCATTCCATGGTGTTCTGGGGGCCACCGGGTGTGGGCAAAACCACCCTGGCAAGAATTATCGCCCAGAGCGCAGACGCCCACTTTGAAACCCTTTCTGCGGTGTTGTCCGGGGTTAAAGATATTCGCGCTGCCATCGACCGCGCCAAAGAGGAGCGCGATATCCGTGGGCGCAAAACCATCCTGTTTGTGGACGAGGTGCACCGTTTTAACAAATCCCAGCAAGACGCCTTTTTGCCATTTGTGGAAGATGGCACTGTAGTATTGATTGGCGCCACCACCGAAAACCCGTCTTTCGAACTCAACAATGCTCTGCTGTCCCGTTGCCGTGTTTATGTGCTGCGCAGCCTCAGCGAAGATGAAGTAAAAGCCGTAGTCAACGGTGCCCTGAGTTCCGAACGAGCGCAACTGCCCGATGATATGAGTTTGTCCGCCGATGCCATGAACGCACTGGTGGCTGCCGCCGATGGCGATGCCCGTACCGCCCTCAACCTGCTAGAGATCGCCAGTGACCTGGTGGGGGAGAGCGGTTGCATCGAGCTGGAAAGCGTGCAGGAAGTGCTGGTGGCAGACACTCGCCGCTTTGACAAAGGTGGCGAGAACTTTTACGACCAGATTTCCGCCATGCACAAATCCGTGCGCGGCTCATCGCCAGACGCCGCGCTCTATTGGCTGGCGCGCATGCTCGACGGAGGCTGCGACCCGTTGTATATCGCCCGCCGGGTGGTGCGTATGGCCAGCGAAGATATTGGCAATGCCGACCCAAGAGCGTTGCGCTTGTCCCTGGACGCCTGGGAAACCCAGGAGCGTTTAGGTAGCCCGGAAGGGGAGTTGGCTATTGCTCAAGCATTGGTGTATCTGGCAGCGGCCCCAAAAAGTAACGCCGTGTACACAGCATTCAAACAGGCGATGCGGGACGTGAAACAGCAACCCAGCTACGAGGTGCCAATGCACTTGCGCAATGCTCCTACCAAACTGATGAAAGAGTTGGACTACGGCCGCGAATACCGCTACGCCCACGACGAGCCCAATGGTTATGCCGCCGGTGAATGTTATTTCCCGGAAGACATTCAAAACACAGGCTACTACCATCCAGTACCCCGCGGTCTGGAGCAAAAAATAGCTGACAAACTTCAACACCTGAGAGCTCTGGATAAAGACAGTGGCGAGCAACGCTACTCACCATCCAGTCCGAAATCGAATGGGGAGGGGCACTGACATGCAGTGGTTGGCTGTAGCTTTTGGCGGTGCTCTGGGGGCAGTTTGTCGCTTTGGTGTAAATACCCTGGTGTTCCCGCTGTTGGGTGAACGCTTCCCGTTGGGAACGTTGCTGGTCAACCTTGTCGGCTCCTTTCTGATGGGGTTTTTGTATGTGCTTGTCGCGGATAAAGGTGTGCTCCCCGGGGAATGGCGCAACCTGCTGATGGTGGGTTTTCTCGGCGCCTTCACCACATTTTCGGCGTTCTCGCTTGACGCCCTGGCTTTGTGGCAGAATGGCCACCCTGTATTGTCCGTTAGCTATATTATAGTCAGCGTGGTGGGTTGCTTGTTGGCAACCCTGTTGGCAATCTGGTTGACGCGACTCATTTAAGACTTACTGACCAATAAAGATACCTGTTTATGCTCGATCCCAAATTTATCCGCTCAGATATGGATGCGGTTACCGCTGCGCTTGCAAAGCGCAATTACCAGTTCGATAGTGAAAAATTCGAAACCCTGGAAACCAAAAGCCGGGAACTGCAAGCCGGCTCTCAGGCGCTACAGGCAGAGCGCAAAACCCTGTCCAAATCCATCGGTCAGGCCATGAAGGAGGGCGGCGATGTCGATACCCTGAAAGCCCGGGTTGCCGAGTTGGGAGAGCAATTTGATGCCGCCAAGCAAGAGCTGGACAAGGTTCAGGCGGAATTTCACGACATGATGTTGAGCATCCCCAACACACCTCACGACTCTGTGCCTGCCGGAACCAGCGAAGACGACAATGTGGAACTGCGCCGCTGGGGGTCACCCAAAACATTCGACTTTAAAGTAAAAGATCACGTTGACCTGGGCGCTGATCTCGGTGGTATGGATTTTGAGACCGCCGTAAAGCTCACCGGCTCGCGCTTTGTGGTCATGCAGGGTGATATCGCCAGGCTGCATCGGGCACTGATTCAATTTATGCTGGATACCCACACCGCTGAACACGGTTACCGGGAAATGTACGTGCCCTATATCGTCAACAGCGACTCGCTGTACGGCACCGGTCAGCTGCCCAAGTTTGCCGAAGACCAATTCAAGCTCGAAGGTCAGCATGAGTTTTACCTGATTCCAACCGCCGAGGTGCCTGTCACCAACACCTTGCGTGGCGAGATTGTGGAAGCAGAGCAGCTGCCACTTAAATACACTGCCCATACGCCTTGTTTCCGCAGTGAAGCGGGCAGCTATGGACGCGACACCCGCGGCATGATTCGCCAGCACCAGTTTGAAAAAGTGGAAATGGTGCAGTTCGTCAAACCCGGTGATTCCTGGCAGGCGTTGGACGAGTTAACTCGATGTGCGGAAGTGATTCTGGAAAAGCTCAATCTGCCTTATCGCACCATGGTATTGTGCGGTGGTGATACTGGCTTTTCCGCTGCCAAAACCTACGATATTGAAGTGTGGTTGCCCTCGCAGAATACGTACCGGGAAATTTCCTCCTGCAGTAACTTTTGCGATTTTCAGGCGCGCCGCATGAAAGCTCGCTGGCGCAACCCGGAAACCGGCAAGCCGGAATTGCTGCATACCCTGAACGGTTCTGGCCTTGCGGTGGGTCGCACCCTGGTGGCAGTGCTGGAAAACAACCAACAGGCAGACGGCAGCGTTGTGGTACCAGAGGCATTGCGCGGGTATATGGGGGGTGTGGATACACTACGGCCTGCGAAGTAGTGTGGTATTTTGAACACTCAGTCTTTTGACATCATCGGTACCGTTCACTCCCCTTACAAGGAGAAGTTTGCGGTGCCGCGCCAGCCGGGGTTGGTGCCAGCGGCCAGGGGGCGAATTGAACTGCTGCCTCCGTTCAACCACCCAGACAGCGTCCGCGACCTCAACCAATTCAGCCATTTGTGGGTGTTGTTTGTATTCCACGGTACTCAGCAACAAGGCTGGAAACCTCTGGTCAGACCACCGCGCCTGGGTGGTAACCAGAAAACCGGCGTGTTTGCCAGCCGTTCGACATTTCGCCCCAACCCCATCGGTATGTCTGTAGTGACTCTGGATGCAGTGAAAGAGGAGGGCGGGCAGAGTTGGCTTGAGATCAGCGGTTTCGACCTACTGGACCAAACACCGGTTATCGATATCAAGCCCTATCTGCCTTATTGCGACAGTCTTGGCAACGCCAGTGCGGGATTTGCTCACCACAAGCCGGAAGCCAAAGCTCGTGTGACGTTCTCCCGGCAGGCAGAGCAACAAATTCGATTTGCCATTGAAAAAATCCCCGACTTGAAGGAATTTATCGGCCAGGTATTGTCTCAAGACCCTCGCCCAGCCTATCGGCGCAATGATTGGAGCGACAGCAATCAATATGGCGTCAAACTGTATGAATTTAATATTATCTGGATGGTGGAAGGCCACCATCACTTTCAGGTAGTGCGCATAGAAAAGGAAAATCAAAGGACATCTTATGAGTAATAGCGATTACGACTACGATTTATTTGTTATTGGCGCCGGTTCCGGCGGTGTACGCGCCGCACGCATGTCGGCCCAATACGGCGCCAAAGTTGCCGTTGCCGAGCAGCAGCATTTGGGTGGAACCTGCGTCAACGTAGGCTGTGTCCCCAAAAAACTGTTTGTCTACGCTTCAGAATTTGCAGAAGAATTCCATGCCGCCAAGGGCTTTGGCTGGGATATTGAGCAACCACCAACACACCAGTGGCAACGCTTGATCGCCAACAAAAACGCTGAGATAAGGCGTTTAAACGGTATTTACGGCAACCTGTTGGACGGTTCAGGGGTGGACCTGTTCGAAAGCAAGGCCACCATTACTGGCCCCAACCAACTATCAGTTGGGGGGCAGACAATCACCGCAGAGCGAATACTGATCGCCACCGGTGGCTACCCCTTCGTGCCTCAATTTCCCGGCAATGAATTGGCCATTACCTCCAACGAAGCCTTCTACCTGGATAACCTGCCAGAGAAAATTATCGTTGTTGGCGGGGGATACATTGCTGTGGAATTTGCTGGAATATTCAATGGTTTAGGTGTGGAAACTCATCTAATTTATAGGGGTCCGATGTTTTTAAGAGGCTTTGATAATGATGTTCGCGAAGCTCTGGCCACCGAGATGAAAAACAAAGGTGTTCACCTGCACTTTGATACCAATATCGAGTCCCTGGAAAGCATCGAAAAAGGCCAAATCAAAGCCACACTTACCGATAACTCTACATTGTCCGTAGGCCAGGTGATGTACGCCACAGGACGCAAAGCGAACCTGGAAGGGCTGGGCCTGGAAAACACAGCGGTAGAAGTGCGCAAAAACGGCTCCATTGTGGTGGACGACAACTTCCAGACAGCCGAAGCTGGCGTATACGCTATTGGCGATGTGATCGACCGAGTGGCCCTGACGCCAGTGGCCATCACAGAAGCCATGTCATTGTCTGCGGCACTCTACAAAAACGAGCACGCCCCAGTGGACTACAGCAATATTCCCACAGCCGTATTCAGCCAACCGAATATCGGTACCGTGGGACTCAGCGAAGAACAGGCCAGAGAGCAGTACGGCGATATTCGCGTCTATAAAAGCCAGTTCCGCGCCATGAAACAAACCCTGGGTGGCGGCAACGACAAAATACTGATGAAACTGATCGTCGACAACGCCACAGACAAAGTAATCGGCTGCCACATGCTGGGAGATCACGCTGGAGAAATTATCCAGGGCATCGGCATCGCCATCAAAGCGGGCGCCACCAAAGCGGACTTCGACAATACCGTGGGTATTCACCCAACAGCGGCGGAGGAGTTTGTGACGATGAGAGAGCCAGTAAGTTAACAGGCCAGTAACTCAGAAGAGGGGGGGCGAATCATGGAAAGAATGCTTATCAATGCGGCAATAATGCTGCTGCCTCTGTTCTTCTCTTTAGCAGTGTTGCATTACCTGTCATTCAAACAAAGGAATTATCTCAACCCACTATCAAAATCCATACGCCGGCCAGCAGGAACACAGCTGGCTCGGCAGCTGGGAGGAGAGCAGTTATCCATAGGCTTTTCTCTGGCGTTTGTGTTCTGTGGGTTTTTCTTTATTCCCTTCAATTCTTTTCAATCTACAACATCTGAGACCATTATCTTTGCAGTCACGGGTGTCCTTTTTGCTATAGGTGGACTTTGTGATTTGGCCAGGCGTTTTAAGCGCATCCAGGTTCTTCGTCTTGGCTACGAGTGTGAGCTTGCCGTTGGTCAGGAGCTGGACCAACTTATGCTAAAAGGCTTTAGGGTTTTTCACGATATACCGGCAGAGGGATTCAATATCGACCATTTGGTTGTTAGTCCGGCAGGGGTATTTGTTGTAGAGACCAAAGGGCGTTCCAAGCGGAAGTCTTCTCGCAAAAATCCGAAAACTGAGTTTAAGGTTGTGTACAAAAATGGAGTTTTAAAATTTCCAGGCTGGCAAGAGGTTCTTCCAATAAAACAAGCGCAGTCACAAGCGAAATGGGTTCGCAATTGGCTCACCAAAGCAACCGGCTTTGAAGTTTTATCCCTTCCGGTAATCGTCCTTCCTGGCTGGTATGTGCAACAGGCGTCCAAGCCTGACATACCCGTACTTGCATTGGGGTTTGTTGAAAGATTTTTCACAAAATTTAACCCTGGCACAAGGCCGCTGTCTGAGCAAAAAATCCAGCAAATTAGCTACCAGGTTGAGCAGAGGGTCAGGGATCTGGCACCAGGCGAAATAGTTAGACCTTTGTAAGTTTAAACGTGGAAAGTCTATAGGGATAGCGCCAATTTAAACCCAGGGCTGCGCATAATGTATATTATGTTAAATTAAGCTTTAATAAATCGTCACTCAATCCTTTCATCTGCACCCAGCTAACCTTGTAGCCCTCTCCTTAAAACCTGATAGTCGCCTACCACCTCCCCGTAAACAGGCATAAATTATCAGTAAGCAAGCTACTTATTAGTTTATTATCAAAAGCTTATAGAAATATATTAATGTAATTTGATAATTATAGTCTGCGTTCGGCTGAGGCGTTTCATCTGGTGCATTCCATTTATGTAAAAAACTGTAACCCCTCTAGGGGAAATTTTTACCACTGGTGGTAAACTCCGGCCAAAGTCCCTTGTCGTATTAAGGGTGAAATTGACAGGTTGTTTATGCTTATGCTGAAAATCCACAGAGCTCCTCTACTTCTTTCGCTGCTGTTCGCTGGCAGCTTTACCGCAAGCGCCGCGACACTGGATAGGCTTGAACCAGAGAAAAAACACGGCAAGTTAATGAAGGAGATGCTTTCAGCGCTGGTTTCCGGGCACTACCAAAAGCGCGCTATTAACGATAATTTTTCCCAAGAGCTTTACGACGCTTACTTGAACGCCCTGGATGCGACCAAAAGCCACTTTTTGCAATCTGATATCAACCAGTTCTCCTCCTGGCGACTGGCGTTGGATGATGCACTCAAACAAGGTCGCCTGGAGTTTGGTTATTCCGCCTACAACCGCCTGCAGGCTATTCGCCTGAAGCACCTGGAACACAATATCGAGTTATTGGAAAGCGATTATCAGTTCAATCTGGACGACGATGAATCCCTGCCGCGCAATCATAAAGAGAGGGATTGGCTGCAGTCTGCTACAGAGCGTCAGGAATTGTGGCGTAAAACCATCGAAGCTGAACTGGTGCAAAAACTTCTTGCAGGCGAACAGCTGGACAAGGCCCGCGAGCAGCTGGTCAAACGCTATCAAAATCAGTTAAAACTGCTGCAGCAAACGGAATCGCGGGATGTGTTCAGTGCCTACGCCGGCATCACCGCCACCCTTTTTGACCCCCACACCAACTACTTTTCCCCCAGCAACAGCGATACCTTCAACATCAATATGTCTCTGTCTTTAGAGGGTATTGGAGCGGTTTTACAGCGCACTGACGACTATATAGAAGTGGTGAGTATTGTGCCTGGCGGCCCTGCTGACAAGCAGGGGCAATTGCAAGTAGGCGATAAGATTGTTGCCATCAAAAACCCCGGTGATCAGGAGCATACCAACCTGGTAGGCTGGCGCCTGGATGACGCCGTAAATCTGATTCGAGGCCCCAAAAGCAGCATTGCTTCACTGCAGGTCTTGCCGGGCAAGGCGGAAGCCTCCGGGCTGATGAAAACCATCGATATCACCCGCGACAAGGTAAAGCTGGAAGATCAGGCAGCGCAAAAACAGATTGTAGACGTGCCCGTTGGCGGTACCACCTATCGCGTCGGTGTTATTGATATTCCCACGTTTTACCTGGATTTTGAGGCGCTGCGCAAAAACGATCGCAATTACCGCAGTACCACTAAAGACGTGTCTCGATTGATGGGTGAACTGCTCAGTGATGATGGTGTGGATGGCATTATCCTGGATTTGCGCGGCAATGGCGGCGGCTCCCTGCTGGAGGCCACACACCTCAGCGACATGTTTATCAACCCCGGCCCGGTGGTACAGATTCGCTCCAGCAATGGGCAGATAGACCGCACCCAGCGTTCACGGCGTCCCGCGGCTTACAAGGGGCCGCTGGTGGTATTGATTGATCGCCTCAGCGCTTCCGCATCGGAGATTTTCGCCGGGGCTATTCAGGACTACGGACGCGGCATTATTGTCGGCAGCCAGAGCTTTGGTAAAGGCACCGTGCAAACCCTGCAACCTCTTGGCAAGGGCCAGTTGAAACTGACCGAACACAAGTTTTACCGCGTTTCTGGCGACAGCACTCAAAGCCGGGGAGTGGTGCCGGATATTCACTTTCCCAGCCAGGCAAACCCGGAAAAAATTGGTGAAAGCAGTAACGAAAACGCCCTGCCCTGGGATCGTATTCGCGCCGCCCCCTACCGACAGTTTGGCAACCTTTCCGAGCAACTTGTTCTGCTGCAACAGAATCACCAACGCAGAGCCAATCAGGACCCGGATTTTAACTACGCCGTGGAATCTGCTGAACTGGGGCGTCGCTTCAGTGAGGAAAATGAGCTTCCCTTAAGCCTTAACCTGAAACAACGAAAAGCCATTCTGGAACAGCGTCAACAACAGCAGTTGAGTCTGGAAAACCAGAGGCGCAGCACTAAAGGACAAGAACCTTATCAAGACTTCGAGGCGTACGAGGCAGCAGTTGAGGATATAGATGTAGACACACTGCCGCTGGCAGAAAAAGACCCTCTGTTGATGGAGGCAAGCCGTATTGTTGCCGACATGGTTTTGTTGAAACAGAACCCCAGGCGCTTTGCCCGGCAACTGCAAAAAGACGAACTGAGCAATAACCTGAGCCATCAGTAATCCCAGTGCCCGTGAACCAAATATGAGCCAAACCAGCTTCAAATGTGTTTCCTTTAATGTGAACGGGCTTCGCGCTCGCTTGCATCAACTGCAGGCAGTAATTGACAGTCACCAGCCCGAGGTCATTGGCCTGCAGGAAACGAAGGTGCACGATGACGAATTCCCCCTGGAAGCCTTGCAGTCCATGGGCTATCAGGTGACTTATCACGGCCAGAAAGGGCATTACGGTGTAGCACTGCTGTGCAAGCGCCCTCCCCTGACAACCAGTAAAGGGTTTCCCGGTGATGATGACGATGCCCAGCGGCGCCTGGTAAGTGCCACAGTGGAGCTTGACAGTGGAACCCGCCTGCAAGTCATCAACGGTTATTTTCCGCAAGGGGAAAGCCAGCAACACCCCCTCAAATACCCGGCCAAAAAAGCCTTCTATGCCAACCTGCTTGAACTGTTAAACAGCGCCTGTAATCCGGCGGATCATCTGCTGATTATGGGTGATATGAATATCTCCCCTTCCGACCTGGACATCGGCATCGGTGAAGACAACCGCAAACGCTGGCTGCGCACTGGCAAATGTTCATTTTTGCCGGAAGAGCGGGAGTGGTATCAGGCGCTTTATGACTGGGGGCTCGGCGATTGCTACCGCAAGCACTACCCGGATAGCCAGCAGCATTACAGCTGGTTCGACTACCGCAGTCGCGGTTTCGAACGCGAGCCCAAGCGTGGCTTGCGTATAGACCACCTGCTGGCCACGGCGCCTCTCTTGCAAAGTTGCAGCGCCGCCGGTATTGACTACCAGATTCGAGCCATGGAAAAACCTTCAGACCACGCTCCGGTATGGGCGGAGTTTCAGCGACTGTAATCTGTCAACCACTACATAATCACCGCGTTTTCCTGTGCACGCCTGTGCTGTTTATTTGGCAACCTAACTTGGCAAACAGGAGAGCTCCATGAAAGTATCGGGATCAATTGCCCTGCTATTACTGGCATTAACCACCGCGCCGGCCTTTGCCGACAGCAGCGCTTATGACCAACAGGGCTACACTGGTAAATTCAGCAATCACCACAGCAGTTATTTACTGGCCCATGGTGGCGATCGCCACTACCACACCAACAAACATCGCAAATACAGAAACAATCGCAGGCACCATCGCAATCATTATCGCAGTCACGGCGGTTATGATTATCACTTGGACTTCCACGTTTACCCTTATTACCGCTCAGACCGTCGTTATCGCCACCACAAGCGCAATTACCGCCGCCACTACCGCCACCAAAAACGGCACCACCGATACCGTGACTATCGTTGCGGCTATCGCAATGATGGTGTGACCTGGCTCGCTGGCGCTGTTGTTGCCAGCGAGTTATTGCATTACGCCTTCGACAATCCTCAGGATGAATGGCACTATAGCGGCCATCGTGACTACTCGGCTGATGATTGGGCCGATGACTGGAGCGACGCGGATTTTCAAGAGTACGCCCCTGTCACCGAGGTTGATCACGAACAACACTACCGCAGCTACCATGCAACAAGGTATGGCGGCTGATATGACCACAGCAAGCAGCTATGCGGTTGGTATTACCAGCACCGCTCAAAAAATGGAGGTTGCGCTGGATAACCGCACTCTGAATGACTTTTTGCGCTCGGTAGAAAAGCGTGGCTTTCGAATGGCTCAGGTTGCAGTGGGCAACCGGGAAGATGCGCTGGACATAGTGCAAGACACCATGAGCAAACTGGCGCAGCTGTATGGGGACCGCACCTGGGACGATTGGCGCCCCTTGTTTTATCGAATATTGCGCAGTCGCATTAACGATTTTCACCGCCGCAGAGCGGTACAAAACCGCTACCGCACCTGGATAGAGCGCCTCAAACCCGCCTCTATAGAACCTCAGGATCAAGCGGCCGACCCCTATGAGTATGTCGCCGCAGCGGAGCACGTAAACCCGGATGCGGAGCTAGAGAGCGACCAGCGCATCGCCCGCCTGGAACAAGCCATACAGGATTTACCCAAGCGCCAGCGTGAAGCTTTTATGCTGCGCTGCTGGGAAGGTTTGAGCACCGCTGACACAGCCAGCGCCATGCAGTGCAGCGAAGGCAGTGTAAAAACCCACTACTTTCGGGCGCTGCAGGCGTTGCGCGCCAAGTTGGGGGAATGTTGGCGCTAGCCAATAGATATTGTAAATTGATCGACTATCAATGAGGTAGCAGAAATGAAACAGCCCGAGCAACTGGAACAGCAGCTTCGGCAAACACTGCGGGAGTCTGAAACAAATATTCCAGATAGCCTGCAGTCCCGGTTGGCCGCCGTGCGTCAGGAGGCCCTGGCCAATCCTGAGCCCGGAAAATCACAACCCATGTTTACCTGGCCCGGATTTGCTGTGGGCATGGCAACCGTTGTGGTCGTGGCAATGCTGTTCGCACCGATGTTTAACAACAATAACAGCGCAACATTCACCAACACCGCGGCGATGGCCATGGTGGAGCAGGAAATCGAAAACGACCTGGAATTCTATCAGTGGCTGTTGGAAACTGATGCCATAGAGGGTCTTCACGAGCAACAACCATGAAACGAACTGTTTTCTCTCTGGCTCTTATTGTCTTTTTAGCTGCTACTGGCTTGCCAGTCGATGCTGATGCCAGCGACAAAGACAAGCAGAAAAAGCATCAAAAAGACAAATCTCGAAACAACTATAAAGTCCTCCCGCCCAAGCAGCGGGAGAAAATTCGCAATGTTCGCGACCGCTATCAAGAGTTATCCCCCCAGAAAAAGCGACAGCTGCGCGAAAAATGGCAGCGAGACAAGCGCAAAAAACAAAGCAAGTAATCGCGACCACCCCGTCACTATCCTGCACTGATTTTTTCACCGTACCCATGACGCCTCCTCAATTGTCAGGGTAGAATGCCTTGCATCAGAGCCTGTTCTCCCTAGCGTGAACAGGTCTTGGAAACCTTCGTTAAAAACTTTTGGAGAGTGACGTGCAGCGAGAATCCATGGAGTACGACGTTGTAGTAGTTGGCGCTGGCCCGGCTGGTCTGTCAGCTGCGTGCCGCCTTAAACAGTTGTCGCCAGAAACCTCAATCTGTGTTGTGGAGAAAGGCTCTGAAGTAGGCGCTCATATTCTTTCTGGGGCTGTGTTCGAGCCCAAAGCGCTCAATGAGCTATTCCCGGACTGGCAAGAGCGTGGTGCTCCACTGCACACCGCGGTGAGCAGCGACGATATTCTGCTGCTGTCAGATGCCCAAAAATTCCGCAAGATTCCCGGTTTTTTTGCCCCTAAAACCATGCACAACCATGGCAACTACATCATCAGTCTGGGCAACTTGTGCCGCTGGCTGGCGCAGCAGGCTGAAGCTCTGGGTGTGGAAATTTTCCCTGGTTTTACCGCCTCCGAACTGGTGTTTGATGACAATGGTGCGGTAAAGGGCATCGCCACTGGCGATATGGGCTTGTCTGCCGACGGCAACCAGAAAGACAGTTACATGCCCGGTATGGAATTACACGGCAAATACACCCTGTTTGCCGAGGGTTGCCGGGGTCATTTGGGTAAGCAGCTTATTGCCAAATACGAGCTGGATAAAGATAAAGAACCCCAGCATTATGGTTTGGGAATCAAAGAGTTGTGGTCAATACCTGAAGAAAAACATCAACAAGGGCTGGTGGTCCACAGTGCCGGTTGGCCGCTTTCGGAAAGCAACTCCAGTGGCGGTGGCTTCCTCTACCATCTGGAAGACAACCAGATAGCTGTGGGCTTGATTACGGACTTGTCATACCACAACCCCCACGTCAGCCCGTTTGATGAATTTCAGCGCTACAAGCACCATCCCGCCATTGCCCGCTATCTTGAAGGGGGGCAGCGAATTTCATACGGTGCCAGGGCCTTGGTAAAAGGTGGTTTGCAAGCACAACCCAAAATGACCTTTGCCGGTGGTTTGTTGATTGGTGATGACGCCGGCACGCTCAATTTCGCCAAGATCAAGGGTACCCATACCGCTATGAAAAGCGGCATGGTGGCGGCAGAGTGCATTGCCGAAGCATTGGCGAACAGTCAAAGCGGCGATGATTTAACCGCTTTTGAAAGCGCATACCAAAACAGCTGGGCCTGGAAAGAGCTGCATGCACAACGCAACTTTGGCCCCGCTCAACACCGCTGGGGCAATGTGCTTGGCTCCGCTTACGCTTTTTTGGACATCAATATATTCAATGGCAAGCTGCCCTGGACCCTGTCAGATCTGAAAGCGGATTGGGACACTTTGAAACCCGCCAGTGATTGCCAGCCCATCAACTACCCCAAACCCGATGGCAAACTGAGTTTTGACAAGCCTTCCTCGGTGTTCCTTTCAAACACCAACCACGAGGAAGACCAGCCCTGTCACCTTAAACTGGCAGACAGCGCCATCCCTTTAAACCACAATTTGCCCATATTTGACGAGCCCGCACAGCGTTACTGCCCGGCAGGAGTGTATGAAGTGGTAGAAAGCGCCGACGGTGACAGGCAGTTCCAAATTAACAGCCAGAACTGCGTGCACTGTAAAACCTGTGATATCAAAGATCCCAGTCAGAATATCACCTGGGTGGTGCCCGAAGGTGGTGGCGGGCCCAACTATCCAAATATGTAAGTTAACACCTCCGCTCCACGATTGGTGGATTACGCCGCTTCGCGGCTAATCCACCCTACTCCAGAGCAAAGAATGCCCCGAGACTGACTACCCCATGGCGAGAACACCCATCGCCCTCGCCCAGCTGAGCCCAGTCTGCCAATTGGTAATAAACCGAGCGGCTCAACAGCCCCGGCAGATTGCCCCGTACGCGAATATAAGGGAGGAGTTCATTGCCCTTCCCTGACGGTTCCATCCAAATGGGATTGTCGGGCCCCGCCACCACCTGGTTGCCAGTATTGGCGGTAAAACAGAGTGCGTCTTCCCCGGCTTCCTGTCTGCGTTCGACCTCAACCAAAAGAAACGGAGCACATTCCACACGTATACGCAGCTTTTCCACGGGGGTTACTAAATAGTAGTCATTCCCTTCCCGCTTCAGTACGGTGGAGAATAGCTTTACCAGCTCCGGTCGCTGGATGGCACTGCCCTCGTACAGCCAGGTGCCATCCCGCCGAATCAGTAAATCCATGTCGCCACAAAACGACGGATTCCACTTATCCACCGGAGGCAGTGAGGCGTTGGCTTTTTGTTGTTCAGCAAGCAGAGTGGCAAACAGGGAGGAGACTTTTGACACAACCGTCGTCAGCTGCGCAGCTGCCCCCGGTTGCCCATAGTGACACCAATGTCGGTGATGTAGTCCAGCAGTTTATGCTTGTCGCGAATGTTGAGAAAATCCAGAGTCTGATTAAAAAACAGATCCACAGCCCCCTGAGCCAGAGCCCAACAAGCCAGGTAGTGGTGGTGTGGGGGAACATCTTCCAGGCGTCCTGCGCTGATCAAATCCGCCACCATGTTGTTGAGACGTTCCATATTGGCGTGGCGCAAATTGTGCAACTTCTTCAGCATAACGGACATTTCAGGCTCTGCTTCCAAACGTACTTCCAGTTGTTGAACCAGGCGATCCAGAGCCGGGTTGCTCAGACGGGAGCGAAAGTAGGCTGTGGCGGCCGCGCCGGGCTCGCCATTGCGGGCGCGTGCTATACCATCGTTGAGATTTTCACTTAAGCGGTTCTCGTAATCCATGACAATACGCATCAGAATTTCGTTTTTTGTCATGAAGTGCTTGTACACCGTACCCTTGCCGATGCCTGCCATGCGTGCAATATCGAACACAGTAACGCGATCCACCCCTTTATCCAGCAATAACTCTAAAGCGGCTTCAACAATTTTTTCTTCACGGGCCATAAAATGGCGCTTTTTCTCGCGAATTTTTTCGGTACTGGTGTTTCTGGTTGTTTTCATAACTAGGGGAATCACAGGAGAAGAACACCCTTAAGCATAGGCACCTAGCCGACGAAGAACAAATAAAATCTGCTCACAATTGTCCTTGGGTAAACTTTTTACAGCACAAATGGCCAGCGACAAGACAATATACAGGGCCATAAACGGTGCTATAATGCCGCCGTTTTCCGCTTCGGCAAGCGGAATTATCGGAGTGTAGCGCAGCCTGGTAGCGCACCTCGTTCGGGACGAGGGGGTCGGAGGTTCGAATCCTCTCACTCCGACCAATAAAAATCAAATAAATCAATAACTTAAAAAAATGTATCGCTGTTGTGTTTTTTGCAGCTTACAATTTACACAGTATTTACACAGAAATAAATCCCACATCTACTTTGCTCACATGACAATTATAAACAGGCTCAATACAGCATTTGAGCCTATATCTATATCGCCGTCAGAGAACTAAGAGGGCTTATCACTTTGCGGCCAGCCATGCTAAAAAGGCCGCTGATTATGTTCTGAGCTGCTCTGATGTAGATGCCCTGTATGAAAGCGAAAATTAATACAGGCAATCAATTATACGATATGAGTCGATTTCATTTATTCAAGTTCACACCTACCCTTTGAAATTGACTCAAGAATCATCCTGGGTGTAACTATTTATAGGTTCGCCGATTTGAACTGCCCCGTCTTCGACACCGGCAGATCAAAGCGGCGTTTTTTGGCAGATCGTTCCGAACTGCCTCGGCGGCACAAATCGCCGCATAAGGATGCCAGGCATTCGCCTTGGCGCTCACTGACTCTACCTTCCCTCTGGGCCTTGCCACAGCGTAGCACCTGATTCGCGGGCGTCGAGGTATCCCCCACATTTCGTAAACGAAATGCTGCGCTGGCTCACAACTGCCTTGAGCCTGCTTGCCCTTCGCCTTGCTTCGGGTGGCCTGCCCGTTGGGGGGAACCCTGCCTCGACGCCCGCGAATCCGGTGCTTTCGCGCCCGGTGGGGCTGGGCGCTGCTGGGGGTTTTCAACCCCAGAGGGAGTGGGGGTTAAACCCTTAAACACAACAAGAGGCAGAATCATGTATACACAAATACCTTTAAACCAACTCACCATTTCACCCCGCAATGTTCGCACTGTGAATCCATCGAAAGCGGCAGATAAAGAGTTGATCGCCAGCTTACAGAGTCACGGGCTATTGCAGAATCTGGTGGTGACACGGGCCAAACGTGGCAAATTTGAGGTGGAAGCTGGTGGCCGTCGATTGGCTGGCTTGGAGTATCTGGCCAAGCAGAAGGAAATCCCCGATGACTACCTGACAGACTGCAACCTCAAAACCAAAGACGATGCCCTCACTGAAATCTCTCTGGTTGAGAACACGCACCGCGTAGCCATGCACCCAGCGGATGAACTGGTGGCCTATTCCGACCTCATAGACAACCAAGGGCTTGAAGCGACCGAGGTAGCCGAGCGATTTGGCAAGCCACTGACCCATGTGAAGAAAATATTGAGCCTGGGCCGAGTATGCCCAAAATTAATGGACGAGTACCGCAAAGGGAAGTTAACCATTGAGGAAATGCAAGCCTTCACTCTGTCCGATGATCACGAGAGACAGTTGGCTTGTTATCGGGAACTGAGCAAAAACTACCAACTTTACCCCGGCGCCATCAAATGCTGGCTAATGGGTGAAGCGGTGACCACCAATAGTCGTATCGGTGCATTTGTCGGTAAAGCGGCCTACGTGAGAGCCGGTGGCGCTGTATCCACTGACCTGTTTGGGAAAAAGGTTTATCTCTCCGACCCGGAATTGGTATACACCCTGGCCGAGAAAAAACTCACCAAGACAGCCGAGAAGATTGTTTCTGATGAAGGCTGGTCGGGCTTTACGGTCGTTTGCAGTTCGGATTTCCGCGAAGCTGAGGAAGGTAAAGTCCAACTTTCGCCAGAACATATCGGCGTTCCAGACAAACTTCGCCACCGACTGGCA
Organism: Porticoccus sp. GXU_MW_L64; assembly: GCF_052983295.1. NCBI lineage: Bacteria > Pseudomonadati > Pseudomonadota > Gammaproteobacteria > Cellvibrionales > Porticoccaceae > Porticoccus > Porticoccus sp. GXU_MW_L64. Next base: position 45,617 of record NZ_JBRKJK010000001.1, on the reverse strand, counting down.
GATTTGGAGGCCGAATTGAAAGAGATCGATACTCGTGGAGAAGATGAAAATTGGCCCGATGAATTGCTCGATGCTTCTAATGAGAAAGAAGATGAAATCACCCAAGCAGAGAAAGCGATTGACGAATATCTCACCTACACCGATGATCAAAAAGCCATTTCCATCATTATTGTGGGGTTCGACTACCAAGGTAAGCTGCTGGTCAAACGTGGTATGGCTGATCGCAAAGCCGTTCAAGCCAACAATACGAACGACGAAAACCATGAGTCAGATACTCATGACCAAGGCGAGAAACAGCCCTGTATCTCAAATGCACTGAAAACCGATTTGGGCATGTATCGCCAACAGGCCTGCAAGGCTGTTATTGCCAACAAGGCTTCTGTCGCCATTGATTTGCTGCACTACACGATCTGTTTCAAAGTGCTGGCTGAGTGGGGTTGCAGCAAGTGTGATCTGCTTGATACCAGCATACGCTTTGTTGGCAGCGAAACCACACGGAAAGACACCAAGGAATCCATCGCTGCCTCCGAACTGGAAGAAGCCCGCGCCGCACTGGATACACAATGGCTGACCCCAGACACCCAGGCAGAGCGATTTGATGCCTTCCGTGCCTTACCCAAGCGGACAAAAGAGAAGCTGCTGGCCTATTGTGTGGCATCGTCCCTGACCATTGAAACCCGAGGTGTATCCGATCTGCAAGACCACTTGATTGATCTGCTGGAAGTCCCCTTTGAAAAGTACTGGCGGCCAACAAAGGAAAACTACTTATCAAGAGTTAGCCTTCCAATTCTGGCCAGCACACTGGAGCCAGTTCTTGGTAAAGAGTGGGCAGATAAAGCCAAAAGTGGGAAGAAAGGCCAAGTGGTTGAGGGGTTGGTTGAACACTTTACCAATCCGCCAACAACGGAAGCGGCCAAATGGGTGCCTTCTGAATTTTAGGCATCCTTTGAATCAGGGAGAGATAATTGATAGCCGCTCTTGCGGGCTGATTGTTCAATCAGTCCGCTTTTTTCCAGGCATTTGAAGATGAGTTTAAGGAAACTCCGACTGACCCCATAGCCCGCCGCCTGGCATTGTCGCAATGAGGGCTTCACGTTCCCCAAAATAACATCCATTGCAATGCGAATGGCTTTGGCCTCTCGTTGTTGAAAGAGTTCGGCCTCTGTGGGGACTCTTTTAGTTTTATTTTTTTTGGGTCTCGGGGTGTTGAGGCTGATCATCCCAAGACTGCTGACTTCCAGTAACAACCCAAGCAGCCCGTAGAAGACCATTCTTATCCAACGGCTGTCAAAGCCCAATAAAGCAGAGATGTCAGTAAAAAGTTGGCGGCTCGCAAGCCGTGGGGCTAGCTCGCTCGTTAATGCTGCTTTTTGCTGAATGTGCATTGCTACCTGCGCCTTTACATCGGCTATGGCCTGAACATCTTCCTGAGCGCGTTGCCACTGGCTGTGATAAGCACTGTCGAAACGCTTGTTAGCCAATCGTTGCAGATTCTCTGCCTGAGATTGCAGGCTGGTGATTTTGTGGTTCAGGGACTCTACCTGGCGTTCCGCGTCTCTATGGCCCGACAACAAATTGACTTCCGAGGTAAAAAAGAAAGCGCAGCTGGCCAACCAGGAAAAGAGCATCAATGTTAAAGCGGTAACTGTATTGAAAACACCCCGCGCCCTGTACCGCCAAAAGATGTACTTGCAGGCGTCTATTGCCACTCCCAGACAAACCAGCAATACGGTTCCCAAGATATAAGATAGGCCATTCCCTTCCAGAGTGTTCTCTGGTTTTCCGACTTGACCAATTTCTATCGCAAACAGGCAGGTAAAAACCGCACTTATCAGACAAATAAAGTACTGCGTTATCTGTAAAACCCGTTTCACAAATTGACCACTTTCATAAAATTATCATGTAGCCTATAAATAGAGTTAACCCTTTATATTGTTTTTCCAATCGGGTTTCCTATAAAATTAATGTTGTGTTTTTTTAGTTTCAGATAGCCAATATCCCCTTTCCAATATTTTAAAAATTTCTTTTTAAGTCGCTTACTTTTTAAGCGATATTACAACCTTCATTCGTAGTATTCAGTCGCAAAGGCAACTGCCCTTCACGACAAGGAATCTATGGTATGGCTTACTTTGAAGACAAAATGTGCGAATCTGCGGCCCACTTTTTGGTGGCCACTTCTGAGAACCTGATTGCCGATCACTTCAAAGGCAACGCGCTCACCGATGAGTTGATCTGCAAGCTGTCTCAGCTCAGCCTCTCACAACAAAAATCCCTGGTTCAACGGGCTAAGAATTTTCTCAATATTTCCATCGACACCCCTGCCCTCAAAAAGCAATTGTATGAGCTGGACTTAAAACGGGAAGAAAAGGAACTTGAAGATATCTATATGCTTATGGGCGCACCACTGATATTGATGCGCCGTCTGTTTGGCATGCACGCTGCCGAGTTCTCACGCCGCCGCTGCGCGCTCAAGATTCAAGGCAGTGGCTCCGGGCGACCCAGGAATTGCGAAGAAGAAATCGACCATCAACTCTGGCAGCTTTGGAAAACCCACCACGAACTGGATGAACGGGAGCGGTTTATGACCATAGCCGAAGAGTCCGGATTGGATCTTCACATCGTCTGGAGTTCACTGAGAGACTACATCGATTCTTAAGTTGAAAGCGTGTATTCCCTACTTATCATCTTTGCCGCTTTCGCCCTCGGCCCAAATTGGTAGGTACAATCTGTTTTTTCAAACGATGTCCGCACCAACTTGCACAAGTCAAGCAAGTGATAAAACCTCGATTCAAAGTAGGTGTCGAGAGCTTGCCGTAAATTTTGATGGTCAAGAGCGTTATAAAAATCACAGATCTTGAGCAGCTCCTCACTGGCCGGATCATGTAACTCAGTCTCTATGCATCGAATGTAATAAAGCCTTTCCAGCAAATTCTTGGTCTTTTGAACAATCAGTTCATTACCCGACCGAACACTCAACTCTGTGAAAAACGCATTACTGAAATCAACGGACACCTGAATGCCGTTGGATTCCGCCTTTTCCAGCCGTTCTTTGAAGCGGTCAACACTGAAATGTGGGGTATTGAGTGATTTACGGGTATTCAAAGAATCCGAACAATTCAGGATTATCATTCGTAAAAATTCGTACATATCTCTGACTTCGGTTTCCGACAGGTTCTTCATAAAGAAACCGACTTTAGGTACCAAAATCAAAAAACCTTCTGAAACCAGTCGATTCATAATAGACCGAACCGGAGTAGCACTGACTCGCAGTTCTTCTGCGATCAAATCTATACAGAGTCGATCACCGGGCCGGTATTGGCAGTGCATCACCCGCTGTTTGATATCGTCGTACACGCGGGAAATAATATCTGCATTTTGCGTTTCCATGTCACACCTCAAGAGTAAAATCCATGGCGTAGAGGGCAGTGGTGACTGCCCTCTACGGCCTACTCTCCCCAAATGCGACTATGCGCATCCATTAAAAAACATATCCATCGGGCTTTATGCCTCATAAATTGGGCGGGCCATCGTAAATCAGTGTAGCAGACTAGTATCTTTCTGCCACTTTCGTGGTCTTCACATTCGAATTGTGAAAATTTCATTTATTTACAGAGAGTTAATTCGCGTCAGGCCACATATATACGGATATATGAACAATATTTTCATCCAATATTATTCTTATATTCCTAAATCGGATTTACCTTTTTGCTGATTTATCAACCAACATTTCAAATATTCCTCCTATATGGCTAACACTCAATGGAAGTGGTTTATATCATTTCAATCCGCATTAAGTCACAAGTCACCGGGGGCAGAATGGACAATCCGCGCATCAGCTTTGAACGACTGCCTCTGTTCAGTACGCTCAGTCGAGCCTTCACACTGATCAAGCCGAGCATTGAACGATTTGTGGCGCTACGATTGCTTGGTTCATTGGGTTTGGTGGTACTTGGCACCGCGGTGACAACCTTGATTCCGGTGCTGTTTTCAGCCCTGATTGATGCGCTCAGTGACGGAAAGCACACCACCCATGTTGCCCTTGCTCTCTCCCTCCCCTACGCGCTTCTTATTGCCTATGTGGTGGCACATTTCTCCAGCCGCCTGTTGGGTGAGTTGAGGGCCACGCTGTTTGGCAAAGCCGATGCACGACTGGCTCGGTCGATGAGTCGAAGACTGTTACTCCACGTTCTGCACTTGCCTCTGGATTACCACCTCAAGAATAAAAGCGGCACCACCAACCAAACCCTGGTGCAGGGACTCAGCGGCTACCGCATACTGCTGCAAACCGCCCTGTTCACCTTTTTACCCGTGATTGTCCAGGTGGTACTGGTGGCGAGCATTTTGTGGGGGTTGCAGCCGTTGTTTCTGTTGGTGCTGCTGGTGTCTTGCCTGGCCTATGTGGGCATATTTTTGAACGGCACCCAAAAGATCAGTGACGCCACGCGCTCGCTGTCCGGCTCACAGGTGGCCACCCACGGCATTTTGACCGACTGTCTGCTAAACATCGAAACGATCAAGAACTTTACCAACGAACACTATGCAGCCACGATGTATGACCGCTCATTGGGGTTGGCAGAATCCAGCTGGAGCCACTTATACCGGCATCGACTGCTGAATAACCTGCTGTTGTCCATCGTCTTCTGCCTGTCTCTGGGAACGGCCAACTGGATTGCTGTCAGTCAGTATTTGGAAGGCAACCTGTCTATTGGTGAGCTGGTTCTGATCAACACCTATCTCATTCAGATCATCGCCCCCCTGGAACAATTGGGTCACAGCTTTCGAGGACTGACCGAGGGCATTGCCTATCTGGAAAGGATGTTGTCTATTTTTGATCGAGCCGTAGAAGGTGAGCAGGCACCAGCAACTCAGCGATCTATTGACGAGGAGCCAAATCAAAACAGCAGTCAACCTGCATCGATTGAGTTCGACCAGATTCAGTTTGCCTACGACCTGCACCAGCCGATCTTGAAACATCTCAATTTTCAGCTTGTCGGCGGCAAGAGTCTGGCGGTGGTGGGTGCCAGCGGTTCCGGCAAATCCACGATTATCCGGTTACTGCTGCGACTGTACTCCCCGCAGAGTGGCGATATTCGGATAGGGGGCGAGTCCATCTATGGAATGCCCATTCGGGAGTTGAGATCGAAGATTGCGGTGATTCCGCAGGACACCATGATGTTTAACGACTCCCTGGCCACCAATATCGGTTTTGGCGACCCGGATGCGCCCATGAACGATATTATCTGGGCGGCGAAGCAGGCTCGCATTCACGAAACGATTCAGTCTTTGCCGGAACAATACGACACCGTAGTGGGCGAGCGTGGGTTGCGACTGTCTGGCGGTGAGCGCCAGCGTATCGCCATTGCCCGCGCCATCCTGAAAAAACCCAGTGTGTTTGTGTTTGATGAGGCCACCTCATCGCTGGATGTCAAAACCGAACAGCGCATTCAGGAAAACCTCTGGCAAATCTCCCAAAACACCACCACCATTATTGTCGCCCACCGGCTGTCTACCATCGTCAACGCCGACCACATTCTGGTCTTGGATAACGGTGAGATTGTGGAACAGGGGTCACATCGTGAATTGTTGGCTAAGGAAGGGCCATACTATGAGCTATGGGCTTGTCAAAATGAACCGGCCAATATTCAGCTTTGATCCAGGTTATATCGATTGAAACCCAAAGAGCTATTTGGCTTCTTCACCCTTCTCAATTAGCAAGCGTTCAATGACCGGAATGACATTATTGAAACCACCTGCGGATTTCAGGGTGATCAAATACCGGCCTTTGACCACCACAACCGGCGTTCCCGTTACACGCCATTCCCGAGCCAGGGACATCGCGGCTTGTTGGCGGTCAGCAATGATTTTAGACTGAATCAGGCCTTCTATTTTGGCGCGATAAATGCCCGTCTGTTGATGGATAAACTGCGCAGCCTGTTCCTCACTGTCCAGCGACCTGCGGTCATTTTTTAGCTGGTTATAGATGGGTAAATGCAATTCATCCAGGCGGTTTACTGCCTGGGCTACGTAGTACAACTTGGCGTGAACGACTTTTTGTTTGCTCAAACCCACAGGCAGAAAGCCGGTGGAAATGGTCGCGTTTTGTTCCTCGCGCCACTGCTTGAGCTTTAGGTGTAATGCCAGGCAATGGGGGCAACTGTATTGAAAGACTTCAAGCACATCCGGCGGGTTAGCGAGCGGTTTTTCCAACAATCGATATGGTTTCTCTGTTGGCTGATCAGCGTTAGTCATCAAGCCGGTGCACATCAAAACTACAAATACCATCCGGCGAATTCTTTTGGGGTTCATCGTCCTTTACTCATTGCAGTGACTTTCCGAACAGCTTAATCAGTCACTCTCAGCCAAGACACGCCTATCGCCAGAATATTGGATGTAGAAAAAACCCTATTTTTAAAGCCTATCGGGGCAGAATAGAGTGCCAATATGATTACACAGCCCGTTTGCTTGCCAGTACCATCGATACTCACCTGTCAGATGGAGTGCACGCATGACTCAGCTATCCCTGTCACCAAATACCTTTGGCTGCCTGGTTGATCAACAACTGGTGATTCTGGACTTGGCAACCGATCAGTATTTTTCCATGGATCGGCACAAAACCCGACTTTTTCATCAACTGCTTTCTGCCAAGGATCTCGCCCCTCTTTCCCAGGATTGCCAGGTATTGGCACAAGAACTACAAGAACAGGGGGTTCTGAAAAAAGTACCCACCGGGGAATCCACCAAACGCCTGACTGGGCAACACCCGGCACCGGACTATGATCTGGTGGGTTTTGATATTGGCTTAAAACCCGGTATTCAGGGCAAACATCTTTTTCGGTTTTTGCGCGCTGCCTGGTTTGGCTACGCTGCTCTGAAATGGCGCCCCATTGAAAAAGTGATTGCCCGTATCAAACGCAACCAGTCTCGTTTGTCTAAAGAACCCGCTCCGGAATACCAGCTACGCACATTGGTGGAGGTGTTTAATCGGCTTCGTCCCTTGCTGTTCACTGCCCACAATCAGTGCTTGTACGATGCCTTGGTATTAGCGCATTTTCTGATGCAACATCGAATCCGGCCCACACTGGTGTTTGGCGTACACCTGGGGCCATTTGGCGCCCATTGCTGGGTAGAGCATGACAACTTTGTACTCAATGACACCGTTGCCCTCACCCGCCTGCAAACCCCCATTATGGTGGTTTGATCATGAGTGGCCACTACATCCTATTTACCTGGAACCCCAACAGCAGCAGAGACACAGCCGCCGCCAACAGGCTGATTACTTACCGTCTTTACGAGAAGACTGACATCGATTGGACGGTATTGACGTTCCGGCAGGGTCTGGTTGTCTTAACAGCTGATATAGAGCCGGTGGGCGATAGCCACCCTATTCCAAAACCCGAACTTCCTTTGGAACTCTCAAAAAAAAACCGGCAACCAAATTCCGATGTATTGGTACTGGGAGAGCTGTTTTCCAAATCCAATATAGAGAGCTATCAGCCAGGGGACGCGATCCACTCACTGGATCGACTGTCCCCGGATGTCATTCGCAAGATTTTGGATTCAGAAGGCCGGTATCTGGTAGAACAATGTTGGGGACATTACCTCGCGGTCATTTACGAGTCGGATAAGCAGCACTGCCATGTGTTGGCCGACCCAACCTGGGGCGTACCGTGTTTTTACAGCGAAATCGATGGCGTTCACCTGTACTTCTCCAGTGTCACCCTATGCACGGAGATGCCAGGGGCAGAATTCCCCATCAACTGGAATCAAGTTGAGCAGCGTCTATTGGGCTTCCTGATACAAACCCGCGAGACGGGTCTGCTGAATGTCCACAAGTTAATGCCCGGCGAATGCCGCACCACCGGTGTTAAGGGCAACCGCCGTGAACAGTACTGGGACTTGGTGAGCATTGCTCAACACCCAAATCCAAAATTAAAGGATGCCGAATACGCTATGAAGGAGTTGCGCAGAGTCACCATCTATTGCGTCAATGCCTGGGCCAGCATTTATCAGCGCATTCTCTTAAGCCTCTCCGGCGGCCTGGATTCCACTATCGTCTTAGGTTGCCTGAAATACGCATCAACGCCGGTGGCTGTCACCGGACTGAATTACTACGACCCCGGCAATGACGAACGGGATTTCGCAAGACAGGCCGCCTGGTTTGGCAACATTGAACTGATCGAACAGCCCGCCTGTTTGGAATCCATCAACCAATCAAAAGTCGCTGAAATCCCCATCGCTGAAAAACTGCACGACTATCACTACGGCCTGCACTTCGCTCCTTTTGTAAAGAATCTGGCCAATCAGACCCAATCCGATTGTTTGTTTATCGGCCAGGGGGGCGACGAGTTGTTCTATGCGGCTCATTCCCCGTTCTCGGCCATCGACTACGCCCGAGAGCAAGGCCTGTTCCGACCAGGATGCATCCGCGCTGCTATGGATGTGGCTCTGATACTGCGGGTATCACTGGGGAAAATTCTGAAACTGGTGTATCGGGATCGATTCAAAAGACCCATTAACCCATTGATTGCCTATCAGAGCTTTCAAGGGAGTGATGTCATCGCCCAATCAGTACGCACTCGCCATAATCTGGCCGACAACCTTCATCCAGCCATCAATATCGACACCCCTCTTGCTCCGGGTAAGCTGGAACACATATCGGCCATGCTGGCGCCTTTTTTGGAACATCCAACCGTCCGGCCCGAACACCATCTCAACAAATGCCTGCCGTTGTATTCTCAACCGTTGATTGAGCTGTGCGCTCAAATTCCGACTTATCTAATGAGTTACGGTGGTAAATCTAGGGGATTAATCCGTCATGCTTTTTTGAAGGATATCCCCTATCGTATTGCCAGCCGCGAATCCAAGGGCTGTGGTACCAGTCACCACAACGATGCTTATAAAGACGCCAAAGAGCTGCTTTCAACGATGGTAAAAAATGGAATGCTTGGCAACATGGGCCTGATCGATACCGAAGTTCTGGAATCGTTCTTGACGGGAAAAACCATTCGCTTGGATGCCAATTCGGTTTGCTTAAAGGCGCTTATCAGTATCGAGAGTTGGGTGCAAAAATGGGCATCACTGGATCACACAACCAGGGAATCCAATAGCCCCTGAATATTCTCGTAATTTCACTTCGATATGAATTGGTGATAGTTGGGGTTCTTTTTATGATCTGTATTGCCAGCTTGTCTGGCATCAAACCCAACTAACCAAATGGTGAATATCATGGAAAAAGTAGGAATCGTTTCAAAAGACACAAAAGCCCTTGCGACTGCCCCAGGTTCTCAAGTTGACTACCCTGCCGAGGCGCAATTTCACAGTCAATGTGAAGTAATCCTGTTCGAACTTGAAGATCGAACTCCGACCCAAGATTGCCCACTTTTTTAAGTGGAAAACATGCAGAGGTACATTTTGTACCTCTGCTTTTTTTATTGGGTAATGATTAGCTGTTGTATTTCTTCCTTTAGATTCTCATCAAAAGGAAATTTTGATTGCAAATTATTTTTTTGGTCAACCAGGAAATAAGTTGGGTATCGGGCAATATGCCATTTTTCCAAAATATCGTGATCCGGCCCTGCATACCACTTTACCGTTCCAGGCACATTCACATTTTCCTCAAACTCCATTGCCTCTTCCAGATTATCGTCCACATTGATCAAAATCAGCTCAAAAGGTTTTCCGGCCATTCGTTCCTGAAATTTCATCAACTCTGGAAACTTAGCAATACAGGCACCACACCAGGTCGCCCAAAAATCAAAGAGCACCACTTTGCCACGGTGATTGGCGAGATTATCCAGTTTGCCATTATAGAGATTGACGGTCACTTCAGGCATCGGCTGGCCAACTTGCAGCGCCAGCATAGCGGAAGCCAGATTACCGAGTCTGATGGGATTCAACCCACCATATCTAAGAGCTTTTAGGTCGCCATACTTGTCTCTAACTAATTTCGCCATCTTGCGCCCTTCTCGCTCATAGACAAGGCGCTGGGATTCAGAGTACTTTTTATTCTGCGACCTCAAGATCATCGCCTCAGCATAGGCAAACGCGTACTGTCCCCGAACATGGGGGTAAGGGCTATCCAAAGCCAAGGTGTTGGCGAAAGCAAGGGCTTCGTCATTGGAACGGATTTCGTAGAGTCCTCCTCGATCATCAAATACCTGTAGCAGTTCTTCCCGGTTAAGATGATATTTTAAAAGGGCATCAAAGGCTTTTTTACGCAAAACTTGTCGTCGATCTTCTGTCCACAAGGTTTGCACTTTGGCGATGCGCTCATCGACCTGTTTTTGAGTGAGATTGTAATTAGCTTGATACCTTTCCCTGAGTTTACTCATCTCAGCCAACTGACCTTCTGGCAAAGGTCTGGCCCAAAGTGCGACAAATATCATCGCTCTATAACCCGCTTCACTTTGCGGCTCTTGCTGGTAAAAAGCATGGGCCGACTCTGTTAATCGAGCCAGTTCAAAGGGGTCAACTGTAGTCACTAGCTTTGTTAAGACAGTGGGTAAAGTAACCTCCCCGAGCAGTGTCAATACTGGCTCAGAAGGTGGCCTGCCGTTTTCTTTATAGTCATTCTGTATATCTTTTAATAATCGATATTCCTTGAGTTTTAACTGGGTGAGTTCAGGACTCATTAGCGTCCATTGCTTTGGAGGTTGATCGTGAATGCTCTCAAAATGCCAATAGGCAAGGGCGACTGCCAATAATGACAGCCCCATAAGCCAAGTGGCTTTAGTGGGTAATCGTCTCATGATGTATTCTCGGGTAGGCTGGTAAGTGCCTCACTCAAACTGAGCGAGGCAGGAATGCTTCAGGGAAGTATCACCAGGATTTGATGAGCTGCAGAGTGATCAGCCGACCTTCAAGAGAGCCACCCACACTGTCGGTAAAACTCAAGGTGCCAAATCGGTTTAAGAATGTCGGTGGATCTCGATCAAACATATTGCGGATGATCAGTGACACATTGCTATTGGCCAGAAACGGTGGCCAGTCCTCTGTGAAGGCGTATCGTGTCACCAGATCCATCGTATTACTGGAAGGTACATGGGTTGTATCTGTGGCACTCACTGAGTAGTCATCGATATGGTAAAAGGTGGTATCGACACTCCAAGGGCCACTGTGCCAAGACAGTTGGGTATTGAGTCGCAAATCTGTAGGCCGACCGAGACTATTGATCTCATCCACAACGTCAGCGTTTGCAAAGGCCTGGGTATTATTGTCGATCAAGTAGGTGGCGTTAAACATTACTCTGAAGTCACCCACCAGGCTTTCCCAATCATATCCCAACTCCAAATCAACGCCGCGATTGCGAACACGCGCCAAATTCTGGATGCGCCCATCGAGAATCAAGTCCACATTATCGGCATTCTGCAATGGCGTTGAATTGAACGCTCCCGGTAGATTAAAGAGCATCGTTGCAAGGCTCTGAAACGCTTGTTCACCCTGTACATCCGATGGATTTGGTCGGCGCTGGATAAAGTCTGAAAATGCCCCTTCATTTGCCAGATTGACGGATACACCGCCAATTTGGTTTTTCGTATCCGTATCAAAGAGGTTCACCTTTGCCGATAAACCCTCAATATATTTTGGACGCCACTCAAATCCAGCCGTGAAGGTGTTGGTTGTTTCTTCCGCCAAGCCATCAATTGGCCCCAAACGGGTAATGGCAAACGCCAAACCATTGGGATTGGCCGACTGGGGGTCGATGACGCTACGTACGGTCACAGGAAAGAAAGCAGGTGTCAGTTCCGTTAAACGTGGAGCACGGGTTGCCTCACCAACGGTTGCTTTGAATGTCAGTTCCTCATTGACTGCCCAAACAACACCCAGCTTGGGGCTGACAAAACTGCCAAAATCACTGTAGTCATCGTACCGTAGGGCCGCTGTTACCTCGATACTTTTCGCAATCCTTGTGTCAGACACAATAGGGACATACAGTTCGCCAAAGAGTGCGGAGATATCTCGGGTCAGGTTTGTCTGCAATGAGGAAGTTGCCAGCTCTTCGTCACGATACTGGCCACCAATCGCCAGTTTGGCATCGCCACCTGCTGCAGCAAATACATTGCCATCGGCTTTTACATCCAGTGTCAGTGTTCTGTAATTGGAAAATCCCGTGGACTCAGCACCGCTAAAATTGCTGATTCTGGTCGAAAGAGTATCAAATTCTGTATATCCAACAGCGGCGTTTAGCTGCCAACTGTTTGACAACTCTTGGTCTATGCCAGCTAGATAGTTAACCTGCTGAACGTCAGAGTTCCCATGCGATGAAAAAGTATTGAAATTGACTTCTCGCTCATTGCCCAATGCGTCCACAAAAAAATCGGTAGACTCCCCCAACTCTTGCTCTACGCGAAAAAGCAAACTGCGAGTAGTAGATTCTGACTGTAGATCATTGATTCGAGAGTTACCTCGCGTAATTGTTCGCTCTGACCCATGCAGTGTGCTGTTATGCTCGATATTAAAACTGCCGAAAATTTGTCCGCTTCCCCAGCCAGTTCCCAAGGTTTGAACGAAGCCACTTTGACTAAATCCACCCCGAGTGGGTGCGCCATATCGAGCCAGTGTTTCACCACCGACAAAAATATCCCTCAAGACAATATTAATCACACCGCCCACGGACTCACTTCCATACTGTGCAGATGCGCCATCTGCCAACACTTCGATGCGTTCAATGGCACTGATCGGTATGGAAGATAAATCCACCCCACTCCCCGATTGAGCCGCTACGCGCCGTCCGTTAACCAGTACCAGGGTATTGTCTTGTCCCAGTCCTCTTAGATTGGCTCGATTGGTTCCAGTAATGCTGCCAATACCCGATAACCCATTGCCGTGGTTTTGGGGGAGAGACTCCAAGAATTCCGATGTGGTGGTAAACCCGCGACTCGCCAACTGATCCCGATTGTAGACAAACACCGGAGATGCTGTGTTTTCGACACCCCGAATATGGGTACCGACGATCACAAGCTCTTCCCCGGCCTCCTTTGTAGTCTCTGATACTTGCTCTACTTGATTGCTCACTGGGGGATTACTGCTGGATGTGGGCGAATTGTTGGTTTCTTGCTTGGCTTTTGATGGGTCGGCTTTGCTGTCTGAACCGGGCTTTACAACATAGGTGCCGTCCCCTACCCGCTCAATGGCCAAATTATGCTTACCGATCAATTTTTTTAAGGCGGCTTGTTTGCTGTACTCACCCACAATAGAGGGGGCTTTCATGCCTTGAACAAGTTCCGGGGACAATAGAATTTCGCTGTCGGATTGAAGGGCAAACTCTTTGAGCGCGTCCGCCAGATTCTGGCTCTTGATATTAAAGGTGTCCGCTTGGGCCAAGGGGGCCGAGAGGGATACTAAAGGGACTAATAGGCTGATTATACTGGCTGTGAGTGATTTTGACCGGATATGAGAAATCCACGACTCACGGGATGACGCCTCCTTTCTGGGGGGCAAAACCATTTGCTGACTACTCCCACTTCTCCTGCGCACATTATTTATGTGTAGACCATATTCTTTGTTGTTGCACATGTATTTTCCTCCACTCTTGTTAGGGTGTGGTAGCCATCACGTTTTTGGGGCTACTCAGGAGGAATACCGAAGAATTGACGGTCATACTCAAAATTATTTTATGTACAGATTTGTGCCTTTCTATACCTCTTAACTGTTCAAGGGCTAATGAAGCCATAGTTTGAAAATACGGCAGAAATAAGATGACAGAATTGTGCCATACCATCGAATAAAAAAGCGCTTTAGATATCTGGGGAGAGTTTTGGCGATAAACAAAGCGCAACCAGTCAATCTGAAACTATTTTGCAGTAAAACGTGCCACTGGCCGGAGTTCTCTCAAGCCATATAGTGAGTGGGCTATTTTCACCCGCCCACCTACACATTAGTGCCAACAATTTTTTTAAACCATTACCTTACTAAACGTAAATTATTTAACTTTCCTCAGGTTAATTTTTAAGACATTGAAATAACTTATGTTTTTTGATCGTTAAGTGTATGGCGCAGTGCAGGATACAGGTCGTACTGAATCAATATCTGGCACTTTTATTCCGAGTTCTGGCTATTACCAACAAATACTCTGTGAATCGGAAAATATAGGATTAATATAGGATCGGGATTTTTACAAAATCCAAACTTTAGTTGTGTATTTCTTGGCTATACTGGCGGTGACATTCAGAGAGTAGCAATGACATTAAACAAGCCCAAAACTGGTCACAAAGAGAACCCCATAAACGAAATCAGGGGTCGGACAGTATTGGCTCAGTATCGGGAAAGGCTCCATGAGTATTTCCTCAGACGGACATCCAACCAGCAAGATTCGGAAGAATTGACCCAGGAAGTTTTCTGCAAAGTGATTAAGCGGGGCGGGATTGAAAAACAAGGCAATCTGGAACCCTATCTTTTTACCGTGGCCAACTCGGTGTTAAAAGATCGTATTCGCTCAGATTCAGCAAAACTCCAATACGCCCACCACCCGTTCGATGATGATAAAGCCAATGATGCCACCAGTTCCGTTGAGGAGGCACTGGAGAGTCAAATGCGTTATGAGCGCTTTTTGGCCTCACTGGATAAACTGGGCCGCCAAACACGTACTATCTTCTTGCTCAATCGCTACGAAGGCCTGACTTATCGAGACATCGCCCACCGTTACGGGATTTCAAGCAGTGCGGTTGAAAAGCACATGATGCAGGCCATCAAAGTGATTCGGGCTGCATTGGGAGGTGATTCATGAGCACCGATCACGAAAAAGTTATTCAAACTTTTGCCCGGCGCCTGGATAACAACCCAACCTCAGAAAGCTTGAACCTGCCCGAACGCCGCTCTCTCAAGGAATTGGAGGGCGTGTGGGATGAGCTGACCGACTTTGGCAATGGCAAGGAAATCCTGGAACTTAGAGAAGAAGCCCTTCACGACTACAACAGCCAACCCTCCAGGCCGAATACAGATACGAAGGTTAACGATCCCAGGGTGAGCAATCTCTGGCGATGGGGCGGCTTGGCAGCAGCCGCATCTGTTTGTGCCGCCATTGGCTTATCCCTATTGTGGCCCCCTTCTTCTGTACCAGAGTATCTGCACACAACCACCGTGGGCGAATTGAAAGAAGTTAAGCTAGATGACGGCTCTCTGGTTCATCTGGACGCTCAAACCCGCCTTAAACAAACGTACACCGATAAGGAACGAGCCATCGAGCTACTCCAGGGGCGAGCCAGGTTTGATGTGGCTCACGATGCCAACCGGCCTTTTAGGGTTCAAGCCGGTAACGGCCAGATAACCGCCCTTGGCACCGTCTTTGTAGTGAGTCGAGATCACAGCGATGTCGAGGTCACTCTTCTGGAAGGCAAAGTGGCGGTGATCAACACAGATAATATTCAGCAGGGAGAGGCTACGAACACAGAAAACAACCCGTTACCCAGCGATCTGCAACCTGTCATTCTGACTCCGGGCCAGCAAGCTACTTATACGGCATCGACAAAACCACAGCAGATAGCATCTGCCAATATCGAGCAGGCCACCTCATGGCAAGAAGGCCGTTTGATTTTTGAAGACAATAGATTGGAACAGGTGGTAGAACACTTAAATCGCTATTCCACCAAGAAAATCATTTTGGGCAGCCCTAAACTGACTTCTTTGCGAGTAACCGGGGTGTTTCGGACAGATGATCACAGCCGGGCTATTGCAGCACTCGAAACCCTGTTTCCGCTCAAAGCCATAGAAAAGCGAAATGGAATGATCGTATTGTTGGCCGCTGCAGAGCCAATTGAAACTATCTGATTGACAGGACGCAATACTTCCCGTATTCCTACATAGGCCCAAGAATTGGTTGACAGAGAGTCAACCTAGATCTATAGTTGACTCACAGGCAACCCATGCACGTAATTTCCAAACGGCCCTTTAATGATGCGGCCAAAAAGTATCCCAACGACCGAGAGTCGTTGATGTATATGTATAAAGTGCTTAATGGCACTGACTTTAAGACCCCAGAGGAATTGCGCGCGGTGTTTCCCTCGCTCGACAATTTCAAGTACAACGACCGTTGGTGGGTACTGGATGTTGGCGGTAATAATCTGCGGGTATTGGCCTTTATCCAGTTTGTAAATGGCCGGATATACATTAAGCATATTGTAAATCACCCGGAATACGACAAATTAACGGCTAAATACCGGAAAGCGAGTAAACAGAAGCGGAGGTGAGAAATGGCACAAGCGGCATTGATCGATGCATACCAAGACTTTATGCACATCGCCCAATCGTATCTGATTATTCGCAATGAAGCGGATTATGAAGGGGCTGTACAGACGCTAGAAGAAATATTGGAAGAAGCCAGTGACACTGTGGACGACCCTCTGAACCCGCTGATCGAGCTGTTGAGCCAGGCAATTGAATCCTATGAATCCCAGGATGCCGAACTGGTGGCTTTTTTGGAAGAGGCCGAATCGATACCTACGGATATCGCATTACTCCGTAGCTTGATGCAGCAGCACCAGCTTACCGGCTCCGATTTGCCAGAGATCGGTGATAAAACCATGGTTTCAAAAGTCCTCAATGGAAAACGTACCCTACAGCGGGATGCCATAGAAAAACTGGCTGACCGTTTCGGAATCCGACCGTCGATGTTTTTGGGCGGATAGTTGAGTAAATGCGGTCTTATAGATACAGACTGATTATCTATTGATCGATTACCTCTCAGCATCAAGAATGACCTAGTAGCAAGGAGGCAACTCATGGAACAAACTACCTACGTGAAATACCCAATCTGGGTAAATCCTGAAAACCTTGTAAGCTTCAAAAGACACTGGGCCAAAGTGATTAGTGACCTGAAAGAGCTGGGCGTAACCTCGGGTCAGGTTACTGAAGGCTACGGATCACCCTATGTCGCCTGGTTGGTTTGGAGGGATGGTGAAAGTTGGGCTAACTTCCAGGAATACGGCGGCAATAACATTACCACCATGCTGTCCGGGTTGGAGAGGAACATCGTTTATGGGTATTTGAACCCGGAGATTACCACCCAGCCTCGATTTGTATAAACGGGCGTTCGGTCACTAAATCAGCCCTTCTCTGGCGGCCTTGTAAATCAGTGACGAGGTGTTTTTCACCCCCAACGCCTTTTTTGCGGCAGCGATGTGCTTGTTGGCCGTATCTCTGCAAATAAGCAGGTTTTCAGCGGCTTCACCCAGCTTTAAATCCTCTTGAGCCATCAACGCAATCAGGCGGCGGTGCTTTTCTTCCAGCACTGGCTTTTCAACAACATCCAGGAACAATTCTGGAAACGTAGCCTTGAGGGACTCGTAGAGGGTTGTAGATAGTGCGTGCAGCTGCATGGATACCACTTGAACCTTTGCCAATAGCTTGTCGCCTGACTCACTTTCGGCCATCAAGGCCAGAGATGCGATGATTCCTGGCCCCACTGGGGTGTTCACAATACCGTAATTCCCCCTGTCGGTACTCAGTACCACCTCTGACTGGAAGTAAACCGTCCCACCCTGCCCGGTTACACGGGTTTCAGTGCGATACATGTGATTGGTGTATCCATCAGGAGGGCTATTTTCCAGCACTCGCTGCTGATACTGCCTGCAAACCGATAGCAATGGCCCACTCAAATTACTCAAGGGGCGGATGGTAATTGGGGTTACTTGATGCGGTATTACCTGCTGGAACACATCAAAGGTATATTCGGACAAGCCCTGCTCACCGATCAGCTGTAGAACTCTGGATTGGTATTCAGGCCAAGCGTTTAAGGCCGACAGAGTCTTTTTGAATCGATGCGCTGCCTTGGCGACTGTAAGGTATTGGTCGCAACTATCAGGAACAAGGTAGTCGCTACTCGGCTCATCAATCCACCCAGAGTTTCGGCATCTTCTGGAAGTTGATATGTCTTCCAGTACGTCCTGTCTGTGTTTTTCTCTTAGGGTTCTCATTTCAGATAAGTCGCAAACTCAATGCATACAGGCTGAATTTGTATCACTTGTGATACAAATTACCGATTACTGTTCGCCCCATGAAAGCGGACTTAAAACACCGGATAGCTAAATTTATCAGCGAAAAGCGTAACGGTATGCCCTACCGTGAATTTGGGCGCCTCTATGGAATCAATAAGGACATGGCCAGCAGACTAGAAAAAGAAGAAGAAAATATAACCATTGATTCTCTCGAACACCTTTGCAAAGCGTTTCGATGCGATATTGCTGACTTATTCCCCAAGTAGTACCTATCTAAGAGAAACCCCTCATAAACCATAAATAGCTTATATTTCTGGCACTTAGCAAATCTACCATAATTCGATTTTTGAATCAAGAAGGTTTGTACGCACAATCGCGGCATGGAAAAAACCCTTCACAGCCCTCAAGGCAAAGCCATCGCTAAATTTCTTACCCGGCTGAGAGATGAAAACACGAATTTAATCCAAGAGACATTGGCGGCTAAATTGGGTAGGGAGCAATCATTTATTGGAAACATAGAGCGTGGTCAACGAAGAGTGGATTTATTTGAGTTCTACCAAATCTGCAAAGGTTGCAATGTCTGCCCAGCTCAAGCTGCTGCAGAACTCATGGAGATTCTAGAAAATATGTCCACCACAACAAAGTAACAGCATAATATCCAAACCTACCCTCCCTCGTAGAAAGGCAGCTGCTTGAGCAATAATAGACAGAATATCTGTGGCGAAAGAATCGCTGAATCTCGACAGAAAGGTTCGCTCTCCCAAGCCGAAGTCGCTGCGGCTATGGATGTTGAATTTGGATTAAACATTGACCGATCTGATATTTCAGAAATCGAACGTGGTGTACGAGGAGTTAAAGACTATGAGCTGGATGCAATAGCGCGAATCCTTGAAGTCTCGCCATTATTCCTTTTAAGAGGCAATGAGGACTAATTAACGGCAAATCAATCATTTGCATTTTATTTACAAAATTATCATCCAAGCTGGATATTATGGAATTAAGCCAAAGATTGGCAAGAAATTTGAAGTCGCTTCGCGGGGACACAAAACAAGGAGCATTTGCTCGAAAAGCGGGCATCTCTCGCCCTACTCTGAATAGATTGGAGAGTGGGAGCCAGAATATCAGCCTGAAAACTCTTGAAACTATTTGCAAAAGCCTAAAATGTGATATGTCAGATTTATTTGAGGAAACCACTCAGAAAGTATCAAAACAAAATACTGACAAATAGTCGTTACGTTCTCTAATATTCCAGTCATATATTTTCCACATTTGGCCAATTATTCGTATATAGTGATGTAAGTGTCACCCACAGAAACACTGCGGAGTCACTTAGTAGATACGACCAGTGGTCAACCAATGAATATTTTTAAAGCCAGCCTGAAACTCCTGTTCGCATTTGTAGTCGCGGTACTACAGGTGGCTTCTAATGTGTTTATTTTTCTTATCGGGCTTATCTTTGATAAAGATGAGCCAGAGGAAGAAGATTCCAACTACCCGCCCAAACTGATCGAAGATTTAGCGCCAAGCCATCCTTATCAGATCTATGGCGATCCAGACGAAGTATTTCATAACAATCAAGTAAAATAAAAACACCACTATCCATTATTAATGGGTAGTGGTGAAGCTCAAGCGTTCAAATCATGCACCTTTCAGCAAAAGAAACGCAGTGGTCATGCCCCAAAATCATATGATCAAGAACCCGAACCCCGACCAGGTCTAATGCCTCTTTGAGACGACCTGTTATTTTTTTATCTGCAGGGCTTGGCTCTGCCACACCTGATGGGTGGTTATGGGCAAATATTACCGCAGCAGCATTTACCCGAAGCGCCTCTTTTACAACCTCTCGCGGATATACTGAGCAACCGTCAATGGTGCCATTGAATAATCGACTAAATTCGATAAGACGGTGTTGCGTATCCAGAAAAAGACCATAAAACCCTTCAGATTCATTCATGCTGATCTCTAGTGTTAAAAAGTCTTTTAAGGCGTCTGGTGTAGAAAAATAAATACCTCGTTCTCTCGAGTCTCTAAAAAGTAGCTCTTTGGCTCTTTTAATTAGCTCTAATTCCTGTTTGGTTAACGGAGCTTGTTCAGCGTCGATAACAGACAAAATGGAACCATTCATAGTGTTCACCTTTTGGTAGTGGGAACACACCACCCCTGCTGGGAACGGTAGTTCCCGGCAGGAATGGGTTGGGCAGGTAGCCTGTTCGCTTAACTGCCCTGTTTAGACTCAGAATAGGATTTCTTCGCCATCAATCTCGCTCCAGTTTGGCGGCTCATCGCTGGTAACGGTTTCAGCGTCGTCAAAGATACGTTCATCCTTGTAGACTTCGTTACCATCAACCTTGAGGTAGAAAATCCTTGTTAGGAATCCACCTATAGACGTTCCGATTTGCCCTACTTTTTTGCCACTCTTGTAAATGAATGACTTAGAGCGGGGGTTACTCATATTAAAATGAGCAATTACTTTTACGTCTTCGTTGTTGATGTCCTCCTTTTGCGCTAAGAGCGCGTTGAGGGTCACTTCTGATGTGATAATGAGGTCATGATACTCATAATGCACATTATCAACTGGCCCCTGGAGTACAGCCAGCTTTACACCGTAACGCAGTGAGCCATCGCTTGCCTTGAACTCTTTGAGTGCATTGACATAGGCGATGCCCGAGCTGTATTGGTTAAAGTAATGGCTGTTGTCAGCGTTGTTCGATACCGTTTGTTTCTGCGGTTCGTTCTTCGCGTCTCCAGTTTTTTTCTGAGTTTCCTTCTTGGTTGCGCCAGATGCTTTCTGGCTTGGTTTAGAACTCATAGCAGTTCTCCTGTTTCAATGGTTTTGATTCCGGGGAAAACTGCCTCCCAACGGGAGAGGTTTCCCGGCTGGGGTGAGTAAAGTGATCATTCAGGTTTGTTGTGACTAATCCTGCATACCCTACCAATGGCGTTGATCTGGGTATGTGTTTGCTATTGAGGCAGCAATAGCGACTGTGTAGATTCGATTGAGTTGATTTGGTGGCCATCATTTTTTGGCGCCTTCGGTAGCACTTCTTCTAAGGCCCCTTCCTATTGTTGGTGTGACGTTTCTGGCACCTGCAATTGTGCTTGTTATAGTTCGAGTCGCCGTATCAAGTTGCAGAACACCATGTACACCGGCGAACGCAAAGTAAGTCGTCAATAGCAGAGGCAGTAAGATATAAAGCCCGCCCGTCAGGAAATTGAGAATGATGCGTTTGATGGTCAGGTCGAAGCTATAGAGGGTGCTTACGGCACCAGGCTCGGGGTAGAAAGCCCTAATCAGGTTTTGGTCTACCCACCATGCAAACAGCCAAAGTACCGTCCAGAGTTTTACGGTGAACAAGATGATCGCGCCATTGGCCAGCAAGGTGAATTTGTAGCGGCTCAATAAAATAAAAAAGGGCAGCAACGCATACAGGCCCATCAGTACGAGCGCCTGAACCATTGGGGCTGCTTCCAAAAACACTCTCAGGTAAGCCGCATAGGAAAGACTGGATTTCACCAGGCCGTAAGCGGCTAACCCTTGCTGCCCTTTGTTCTGAACCGCAGTGCCAATAATGGTGTTCAGCTCGCCTGTTGCACCATCCACAAAGTTTCCGTACGCCAGGTCGTAGCCACGGGTTGTCCACCGTGGTGGTGAGTTAAGAAGGGTCAGTTGGGTAATGCCGTCGCGCCGGGCGGTGGCATCCCACCCCGGCTCTGCGGCGGCGGCCAGAAGTTCGAGGTCGCCCAATTGATCAAGGATTCGGGTTTGGATGCTTGGCCACCATTCGCTGCAATACGGTCTGCCGAAAACCGGGTGGTTGGTGACATCCCACTCCACATCTCTTAACGCTGACCAGGGGAAGCCATTTCTAATGGCGCTAGATCGCAAGCTGTCGTAATAGCCCGCCGTTTGTTGGAAGACGTGAGAGCCAATCCAGTCGGTGTCCTGGCGGCCAAAGTTATTGAGAATAGTCGTTATGGCGGCGGATTCAGGCCGTTCGCTTAAGTATTTGGAGCGGGCCGGTATAAAACAATCTCGGTAAAAGTCGTTGATCTCGTTTTGCAGCTTAGGGTCTTCGATCTGGGCATCGCTCAGTTCGTGGATGTACCCCCGAAAATCGACACTTGGCGGCACACTTTCCATCACCGCCCGGTTAAACCCCGCACTCAACCCCATTACCGCGTACCAGAACACCGGCACATCCACTTGCTGGGGCGCACCCGCAAAGGAAATACCACCGCCAAAGGTTGTACGTGACGAATTTATGGTTTCGATGGGCTGGGCTTGGGTTCCCAGAATCGCTCTTGGGGTAAACGACAGATCCACGGCGTTGAGTGGCATGGCTGGCACGGCGGCAATAACGATGACAAAGAAAGCGATAAAGAATTCCACCTCCAGAGTGCGTAAGGTGGTATTGGCCGCTTCGTCGCCCTCCTCCTGAGCGTAGGCCCGAATAATCGTATCCAGCATGATGCCCAGGAACGGCAAAAACACCATGCCTGTGGCCACCATCACGTCCCAAATGCTGTTGTAGAACAGCCAGCCATACAGGGTGGTGAACAATTCCAGTGTGCTATCGACAGCCACGGCTTAACCCACCATCCCCAGCAGAAACCCCAACGGGTTTTGCACGATCAGCAGTTCATAGAGTGCGATCAGCGACAGCAGCTTGAATCGGATTCGCTTTGTATTGAAGGGCTGAGTATTGAGGAGCTGTGTATTGAGGGACAGCTTGCTGACATATCGTTGGGCCAGAATGGGCAACAACCCGATTGCCAACACATAAAGTGCCAGACGCACAGGCACCAAACCCCAAGTGCGAGGGGTCGGGTTAAGTACCTGGGCATCTGGGCTTAAAGCGAGCAGCCAGCCAGTGGCCAAAACAATGGCAATGGACAGGCTGGTAAAGAACCAGAGTTTCAGTTGAGATTTGAGAAAGGCCAGTTTCACCGCTCTGCCCCTCCCCGTTTGAATGGGTGGTCGTCTTTCGGCAGTGAACCGGGTGTGGCTACTGATGAATTGCGCTCGGCGTTTTCCCGCAGCAGTAACTCGATAACGGTAGAAGATACAAAAGCGTTTCTTGCCTCGCGCTCGAAAATGACGTTTTGGATTTCGCTGTTCAGCTCATTCAGGGCGCGTTCGATTTCTTTTTGCGCCGGTTCGCTGGCGGCTACATGGCCTTCCTTACGGCCCGAAAGCAGAAAGCGCCGCACGATCATGGCCTCTTCCATCACCCTGGCCTCGGCAATGTCCTGGGCCAGTTTGTGGGTAACAATGTCGCCATCTCGGAGTGTTTGGTTTCGCAGGGCTTCAATCACCTGTGCGGTAATCACCATGGCGGGCGCACCGACACGATTAAGGTTGGTGCGGTTTGGTGGAATTGCTCCAGAGACAAGTTCCAGCAAGATAGCCTGCACATCGTCAGTGGTTTGTTCGATATAAGGGATGAGCCCTTTGCCCGGTTGTGCGCCGGTATTGCAGCCGTCACATAGGCCTATTTCCACATCGCCCAGCACATTGATAATCCAGCTTTGCAGGTCTTGTGGCCCGGAGAAATGGCGGTAAAACGGCGAGGTATCCGGCAGGGCGCTGGTGGATTCCGGGGGCCGTTGGGTCAGAATGTTCAGTCCGGCGGATGCCACATCCGATATCACCCGTAGACTGGGCTGATTGGCTCCACCCTTGCGAATGCCCCCCACCCAGACTACGCCGTTTTCGGGAGCCACTTCGGCGGCATCCACCGCATCGTGAATATTGGCTCCGCCAATGCCCACGGACTGCTTCCAGGAATCGCCCCAACTAACAGTTATCCATTCATCAAACGGGTTGGTACCATTGGCAATCTCATACTGGATGCGTTCACAGGATTTGGTGGCCAAGGAAAATGATTCGTTGGCACGCAGCAAGGCATTTTGAAACAAGTCGTACAGGCCGGGGTTGGCTTTTTGCAGTATGTAGCCTGGCAGATTGGCAATGGCTGCTGAAGCCGCGTTCTCAAGGGCATTGATGGCGTTATCGACGCCGTTGCGCAGGTTATCCAGTGAGCTTTCAATGGCGATCAGTGGGTCAAAGCCGCTGCAATTCAAGATAGAGGCATTGGCATTCAATGACAGATCGATGGTGGTAATGGACAGTCTGGGAGGTATGGCAATATCACGCCCTCCCCCGATCTTGTAATAGAACAGGCTATCGTCGGTGGGTGCTTGAGCAGCCTGGGTTGGCTGACTGATCTGGCCAATAGCCCCCGCCAGTAATAGCGCCACTGCCATTGCTTTGGGTTGAATGGATTTCATAGACAAACCCTCAACGGCACTGTGAATAGATACGCACCCCTGGCTTCACAGCATTCATAGGGGCGCCACAGGCTGAACACATATCGGTTGTCGTCGCTTTGGCGGTCAGTTGACCAGCTGGTGCGAAATACATCGTTTTCGCCAAACACATAGCAGGTGTCGTCCTGTTTGGGGGCCAGCATTTGCCAAACGCCGGTAGTGGGGTCGTTCTCAACCATTTCCCCCGGCAGCCAGGTTCGGTTGTAGTTGTTGCCATCCAGGGGGTTGTAGATATGGGGTTGGCTGTTTTGCGTCACCACATTGCCTGCCCGCTGGGCGGCAACCGCTGCCGCTTTGGCATCGTCTTTTTGCTTTACAAAGCCCGTGCGGGGCCAGACGGCACCCCATTGCTGGTGGATGCCTTCGCCGATCACACGACGACCTGGCAACAGGTTTTGCAGATAAAGGTATTCCGGGGTTCCCAGCCGCCAGGTCAGGGAATCAAAGGCCGACGAAAAATAAGGAATAAAAGATTCCGCTTCCGATGGGCAGAAGTAGCCCGTGCTGCCAATAAAATCCGTCAGGCTACTCAGGGGGTGGCCAACAGCGGTGACTTCTTTAAAGCGAAGGCTTTGATCAGTTGAGGAATTTCCGCCTTCGGTGCCGTGACCGCCACCGGCCTCGGCATCGTGGAACACGCCGACCAGACTGCCAGTCAACTGTGCTTCCAGTCGACCATACAGACTTTGTGCCTCCTGCCAAGGGTTATCCCCTGGTTTGTCGAAAACACTCACTACCAGATCCGGGTTGTTATGGCCTACGCGGATACTGGTTTCGATATCGCAGCCAGCGATGGTGCAGCGCAGCCAAACGCAAACGCCGGTAATGCAGTAATTGAGGCAGGAGCTATCCAGACTCAACGAGCTGATTATGTCCGTGGTGTTAATGGTTGTTGGTTCGGCTTCGGCAGCGGTGGCCCCATTGGATATCAACAAGCAAAGAGTCAATGGCAGGGTTTGTTGAAATCTCATTTCGGCGCTCCCTGCTGGTGTTTCCATTGGCGGTATATGGCTATGGCTTCCGGTATATGAGTGACGCCATAGATAACCGCCCGGTCATTGACGATGATTGCCGGAAATCGGTTTATTCGGTTGGTAATGAGCGTGACCAGCCCTTGGTGCGCATCCCTGAATTGAGCCTCCAGCGTCGATTGGCCCATTAGCTCGATGCGCTTTTGAAGTTGAGCGTGCGATTTGGCTGCCGTATTGGGGAGGTTCTGGCCAAGTGATTCAGTCAGTCGATCTACGTTATCCAGGTTGTAGATAGCGATATCCGCCTTACTGCCTGAAAGTGCCGTATTGCCCGTTACCGGGTAGTTATCCGAAGTGATCACCTTTAACTCCAAAGGTAATCCATTAGCCAGGCAAATGGGTGCCGTGATAAATACGGCAATTAGGCTGGCAAGGATGGTTTGAACAGGTGACATCGGCAATTCCGGTTAAATGCGGGATGCCGGTATGTTCGTTGAGGTGGGTTTTTATTGGGACTGAATTGCGTACAGGTGAGTATGTAACTTTAGAGGCGCTGTAGGTTTACGCGGTCTCTTTTCCAGTTACGGATTTGTGAGAAAGGGACACTTTTAATCGATCATCCGCTGCTATCGCATTCGCCATCACCCCGGCCACTTCTCTTAGCTCCATCGGTGTAAATTGCTTTTTCAAGTGAAAAACGATGGGGCTTTCGGGGTTCTCCTCGTGGAGAATGGCGTTCAAGAAAATGGATTCAAGGTGATTTTTGGTGGTGGACTTCATGTGATAGCGTTTGCGTTTGGTATGGCATTAAGAAATATATTATCGTATTTTATGGAAAGCTGATCGTAAAAGTAGTCTTCTATGGCGATATTAAATAAAACAACACATTGAATCCCTCCATCAAAATGCCTGATACAGTAAACAAACCCAACAATGGCCCTAAATGGCAGCATTATCTTCCTTGTTGCTATCTGAAACACTTTGCACACGATGGCGACTGGAGTAAAGGCAGGAAATCAAAAGTTTATTTTACAGACGGTGAAAAATCCATCTGCGTTAAGGTCGAAGATGTTGGAGCTGAAGATTACGCTTATTCAAAAGAATTTCCCGAATTTGACCACGAATTTCATGATATGGAGAGTGGCTATCCTGTAATTGTTGGAAAGATCATATCCGGAGAAACCCTCAGCAAGAGGGAATACTATCTTTTGATTACAACAATGGTGGATTTTAATACTCGAAATATCGCCTACGAAAACCAGACAGATAAGGAACGCAAGGAGATTTATACGGCAATATCCAGAGCTTTTATGGAAGATATATTTTTTGAGGCTAAAGGCGGAGGAACTGACTTGCAGGCCATGATGGATTGGTTCTCTGAGCATTGGAGATTACAGCCTTTCCGGTCAGATAGTGGCGAAAAGTTCATTACCAGTGATAATCCATCGACTATTTTCAGTCATCCTCAAACTGGCCGCCCGGTTATGGTTTACTTGCCAATCCACCCGGATTATGCCCTTGTCGCTTATGACAAAAGACACCTGGATGTAAAAGGGAACTCAATGTCAGATGATGCTCTTGGATTACTTAATGGCCTCCAAGTCAATCGCTGTGTCCGTCATGTATTTTCTGACCATGATATTCTCAATGGCGATGACCAGAAGAGTGCTGAAAGTTTAAAGAGGTTGCTGCAGAGAGCAAAGCCCAAGCGTTACGTCACTCAAGAAGGGGCATGGGTGCGAGATTTTATTCCGACGTCGGAAAAATTATTTAGTCGTTTGACGTTTATGAAGATACCGTGCAGTTTAGCTCTTAGAAACTCAATTCACCGTATTATCTCAAAGATCCAATCTGGAAAATTTACATTAGGCAGCTAATTATTGATTTGCTCTAAATTTTCTGCAACTGCGAACACTGCTTCCAATTCAGAGCAATATTTGGATTTCATAATCTCGGCGCGCTCTTGCTTTTCGTGCTTTTCGGTCATCGCCAAGGAAAGTGCCAGTGGTGGCGGCACATTGCGGAAAAGGCTTTGCAATTTGTCAGAGATCACCACCCCTTCAGTGTATTTGCCCGGCTCTTTGCGCGCGGCGAGCAGCAGTTGTTTCTGCTCGCCAGTTAAATCTTTGAATCGGGCAATTTGGTCAATTTCCTGTTTCGGGCAGACCATGGCGATCCACCACTCAAACATATTGAGCAATTTTTTGGATTCGTCGGGAAAATCTTCCAAATTTTGCGTTGCTAGCCACAGCCAGGCACCGAGCTTGCGCCACATCTTGACGATCTTGACCAGGAATATGGCCAGCAATGGGTTGGTGGTGATGAGGTGGCCCTCATCACCCAATACAAAGGTTGGGCGCTGATCATTCTGATCGCGCTCCACCACCCCATTGATTTGATTCATCAGTCCCATAAAGCCAAGGGCCATTTGATCTTCATAGCCTTCGGATGCGAGGAGTCCCATTTCAAGGATGGTCACATCCGCTTCCGGCCAGGCTACGCCAGCACGGTTAAAGAAATGTCCTGCCGTACCCGAACAATACAGCGCCATTGAATCGGCCATATCCTGGGCGCGTTCTCGGCGTTTGGGGGTACTGGTTTCGTCGTTAGTGAGATTGTGTAGAGCTTCGACCACATCTTCCGTTAATACAATTTGATCGGGCTTTTCTTTTTGCTTGTTTTTTTGCTTGTTCCGCGCCGCCTGAATAATTGCTTTACGAATGGTCAGACGGTCGGCGCGGGTCAGCAATTCTTCTTCCTTGCTGTCACCGCCAGTAATCATGATTCGGGCTTTGAGTTCCATCTCCCCCAACAGGTCGCGTTCTTCTTTGTCGTCGCTGCTATCCGAGGCTTCTAATGAGGCTTGCTCATCGAATGTCGCAAGGTTCGTCTGCTCACGCTTAAGCATCTCGTAGGCATCGGCAAAGGGCGGCAGGCTGACATCCGCTTTGGGGTGCAGTGTGACCTGATTGACGGATAAGCCGAAATACCGGCAGTAATCCCCGAACAGCTTGAACGAGCCGCCTTTTTCGATGATGTAGATGCGCGCCCCATAGAGAGCAACCACTTGCATCAGGATATAGACCATCAGTGCCGACTTACCGGAACCCGGCGGCCCCAGTACCAGGCCAAAGGCGTTTTTGGCGCGGTCGGATTTGTTGAGTGGGTCAAAGGTGAGCGGCTCGCCGCCCCGGTTAAAAAACGTCAAACCGGGGTTGCCAGTGCCTCGACTACGACCATACAACGGCAGCAAATTGGCCAGATCACAGGAGAACACCAGACGATTTTTTCGGGTCAGCTTATCGCGTGCGGGTTCATAGTTGATCGGCAGGTGCCGAATATAAGTATCCAGTGGCAAGAGTTCGTCTTTTTCCCGAATGGGGTGCAGGCCATTGGCCAGCAGCAGTGCATTGGCCTGATTGGTGCGCTGTTGCAGATCAGCCAGATTTTGGCCACGCACAAAAAGCGTCATGACCGTGGGTAACAGATAATCGCCTCGTGACATCCATGAGAGGGCATCTTTGGCGTCCTGCTCGGCGGCCATCGCCTCGGCGGTTTCGCCTTTGGCGGCATTGAGTATCTGAACGATGTCATTCTCTACTCTGTCCTGGGGTTGTATGGTCAGGCAAACAGAGAGAACGGTTCCCGGCGGAAATTTATCGAATACTGCGTACAAATTGTCGCCAATGCGGCGCTCGCCGGTCAGATGTCCGGGGCTGGGCTTTCGGCGCAGGGCATCCACGCTGATGGCGCGGTGTGGTCTGCCATCAAACAACCAAACACCGTTTCTTGCATCCGATTCTGGCTTGTTTAGAAACAACAGGTCTGAAAGATCGTGGCTCGCCGGTTTGGCGCTCGATTCCGGCAAGTCCACTAAATGAGCAAGTTCATCCAGATCGCCATTAGTGACCTCGGCGGCGGGATTGAACCAGCGCAACAACCAGCCATACAAATCTTTATCATTACAGCGAGTTGTCGGGATGCCGGTGGCCTGCATTTGTGTCACAAATCGCTCCGCCACCTGATTGACTTCGGTTACCGGGTCAATCGGTTCACCGTCATTTGGGGAACGCCTTCGGTACAAAAACACCCTCACCCGCCGTACCTTGCCTCGCCAGGCTCCGCCGGTGACGGAGGTGTCTTCAAAAGCCCCCTCTTTTCGGGAGATGCGCTTGAAATGCTGTTGCAGTCGCCCGACCACATGGCGAGACATCAGCCGGTGTTCAGGGGTATCTCGCTGATATCGGTTGGCATAGTTGGTTAACTTTGCTGACAGATCTGCCAGTGAGTAATCGTCAGAGACAAAGCATTGCAATACAAAGGGATTATCTAATGCCGGGATAGTGTGGTTTATGCAGGTTTGGATATTGGCCCTTACTTCCTGCAAAAAATGGTCAGACCGCGCCTCGGTGGAAACGCCATTGATTTCAAACATGGCCGCGGCGCTGTAGCCGTCTTCCAGCGTAAAAGTTCGTGAGGCTTCCTCGTAATCCACCCAGGGCAGCCAATCTGTCAATGAGGGTGGTCGTAGGTAAAGACGGTCTACATCGGCATCGGTTATGAGGGGCGGTTTATTGGCTTTTGGCTTTGATTGTCTTTGGGCAAGCATATTACTGACTCCTCATCACTTCATAAGGCAGTGCAATATGGTCACGGTCGTACAGGCGAATGTAGGTGCTGTATCCCGGAATGGGATGCCCTGCCCCGCTTAAGTGCGGGAATACATAGACTTCTAAAGTCGGGTTGGGCAGCCACAGCGGTTGTTTTAGTGAATGGCCATCGTTGTCGCCAATTGCCCGTTTAGGCTGCGGGAGCGGAATATCCGCTTGGGCAAACTTTTGGTCGTGGATGGTTTTCATGGTGGGCATGGATTCACCGAACACTCGCTTTTTTGAGCTGGTGCAGCCCGTGATTAGCAGCCCACTAATCAAGCTGATAATCAGTATTTTGGGGGTCTTTTTCATAACGAACTCTTCGAGCCAGGCTGTTTTTATCCAGCGCCAGCGATTGGTCTAAATGGATGGATACGGCAGCACCCGGATTAACCACCACCGCGTCGAAACTTTGCTTCTGCCGCGCCAGCAGCCATCGGCTGACTTCCGCCGTGGCGGATTCCACCGCTTGCCCTGTGGCCAGCTTGTGGATATCCCCCACCACCGTGCTGGTGGTGTTGCCGGTTAAGGAAGACGACTGCCGCTGTTGTTGAGCTTCGGCGTAGGCAGAGCCAGCGGCCCCCAGCGCGGAAAGCCCGATTCGCTGGCTAATAAAGGTCGGAGCGTTGGTGACAAACTCTCCGGCAATGCAGGGAATGCCACTGGGGTCGGAGATATAGCCCAAGGGTTGACCGTCCGAGCTGTGAGTAACGATGGCGCCGTCTTCAAAAATAAAGGTGGCCGACATCAAACGTGCACTGACACAAGACAGGTTCCAGTCACCAATGCCCAGGCCGCTAAAGATCATCCCTTCCACTTCGGGAAGGCGTTGGCCATTGGCCAGCAGGTTTTCTTTGCCCACATAAATCTTGATCGGGTATGGGTCGGGGGTTTGACCTTCCACAGGAATGCGACCAATCAACGCAGTCAGAGCCAAGCCATCGGTTAAGGTGGCGTCTTTGGGGAGCGTATATATGGGTTCGATAGTGACCGTTGGGCCTGCGGATTGCTCGGTTGTATCCGGCTGCACTGCCTGAATGCTTTGGGGAGCTTGCGGCAGCAACCCGGTAAACCCATTGCCTTCGCTCCCGGCCTCGCCTTCCACCACAAGGTCGATGGGGTCAAACCAATTGCCCTGATCGGGCGTGGTGGGAATCGACTGGCTTTCGTCAAAACCAAAACCGATGGGCAAACCCTCTGGGGTTTGTTGATCGGGGTTAAGGGGCCTTTGCCGAGACTCAGATATCTGGCGCTGTAGGTCGATCAGGTTTTGTTCCAGCGATTCGATGGTGGCCTTAGCGTCTGCCAAGGTTTGTTGTGCTGACTGGTTCTCCAATTCCAGGGCATTAACGCGCTGTTGATTGTGAGCAATTTGCTTCAGTCGGTTTTCGGTGGATTCGCGCAGGGTATCCGCCTTGCTCACCGCTTCTTTGGCGTAGGCTTGCAGTGCCTTGATGGTGTCGGTTTGGGTATCTCCATCCGGGCGCTTGTCTTCCGTGTTCACCGTGGGCAGCGCGTCCATTGGGCTATAGCTGTTCTGTGATTGGGAACACATCGCCAGTGTCAGGCACACCCCGGCAATGCCAACGCCACCGACCAGTAAGGGGTTTATTCGTTTCTCAGCCATCGTTGCCCGCTCCTTCTGTTTGGTCATCCACATGCCAAAGGCCCAGGCTTTCAGAGAATGCGCGTTTGGATATCAGGTACAGGGTGGTGGTGTCGTCTGGCTGGCCCAATGGCCCCAGGTATTGGTGCTGGAACGTGGCAGTCAGCCAATTGCCACGAATCTGGCGATCTATAGGGAAAACATCGGCAGTGCCTTGCGCCTGAAAATTCAGCGCAACCGCGTTATCCGTCAGATTGATCAGTTTGATGGCGGTCACGGTAAAGCCACCACCTCGCCAAGCCGCAATAGGCGTTACTTCCAATTGCCCACCCCGAAACAAAGCCAATGGCTTGTTTTCGTTGATGGGGATACGCCGGATAGCAGGGTCACCGTCTAAAAGACGTTCCGGCGCATACAGTTGTTGCGCCGCAAAGCGAGTCAGCCGAATGCGCCAATCTTCGGCGGGTATTTTGGTTGCCTGCTGTTTCGCCCGGTTTTGCGAGCTGCCGGGGAGCATCACCACCAGTTCATTGGTGGCATCTTTTTGTAAATCTGATGACACATCCAATAAGAAAATACGCTGATCCGTGAGGCTTTGAACCCGAATACGTGTTTTGGGGAATGCCTCATTGGCACGGATATAAAGAACCCCATTGGCCGCCACCACACTGACTTTGCGTTGCAGACGATCCGGCAGCCAATAACGAACATCGCTGGGAAAGTGAACAATCCGCTCTTGACCCTGTTCGATATGCACAGGAATTGGTCGCTTTTCCCAGACTACCCGCTCGGGGGCCAATGATTGAGCTTGTGCCGGTAGCTGTGGCGCAAAAATGAGCGCCACCGCCAGTACCCAATACGTCGTATGGGAAAAAATATTCAGTGTCATTGCGCCACCCCCGGACGTTGAAAGGGTTGGCCCCGGTCATTCTCGGTGAGTAAAACCGGGGACATTTCCAGGTTACAGTCCAGCGCCAATCCCCAGGGGTTTACTTCTTTATCCACGTCATAACGCACAACCCGCAAGGGGTAGCGGAGCATGACGTTTTTTACCGGGTGGCCATTCATGGATTCTGTGACTTGCACATCCAGCCAGATTAGCCAGGAATGGTTGCTTTCGATAAATACACGCTGACGGGTATAGGTTTGCCCAAGCACTTCTTCCACAGTGCGAACGCGCTGGCGCAGTTCACCCAGGCGAGACTTTTCGTTCATGTCCGCCTGCAAGGCCATGCGGCAACCGGAGGTTAAGAAACCTTGAAGGCTGTAAATCTGTTGCGGGTAGTCCTGCTCGCCGTCTATCTTCCAGCGATTGAGCTGCTGGAAGATGTAATAGGCGAAGGTGTAAATGGTCGGTGACGGCACACTGTCAAAATCCGTTTCCATCCCCTGAGTCAAATCCGGCGGGATATACAGGCGGCGGGTATCCTGCAGGACGCCATTACGCCACCACAGGGCAACCACCGCCATCAACAAACAGGCCGAGATAATTCGCAGGGTACGAATATGATCGCTCGCGGCCAGCAGTCGTTCTCTGGCTTGGTTGTTTCGTTTTATCAGGGGGCTTTTCATGGTTTCAGGCTCCGTCCGATATCCCACACCTGGCTTTTGCGAATAAACGGTGAGCGAATCAGGTGACAATCTTCCAGCCAGAGGCGTAGCCGCAGTTGGTAATACCCCAAAGGGCGGCCCCGTTTTAGTTTTTGCATAACGGTTGCGCCAATCACCACCCAGGCGATCACTAGAAGAAGGCCCAGTCCTACGCCCATCATCAAGTAGCCGAACAAACCACAGATAATTACAGAAAGCGGTACCAGAGTACTGCTGCCGATAATCACAAGCAGCATCAACTCTGATAGGGAACACCCTCGAAATATGGTCGGTTCCGCATTCAGGCGAATGGGCAACAAATCATTGGTTTCGGTAGAAGCCGACATGATCAGATGATTCCAACGGCTTCGTTCAGGAAGAAGGAAACGATGGCCAAGAGAACACCGGCAATTACTGCTGTCAGACCGACAGAACCCCAATCGGGATCATTGGAGCTTCGAGCTTCATTGAATTTAGATAACAATATCCAACCCACCCACAAAAAACCGGCACCGGATATCACCAGTGCCACGTAATCGAAGGCATCCCCCGACCAGCCCTGCATAAAGGCGAGATAGTTGCCGTTGGGTGCACCACTGGTGGGGTTGACGGGTGTGGGTAAATCGGCGCGTGTGACTGTGGAGATCAGCCACAAGCCAATCAAATGCCAGGGAGAGACTGTGTGTTTGGTTTTGTGAGTCTGTTGTTGTACTGGGTTCATGGGTTTTCCTCTATGGGTACTTTTTTGCGGTAGATCGTTTTGAATTCACAGTAGGAAGCCAAGAACGAGGGTAAGAACGACCGAGCGAACGGCTCGAATCAAAAAATCAAAAAAATCTATTTTGCGACGCGCCCAAGCTCGCCATTGAGTGACAATCACCCAGGAAAGCCAGATATACAGCAGGGAATAAAGAATCAGCAGAATGGCGGTGCTAAAGCTGCTCATTGGCAGGCCAAGCGTAGCCCCGGTAAAAGCCGACTCCTGGGCGGCGGTGATTGCCATTATTGGTACTCCCCTTTGATCGGGGGTAAAGAACGAGGCTCTCGGCGTTTCGACAGGATGACCTCTGCAATCCCCTTTTGAATCTTTTTAAGGTCCTCCAGGAGTCGTGTGTAATTGACTTTTTGGCGGTCGTTTGGGTTGGCAGACTTTGCTGCTTCTTGCACCAATTGAATGGTGGCGAAGATTTCGTCGTGGACACGCTTTAAGGCTTGCCGTTCGCTATCTGTAACGGCATGGGCTGGGAGTATCAGTAGAGTTAGAAGAATTGCTGCTGTGAGTTTTTTTCGCATGACCATTGCTCTTTAGAGTGAGCAATGGTCGTGAATTTATTAAAGCGGGGTAATTAGAAATGTTACCAAGTAGATAGAAATTTATTCCGAAATATTTCAGACACTGTCATTTAAAGTTATGCGAACACAAATGGATGTAATCGGCCAAAAGCGGACTTTTAGATTTCTCTATCTTTTTATGAATCCAGCTGGCAAATAAGATTTTCTAATACAGAAGCTGTTAACTTTAACTCTTCCTCTTTAAAATTACCCGCTATTGAATTAACCCAAGGTATTTGCTTTTGCATTGCCTGCTCATACACTTTCTTTCCCCTATCTGTAAGGTTCATTAATTTAGCTCGTTGGTGATTTGGGTTTGGTTGAGCTTTTAATAAACCATCCTGGATCATTTCATTTGATAATCTTTGTACAGCTTGTCTAGATTGTCCCATCATTCGGGCAATATCCGACACTGTCATTGGCCCAGGCCCATTTGATAACGCGCCAAGCACCTTCCAACGAGCGCTTGTCAATCCTAAGTCATTGATTAATAAGTCTCCTTCTGAAACCAAAAGGCCATTTAGCCTAAAAGTCTCCAATATAATATCGGTCATAAGGCGGCCTTCAGCTGTGTGTTGCATTATCTATCCCCTTAACATACGACAACATGTTGTCATTTTTGAAATTGATGTATATAGTGTCAATATGTTGTCATTTTATATAAGGGTGGTAGGCCAGTGAAGAATAAAATACATCCTATTGCATCAATTGTAGCAACTTTATGCATTGCTTCTTTTCTTACTACGACTGTTTTCGTTGAACTGTTCGGATCGCAAGAAGCCATCGCTACAATAAAGAGCTTAATCGTCACGCCTGGTCTGTTCATCCTTATACCTGCATTAGCAATAACAGGTGGTACTGGCTTCGCGCGTGCAAAAAATAGGAGAGGTCGCTTAATTGATAACAAATTAAAACGAATGCCTTTCATTGCTGCAAACGGATTACTCGTATTAATTCCTTGCGCGATATTTTTGAATCAATGGGCCTCTGCGGGGCTGTATGACACAAGGTTTTATACAGTTCAGGCTATCGAGTTATTGGCAGGAGCTATCAATTTAACATTAATGAGTATGAACATGCGAGACGGCTTAATGATGACAGGAAAATTAAAACGAAAGAAACAAACAAAGGAAAAATAACATGGTGGATTTTAAAGAACTTAACGACAAAGTGGGTATCGCTGATCAAATACAATCCAACGAGGATGGTTCTGTCGTTCTCATTAATGTATTTACTATCGATCCAGAAGAAGAAGAAGCATTGCTTAATGCATGGTCCCATGATGCAGATTTCATGAAAAAGCAGCCGGGATACATTTCAACACAAATGCATAAAGGAATAGGCGGTAGTTCTACTTATATTAACTATGCAATCTGGGAAAGCGTGGAAAGTTTTCGCAATGCTTTTACCAACCCAGAATTTCAAAAACGTATTGCTGATTACCCAGAAAGCGCTATTGCTTCACCGCATCTTTTCAAAAAATTATCTGTCCAAGGGCATTGTGTCGCATAAGTAAATGCGACCAAGCCTCCGGCCAAAAGCGGACTTTAGAGTCCTAACGAAAGAGCATTAATATTAACATACCTGTACACTAATTTTCATCGACACATTGAAGCAACGAGCGTCTACCAACCATCATCGAAGATAAGTAGTTGCTAAGGTTTGGCGGCTCAAGAAACGAATCATTAATGTGCTCAAGAATCGAATAGTAAAGATAACCTAAGGTGTTTCCTTCTAACGAACCATTCTCGCCTATAGGAGGAAATGGAGAAAAATACCATTTATAGCTTTCATCTTCGGCCTCATCTGGATAACGCGTACTAGCAAATTTATCCTCATCTATTTTTCCAAAAAGGATTGCCCCCGAATTCAATAAGACACTGAGGCCTGGTAAGTTTCTTTTGTCAGTATTCTTTAGCAGATGCTTAACATCATCAAACTTAAAATCTCCCTTATCTACAAATATCATGAAGGAAAATATTTTATTGAGTGTTTTGTTCCTCTTGCCGAGATACATATCCCTTATCAAGGTTGACCCATCAAATTTCCCAGAATACGCTGTATTAGGAATTTCTTTGTGAGCCATTTCTTCGTTTACTTTTGATAACACATCAGAAAAAGTATCGATATAATTAGAGTTTTTGTAATAAGTTGATTTTACTTCACCACATGCATATACAGAATCAATTGGTACGTATTCTGTCCCATCTTTTGTGGTCATTAACGAAGGAAGATTGGCAGCATCAGATACAATTATATCCAGCTGAGGGCTAACTGATCCGTTCTCATCTATCAGGTGCCCATGTGTTACATATACAGTTTTAGGAAGCATCCTTCTAAAAATTTCACGTACATGTTCCTCAATCTCATTTCCTGCCGATTTTATATCCCCAGTTCCATGAATACGAATAGCATTCTCTCTGACTTTCATGAGGTCATCAGCTTCGCTTTTAAATATTTCAGGAATATTCAGTTTACGCACAATCTCTCCATATATTTTTTATATCAATGTACGATTTGAGTGGTTATAACATGGTAACTTTTATCTACCAGCAGCCAAAACGGACTTTCAAAGCCACGCCCTTGAGCAATTTTAGGAGCGATTAATTATCCAAGAGAGATCAAATTAATTTATCGAAAAGCTCTTTCCATCGTTTTATATCCTCTTCCTCAACATACCGAACTGTATTCGCTAAAAGCTTATCCTTGACACCTAGAGCGAGCTTCACTTTCCATCCATGTTCCATAACGAAGCCTTCTTGTTCAGCCCAATTCTTTATCTGAGGGATGATCGGCTTCTTTGGGTCATGAACGTCTTCAAAATCTTGATCGGCTCGTCGCTCCATTCGGTCAAGTACCTGAATCACTAGGTTAGTGGGCATAAGATCTTCGATTTCAGTACCTTTGAGGTTGGTGAACACTTCATCAGTTTCGAATACTCGATCCTTAGCATCAGAATAAAGATCATCTCGTAAAGACTTTATTGCCTGCTTCCCAGCGGCATCACTGTCTAGGAGCACCTTAGGTAGAATATCATCGCGCCCCGATAAAATTGACGCGATGACTTTTGCAGTCTTGGCACCACCAGAGGGGGGAAACACTAGTTCGGACTTAGGCGCAATCTTTCGCTTGCCAATCAAAATAGTTTTGATTGCGGTTAAGTAGTGCTGGTCTGATGGGCCTTCTACGATGATTGGCTCACAGCCTAGCAGTAGGCTCTCCGATACCGTCAAATTCAACGCAGAATGGACAGCGTAGGTTGCTCCTTTATCTTTCAAACCTTTAGCACCTTTAGTAATACCTAGATCACTTGACGCCTCAGTACTACCATCTTCGCCTACGTACACTTTTCGAACACGATCCAGACGATCTGCGTCAATCATAAATGGCGAGTGGGTGGTAAAAATTAGCTGGTTTGTTTTTGCGAGATTATTGAAAAACTCCGTCAAATCTCGCTGCGCAAGTGGGTGTAAGGAATGTCCAGGCTCGTCAAGTAACACGATTGCGCCTTCATGTGTATCTTCACTTTCATAAGTGAATACCAAAAAGAAACTAAGGAACCACTGAAGACCTGCACTTCTGTTTTCAAGTTCGATTTCCTCTGGGCGGCGCTCATCAGCAACTAAAATTCGGAAATAATTCCCATCAGCGACAAGCCGGAACCTATAATCACCCTGCTTCCACCAATCCGAGAAGTTTTTTGTTAGTTTTGAGGAAGCAGATTGAAGAAGCGCTAAGCGCTCACGAAGCTGCTTATCGTCTTCTAATATCTCTTCGTCAGTCTTGTCTGTAACGCTCCCAATACTATGACCGTGCTGGTTTACTCTCTCGACCACTCCAGTTGAACGAGCCAGCTCTAGCATTTCCTCAGCGCTTAGGCTTACCAAATCAAATAGGACTTTAAGAGTGCGTGTCTTTGCCGCTTCTCGTTGACCGAGATCGTCGCGATCCATATTCTCGACGACATGCGGGAGGTAAATTTGATCATCTAGATTGCCGTAGTTCGAATAATAGACAAAATGCGGTATCCGATTTATGAACTTTCGCCAAAGGGTGGGTCCTTTGTTAGGCTCTTCGTCTTCTGACTCTGCAAGCTTTTCAAGCGCAGGGTTGTAAGTATTTAAAAAGTCTACTTCGGGAAAATCAGGAAATTCGAATCCATATCCTCCGCCGAAATTGCGTCGAGCAATTATTGTTGCGTCTTCTTTAAGCTCGACGCCGTAATCGTTTGCAATCTGAATATCGGAGTCATTCAATTGGAATTCGCAGTAGATGAAGCGATGAGATTCTGGCGTAGTGCGCATTTCCGCGTATCGACTACGTGGCATATCATCAAGTAGGCTAATTTCACCAGCGGCAGTCGGATTAAATTTCCAAAGAGGTAGCAGTAAATTTGTCTTCCCTGCTTCGTTTTCACCGATTAGTGCGGTCACATCGGAAACATCAAGCCAACCACTATCGGTTACAGATCGGAAGTTTGTTACTCGGAATTTTAATAATTTCATAATCCAATGTCCTTACTATATAAAGCTACTCGTACATATCTGCATAATAAATGTCCGCTTTGGGTCGAAAGCAGACATTTATTTTTCAGTGTTATTAACCTGCTGTTTTAACTTATGCTTTATTACTCAAAAATATTTCTTTAAGCGTTCAAATGTTATTCGGACAGTCAGGCCGTAAAGGCAGGCGAAGGGTAGGATGATGAGTGCGGGGTTCAGACTGAGTGGTAGGCCAATATAGATCACGCAAGCGGCGACAAAGGCGGGCATGACAGATCGTTTGGCCAGGTTAAAGACATTACTGCTTTCCCTGCCACCACCCCAGCGCCTCAGGTCTCTTTCGACCAGTCCGTCTACCGTCCCGACTAAGCCTGCAAGCAGGAATACCGGGAGTGAGAACAGGATCAGTGTCACGCGGATAATAAACGTCTGCGAGACATAACCTGCTGCCAGGATGTGGTCATAATAACGGCTTTTCAGGTTGCTTGACCATCTTTGCAGGCCCTTCAGACTGAAATTGTTCTGCTTTGTCGATTTGGAAGGTTTCAATGCCTTTTCAAGCCATTGAGTCAGGAGATGAGCCTTCGTGGCGATCTTGTGCTTGAAGGCATTGGTTTGTGCAGAGATGTGATGATTCAGGTAGCTTTTGTCAGCTTCAAGTACTGCCTTTGCATGCTCGCTTTTTTCCTCTGGCCAGAAGTAGGCCATGCCCACCCATTCCATCAAGATGGACAGGATCAAACTGACCAGTAACCACACGACAAATTGCGTGATGCTCGACAGTAAGCGCCCTATTGGCCCTGGTTCTTTGCGTCTGGGTGGTGGGTAATTTTGTTGCCGTGGCATCGGTTATCGACCCTGATAACTGGGCCAATCGGCGATGGAGGTGTAGCCCTTGCGCATTTGTTGCAGCATTTGACCAAGGTCGTCGGGCAATTCCTGATCATCCGCCTTGGTGGGCATCGGGATGCGGATTTTCCAGAGCTCACTGCCTTTGAGGAGTACGAAGGCCTGGCCCTTGGGTAGTGCAACGATATCCGCTGGGGAGATCATGGGTACCCGGTTGATACTGACTCGATCTTGATTGTTTGATGTAAAGTTAATGCTGCCCGTACCATCCGTTGCATCGGTTACTCCAGAGACAGCCATAATCTCACTGACACTGACTTCGGGCAGTTGCTTGGTGAACATCTCGCAGGTGGCCACTTCCTTGACGCCCATAATGAGCATGGTGCCGATATTGCCCGCCAACTGGCCGGCTTTGGCTTCACTGCCCAATTCGGCTATTGGGTCGCTCCAAGTCTGGGTGTACAAAACTAGCTCGTAGCCCGCGCCGCCACTTTTGTTGATCAAGGTCTTGAATTGCGGGCCGATCAGATCAGAAAACTCTTCTCCATGTATAACAATGCTTGGTGTTTTTCGTTGAGTTCCAATCTTATTGTCTGGTGGATCAATGCCGTGTTTGAATATATGACCAGCCAAGCTGGTCAGATCGCTAAACGCGGAGGCGCCAACAACGCTGGCTACTTCCGGCTCGGTCAAGGCATCCAACCCCACATACACTACCGCGTTATTACGGATGGCATTTGCCCAGTCCAGGATGGGACGATTCTTGTCCTTGCTCGTTGGGTCTGGAGCCAGTATGTCACCTATACTTCCTGTTGTAAGCTTATCCAAGAATGGCTTAACTGCCACTGTAATTTTATGAAAATATTCCCGATCATATCGAAAAGCGGAGATTAGTCCTTCTAATATCTGATCAACTACTTCCTGCTCCTTGAGATATTGCACAAGAGCAATGGCTTCTAAATCCTTTCCTTGGTCTACTCTTGGCAATGATTTTGGGCTCAATTGGTCATGTACGATTTCAATTTCGGTCTGCCAGTCATCTTCGCTATTTTCAGCAAGCCAGTACCTTCCATATCGAATCAGTAGTGGGTCAATATCCGAGATATAGCGCCTAATTTTTAAGAAGTCGGGTTTTTCACCCAAGGCCTCCAAAGCAACAGCAATTACATTCACAAATTGCCAGGCAAACTCTTTGAAAGCGCTGGCATCTCCTTCTCCCGGTAACTGGTTCGCAATTCGAGTGGCCACTTCAGTAATGCGAGAGAAGGAGCCAATGGCGTTATAGCGAGCACTGAGCTCTGGATAACCCAGATGGAAGATGATGAGTGGTCGTTTGGCTTTCTGGCTTTCAAGATAGATACGTTTTAGGTAGTCCGCATCGCCTTTGGGGTCGAAGACAATCACACAGTTATTTTTTCGGTGTATATCCTGAGTAGTAAGCAGCTCCGCAAGGCGGGTTTTGCCGTG
This sequence comes from Porticoccus sp. GXU_MW_L64, assembly GCF_052983295.1. Lineage (NCBI taxonomy): Bacteria > Pseudomonadati > Pseudomonadota > Gammaproteobacteria > Cellvibrionales > Porticoccaceae > Porticoccus > Porticoccus sp. GXU_MW_L64. The sequence continues at coordinate 4,388 of NZ_JBRKJK010000001.1, read as the reverse complement.
ACGGGTTCTGGCCACGACCACCATGTGGCCCACCCTTTCAGATAGCGGCATGGTGGCATTGGTTTCGCTTTCGATACCGACCCCGTGAATCACAGGATCGCCACCGCTGGGGGACGGTGGTCGCAAAGGATTGAAGGGAGAGTCGATGGCCGTTAACCGGGCCAGGTGTTTGAGGACAGGAGTTCGCTCCCAGGCAATCTCCTGTCGGCGTACCCACTGTTTGAAGGCGCTGGGTTGCAGGTATCGCTCGGCCCGTTTGTCTCTGGCCGCATACAGCCGCTCGGTATGAGTCTGATTCCAGCGAAAGCCCCTACCCAGAAACAACACCGATTGGCTAGTGGGTATTTGGCGGGATGACATGGTGTAGCGCGGTGTGCGCTTAAGGTGCCGCTGATAGCGCAAAACTCGCCAAGCCTGCTTCCCTCTTTTTGCGGCGATGATCAGCAGCAAGATGGCACTGGCGTACGCTACTGTTGGTGTCATCATCAAGGTATGGGGAGCCATCAAAACAATCGCTGCGCCGCACAGCGCCACCGTTGCGGAAGCCAATTCCACTGGCGGCCTGAGCAGGACTTCCACTTCGTACTTGTCGGTCACTGCTCCCAGCCTTGCCGTGAGATCAGAATTGGGTAGTGACGAATACCCAGTTGGTTGGCAATGGATTCGGCGGATGCGGGAACCATGCGAAGCTCGGGGGCGATTTTGGTGATTCGTTGAATGTCTTCGAGGGAAGTGGCTTCGACAATCAGCCCCACGGCTCCGGCTTGAATCAGCGATTCTCGCCGGGCCTTAAGCCAGGTCCGAGATGTTGGGTCAGTGCCAATCAGAAACAGCGGTTGCTGGAGATGGGGAAAGCTCTTTGCAGTAGTTGCTACCTTACCCGGCGTCATGGACGGCGTGGTTATAGGCAGCGTGAATGGCAACGCGGGCTTTCGCTTCTCTGCCTGCTTGATGGGTTTGGGCAGGTATTGTTCGACGGAGGATGTGTTGCCCGAATCGTGAATAACGATCAGCGCTTTCGCCCACAACACAGGTGGTGCCCCCAGGCACAGGCACAGCAGCAGCCACCTCATTGGAAGTTGGCCTGCCAGTGCTGTTTGACGCGCTGGCGGTAGTTGGCTGCTGCCGCCCGTGATGTTTTGTCTTGACCGGGGTCGTGGTAGCGGCCTACGGCCTGCCACCATTCCCCGGTGTTGTTGTATTGCTCTCGCAACACTTGCGCCCCGGCTTTGAGATTGTGCATGGGCAACAACGCATCGTTTGGGCTGGCAAACCGTTGCTTGTGCCAGTGCCAGTTAATCTGCATCAAGCCAATATCCACCAACTGATTGCGTCGAATGGCATCGGTTAGTCGGTGCAGGGCATCTTCACGGCTGTCGCAGTAAATACCTTGGCCATTGATATTCAGCGTCCATGGCCAGGGTTTTGGTTGTTGGCGGTACGGCCTGGCGCTTTCCGCCAGTGCCACGGAATACAAAATGTCCGCTGGCACCTCTACGGATTTGGCCACCACCAAATAGGCCAATGGAATATCTTCCAGAGCAGCCAACTCCATCGACTGGAGCAATGCTGCGCCTGCCAACCAGTTTTTGACGGACAGCCTCATAACCCTAACGCCTGGTTCTTCAATTGGTAGATTTGATCACTCCGCTTCAGAAACACCGAGAAGCTGGATTGGGTTTTGGAACCCGTGCGTTGACGAAGGCGCTGATACAGGCCTTCGTCTTTATTCAGGGTAAGGCGCTGGCTCTCTATCCATTGGGAGTCAATTTGGTGGGCCTGAACCCAGCGCCTTACCACTGCATCGCCCTGTACACCAACCAGGTACAGATCGATGCGGGTATCACGGGTTGTTGAGATCAGGCCCATTAAACGGGTTATTTTTGTTTGGCAGTCATTACAGTCTTTTGAAACAAAAGTCAGCAGCCGGTCACCAGCCTGTAGCTGGCTCTTGGCCTTTTGATGGTGCCATTGACGTTCGGATTTTTGTTGCCGGTGCTGAAAATACGGGGTCAGCAACTTGGAATGAATCAACCCTTGATTCGGGTACAGCCGATTAAAAGCTTGTTGGTAGAGGCGCTGGAACGCCAATGTGCGTTGGGTCAGATCGTGCTCCTGGCGAGCATACAACTCGGCGTATCGTTTGGATTGCTCTGGGGAGGTGGCATACATGCCCAGTGCCAGCAAGGGGTCAATATTGGGGTTCCATTTGCCCAGTGGGCCATTGAGCAATGCCAGGTACGTTTGATACTCATCCGCTGTTAGCGACCAGCGCTGGGCTTGGGACTCCAGAGCCTCACTAAATCGAACCGTAGTTTGACGAGTAGTAGATGACTCAGCATTTGGCACTGAGTTGTCGGCAAACACCTCTGGCACCAGAATGAGCAAGGGCGACAACAAGGCTATTGTTGATGTGGCCCTGCTCATTGAGTGTCGTCCTGCTGCTCAATCCACTGTTGATAGTGGGCTTCCACAATGGTTTCAGCCTGTGGTACGGGAAGGGCTTCTTGTGGGTTGAAATCTGGAATATTGAGAATGACACCAACACGGAGGTTGTTCATATTCTCGTGAGTGAAAGCATCAGGATTGGCTCTGGCGGTTTCCACCAAGGCTTGCTCCAGTGTCAGCCCGTGCCACTGAAAATACCGAACGATGCTGCCCAGGGTTTCGCCCTGCTCGACCGGGCCATAGGTACGTAGAGCGGATTGTGCGGGTTTATGCCTTTTTCTGCGGGGCGGTTGTTTGTTCGCCAGAGATTCAACAATACTTTTCCAGCGCTCGTGTGCCTCTTGAATATCCGTCTCGGACACATACTGCTTATGGGTGTCTTTGAGTTGATAGCTGATTTTGCGTGTAACGGGGTTGATATGGGCGGTATAGCTCTCACCACCAAAAACGCGGATAGCCTCTGAGACCGTTATTGGGCCAATACTGCGCAGTGGTTGAGGAAGTGGCAGGCTGAGTAAAACTGACTGCCCCTGGGGATATTCGGGTTGGAAAGACAGGCGGAATCCATAAGGCTTAACGAGATAGGCCAGCCCTTGGCCAATAGTGATGTATCGATTCGGTATTGTTGTGCGGATGATGGCATCCAACAGATTGGTTTGTTCTGTGGTGGCCCCAACTTTTAGCGTTGTATAACGCCCATCAGCAACAAACTGGTCACTGGCTAATAATGGTGTGGTTTGAAGCAGCCCTACCATGATGGTCACTGCTCGGATTGAGTATTTCCTGTTGTTCACCTGTTTGCCCTTCTCAACGTCAATGTGGTGAGAAGATTAATCAGGGGGCAATCCACATGGGACGGAAAAGCATTCGGCCTTTTAAATAGTTTTTGGCTTTAAGAAAGGGTTGATTGAGGTTTTACACGGCCATAGAAAAAACCCTACGGAGGTAGGGTTTGAATTTCTAGGATATTAACAGGCGAACTTTGACAATTTCATCGTCGTCGGGATGACAGCCAAACTCCTCTACATAGTGGATAATGGCATCGATTTCTGCTTTGAAAAACAGGGCCTTTTGCAAGTCAGGACTCCATTTGCCTTTTTTTGAGAAAAAGGAATTATCGTCCTCCGAGTAGATGGCCCACCTTTTGATAAAGGATATGTTTAGAGCAGTCGTCATCGCGGTCACCAGTTTCTGTGTGTTGGCTTTCAACTTGCCGTTTAGCTCAGCTTGTTTCAGGCGCTTTACGGCATTGCCAACCAGGCCAGAAAGTGTTTGTTGCGCGGCTGGCAAATTCCACTTTTTTGCAGAGGGCGTGTCCAACTTATCCACTGGGACTTTCACTAAATGTTTGAAAGATACATTGGTTTCCCAAAGTGCTGAATCGACCTCTATTGTGGAGTCCTCATGCAATTGATTTTGCAATTGTCGCAAGGCTTTGCGTAGACAATGGCTGTCAGCAATCGCGCCTTCTGCCGAAATGCTGATTTGCTGACAACCAATGCGAAGATCCACAAAGCCGCTGCCGCTGAACTCGATTTCTCGCAATTTGCCCACGAGGTGTCGAACCACGCTCATGTCCGCGTCTTTTTTCAGCGCCACGGTGCCGTGCATATCCAGGTATTCCATGGTTATTCTCCTATTCATGGTTGAAAGGGAGAACAACACCCTGCGGGAGTTTTTTCTCCCGTAGGGGTGGTATTGCTGGCTTGCGTTTTTGCTGCTGCATTGAACGCAGTCGGGCAGTACCGATTTTTGCAGGTTGTGACCTGCGGTTTTGCTATTGAGGCTGCAATAGCACAGTGTTGATTCAGTGGTGCTGTGGTCGGGTAAGCCGACAGTATTGCTACTGCCGGCTCCCCTAAGAACCGTACGTGCAAGTTTCCCTGCATACGGCTCAAGCCTTTCAAAGGCCGAGTAATCAACCCGGCAACAAGACCGAT